>NZ_AXBW01000031.1:0-37005 GCF_000475355.1 Marinobacter sp. C1S70 | reverse complement strand
GTTAAAAATGGGGGGATTACAATGTCACCCCATCCAAATGTACCAGGCCATCGCACTCAAGGGTGGTGCTCCAGATACTCGCTGAGCGCGTTGCGTGTAAGGTCGTTCAGAGAGATGCTTTGGCGGCGGGCAGCGACGCTAGCCGCCAAGTGTAAATCGTGGCCAACTCGCACATTAAACGAACCCTTGCAGGGTATTTCGGGTTTTATGTTCTGGTTTGCGCAAGTGTTCAGATAGTCGTCCACCGCTTCCTGGAATGCTTTCTCAAGCTCTGAGACTGTTTCTCCTTCATAATTAACCAGTGCCCGAATGAACTGCAGTTTTCCAAACAGGCAATTATCTTCCGTGCTCACTTCAATAGAGCCGTAGTAGCCTCGATATTTCAGCATGTTGCTCATTGAATTAGCCCTCCGGATTTAAGGTTCTCGATTATCTGGCGCCTTGCATAAGCTTTTAGCTCATTGCCGGGATGCGGTTTGTGAAGGTTAATCAGAGCTTGCGGGTCTCCATTGTCGAACTTAACGCGGCTACCGTGACCTTCTATCTGGCGATAGCCGAGACTTTTTAGAAGCGTTGTCAGTTCCTGCCAGGTAAATGTTGAATGCTTGTTCAGCAATTTTGTCAGTAGCTTTCCGTGCTTTGACATCCATAAATCCCCCTTTTGCGACTGATTTTAGTTGCAACTTTGGGCTGTGTCCAGATTGTGGGCGTTGATATCTACCGCAAACACAGAAGACAGCAGCTGAATCCGCTTTTCAATCCAGTCCTGCCGGTGCTCATATCAGCGCCCGGTGGAGAGTTTGAGCATGGACAAGTTTGAGCATGGACAGGCACTAGCCTGCACATGAGCATGGACAGACACAGAGCGAAAAGGCATCTGCCGCATAATCAGTCTTCGAACTGATTATAGACATAGCCTGATTAGGGACAGGCACTCGCCTTGTGCTCGCCTTGTGGGTCAGCCCGCGGTATTCTCGCCAGATCTTCACCGGGTGTTCTTTCCCGGTTATCAGGCGTTCGGCAATGTCTCCCGGAACGGTTTCATCCTCGCCGATGGCCAGCTCCTTCATTGCAGCGCTGGCGTCTGCAGCATCCTGCGCATCTTCAGCAAGTGCCAGCAGCTCGAGATACTCGTTGTAGGGCACCACGGCATATTCTGGTTTGCCTTCTCGTTCAATAATTTGAGCACTCATTTGTAAACGTCTCCTCTTGTGCCTATCTTCAGTACCAGTACCACCAATTCACCGTTATCAATGGGGGCGCGGACAGGCACTTGTTAACTAACGAGGGCACTATGGACCTCTTTGACCAATTCACCCCGCCAGGAAACCTTCTGCCCTGTGATGGCGATGTCCGCTATTACGGGGTAGTGATGGGGCACGGGCAGACAGATGATTTCTTCCGGCGTTTGCTGGAGGAAATCCCCTGGGCCCATGACGAGCTGGTGATGTTCGGCCGCCCGGTAGTCACCCGCCGCAAGGTGGCCTGGTATGGCGACCGGCCGTTTGCCTATACCTATTCAAGGGCCACCAAGCAGGCGCTGCCCTGGGTTCCGGTGCTGGCGGAGTTGAAAGCGCTGGTCGAGCAGTGCAGTGGCGAGCCCTATAACTCCTGCCTGCTCAATCTTTATCATAGCGGTGAGGAGGCAATGGGTTGGCACAGTGATGACGAGCCCGAGCTGAAAAAGCACGGCGCAATCGCTTCGGTGAGCCTCGGGGCGCCGCGGCGGTTTGTCTTCCGGCACAAGCAGAGCAAGGATCAAATAAAGCTTATGCTGGAACACGGTAGCCTGCTGGTAATGAGTGGCGCTACCCAGGCCTTCTGGCAGCACAGCCTCCCGGCGACGAAGACGGTGCAATCGCCGCGGATTAATCTGACATTTCGGGCTATGGTGGCATAGCGGGGTCAGACCCCCGATACATTGTCTGTTCACTGTTGATGCCCAAGAACCATGCGCATATACTGATTCAAATACTGTTCGAGGGGGCATGCCATGCGAACTACTGAAGTTGCGAAATCCGTACGTAAACCGACGAATCTGTCGCTGGATAGCGCTCTTCTTAAAGAGGCAAAATCCCTTGGAATCAATGTCTCGCGGTCTGCAGAGGCAGGAATTGCGGAAGCAGTCAAGCTTCATAGGCAGAATAAGTGGCTTAACGAAAACGCCAAGGCACTTGAAAGCTCGAATGCCTATGTTGAAGCCAACGGCTTGCCTCTTGCACGACATCGGCAGTTCTGATGTCCCGTTTCGATATTTTTGAAAATGAAGAAGGGGCAGGGTACCTGCTGGATGTACAGTCCGACCTTCTCAGTGGCTTGAACACACGAGTAGTCGTGCCGTTACTGCCCAAATCGTCGGCGCCATTCCCTGCGCAGAGGCTCCCCCGATGTCCTGATCGACGGCAAACCTGTTGCCCGCGTGGGTGATCCTCTCGCCCCGCACTCCAAGCCCAAACACCCTCCCCACCCGCGCGCCATCGCTGCGGGTTCGGCAACCGTGCTCATCAACGGTATTCCTGCGGCAGTCACAGGCAGCGCGGTCTCGTGCGGGGGCGTCACTATTGGCAGTGGTAGCGTTGTGATTGGCGATACCTTCACGCCCACGCCGTTTTCGGGTATCTCACCGGCGCCGTCAAAGCCAGCTCCGCAAGCGGCCTCTCGCGCTAATGTCTCTGGCAGCGCTATTCCGGAATCACAAAGTGCCAGCGGTGTCGGTAATGGCACGAACAATGCCTCTGCAGGTGGGCCCGCTGCATCCAGTATGACGGCATCAACTCCAATCTCATCCCCAACAAAGGATCAGTCTCAGGCTGCGGTAGAGCCGGGTTACCACGTCGTTCAGAGGCCGATGAGCAAAACGGAATTGTTGAACGCCTTGTACGGAGACGCCTCGGCAAAGCCAGATCATTTTGATCGTTTGAATCCAGGCCTGGGCGGACAGCTGATGCCCGGTGAGATGGTTGTGCTGGGTGATCCAGAGGGCATGGAATGCACTCAAAAAGAAGTCGAGTTGATGGAGGTGGCGGCGCAGGTAAATGCCCAGGTTAGGTCACTGGAACAGGATGAAGCGCAGTTTCTTGTCAAATACTACGATTTATTGGAGGCCATCACCTCGACCGGTTCGGCGGGGCTGGGTGCTGGAGCCGTGATGGTTTCCAAACAGATTAGTAGCATTGAGTCGACTTTAAAGAAAATCGAGCGGCTTCATCAGGACAGTTACCGGAGGCATGGGCACCTCAACCACCCGGAGTTTTTCGAGAAGCGGCGAGCGCTTTTCAAGAAACTGGATTTTGCTTTGGGAAGTGTGGCCCGCAAGGGGATGTCACTGGATGATGATGCAAAACTAAAGCGGGCGTTGGGATTGTCGTCCAGGAGCATTGTGCATAATTGGAAGACGGCTGGGGTTGGCGGTATACCTGGGTATGCAACGCATTATGAGCGAGTGGCTCGGGGGGCAAAATATGCCAGGAACGTGGGTTATTTGGGCATAACGCTAGACGCGTCAATGTCAGCTTTAAAGATCAGTGAGGCATGCACCGTAGGGGATAATAAACAGTGTCAGGTCGTTGCTTACCGGGAGGGGGGTAAGTTCACGGGCTCTCTGGCTGGAGGAAGTCTTGTTGGGTTAGCCTCAGCTGCTACCTGTACAGCTTTCGCAGTCACGACTGCAGGCATCGGTGGCGTGGCCTGTGCAGTTATCGTTGGTGGCCTCGGCGCTGCCGCTGGCGGGGTTGGGGGTGGAATATTAGGGGAAGGCGCCGGCGAAATCTTGAGAGAGGCTATTCATGAGTGAGGAGCTGTTGACGTCAATGGCGGAAGTTACAATAGTTGCGTCATTGGTAGTTGGCGTCATTCTGATGTTTTTGATGGTCACACTATTTTTTCGTAAAACCGAGGAAGTCGAGCGGCGAATCGCAACGCCCGGTAAGAAACTGGATGAGGTCCGTATAATCTGGAGGAATGGACCTCTAGGTCGATGGATGAGGGTTGGGCATGTATACGCGTTCTTTGCATTTCGGAACCTTCCGCGAATAGGGCCCCGCATCGAATCCAGAATGGGTGACGAGAAGGAGCCCTTGCCTCTTTCGTTGAAACTCTGGGTAATCGTGCCTTTCACCGTATATGCGATTCTTATGTTTCTGTTTTTCTTTTCAGGTTGGTATCTAGGAATGTTTAATTAGTGAGTGTAAGAACTCGCCGCAGCTTCTTTTACCCTTTGTGGTTCGGCTCACTGGAGAAGGGCGCCCAGTTAACCCCAGTCCCTTTGAATGTCATTCCTAAAGGCGATTGCTCAACTTTGAATGTTGCGATGAAGGGACCGTCTGGCAGACGGTACCAGAAATCTCTGGGCACGCAGATTTCGAAATACATTCGGTCCAGTTGATCGTTCTCTAGCTGATAGCTGCACGAGTGGCGCCCACCGCCACGGTTTTTTGTGACCTGGTATGCTACCGTTCTTGCTTCGCTATCCAGCATCGTCCAAATGCGCGGCACTGTGTAACCGAAGGATAAGTGGCACATTATCCAGAGCAACAAGGGGCAACCTATGAAGGTGAGGCATTTTTTGCCAAGGCCAAATGAATGCCATTGGGGATCCGGAGTGATCTTTCCCGTGTGAAGCAGGTACCCGGCCCAAAGCGATACCACGATGACGACAAATGCCGATAGGTATAGAGCAATCGTCGCGACCTCTGGATTGGGTAAGAAGTTTTTAGGGCCGAATATCTGAGGTACTGAGAGGATGACCATTGGCAGCAGAATGACGCACAGGACTTTTTGGTGCCGATTCATGCAAAAGATCATGGACAGGCACCAGTGTCCTCCATAGCAAGTGTAAACTCAGCTTTTAACGCCCGGTATGGTAAATTGGCAGTCTTGAAAACAACTGAAAGTTGCACCGCCAACCGGAGCCGAAATGCCCACCGCCACAGACAAGCACTGGTCAATGCCACCCAACCCCGAAAAAGCACTTATGCTTGCACAACGTGCGGTGTCGGTATTTGTTTACGATGCAGTGCGCCTGGAGGGCATCAACTTCACGTTGCCGGAGGTGCAAACCCTGCTGCAGGGTGTCACAGTGGGTGGGCATCGGCTGAGCGATCAGCAAATCGCGGTTAATCAGGGCGAGGTCTGGAAGCTGCTGTTTCAGATGATCCGGGAAGGGAGCTTCAGCTTATCGGCCGATTGCGCCATGGCTCTGCATGCGGTTGCTGCAAGGGAAGAAGCGTTGGAGTGGGGCTGTTTTCGCAGTGGCTCCGTACTCATTGCCGGCACTGATTACGAGCCACCGGCGGCTAGTGAGTTACCGGAACGTTTTGACCGAATGATCGATGAACTACAACACATGGATGATGTTTACGATCAGGCTGTCCACCTGTTCCTGACCATGGCCCGTTGCCAGTTTTTCTACGATGTGAACAAGCGCATGGGGCGTTTTATGATGAACGGCCACCTGCTGAGCAACGGCTATCCGGCCATCAATATCCCGGCTTCAAGCCAGCTCGAGTTCAATGAACTTATGCTCCGCTTCTACGAGTCCGGCGACCAGCGTGAAATGAATGCATTTGTGCGTAGCTGCATGGACGAACGGGTCGTTCGTATTATGAAAGAAGAGTAAACGGGTCAGACCAGCAATTCATTTCGGCGGTTATAATGGACAGGCACAAGCCTGATCAGAGCTTCTCTCATTTGCTGCAGGTCTGATCATCGTCCAGCCAAATACCCCGCCAAAGCCTCAATCTCCCCCTCCGACAAAACTCCAGCCACCCCAATCATCGGCGTACTGTGCTTGGTCGGGTCCATCTCCTTGAACCGTCTCAACGCAATCCCAAGATATTCAGCCGGTTGGCCGGCCAGACGGGGCATATCCCTGAAACCTTGTGCTTTGTCACCGTGGCAACCGGCACAGCGCACAGCAAACAGCTTCTCGCCAGCCTCAGCCTTGGTGGGGTCGCTGCCGGTGCGGGGCTTAGCCGTTTGCTGGCTGTAATAAACCGCAATATTAATCCGCTCCTCCAATGACAGTGTTTTCGCCAGCTTGGACATCACATAGTCCTCGCGGGTACCGTCGCGGAATTTCTCGAACTGGTTGAACAGGTAGAGCGGGTGTTGGGCGGCCAGGTTGGGTATGTATTCGCGCTTACTGTTGCCGTCCTCGCCGTGACAATAGCCACAAAAGCGGATGCGCTCGTGACCGGCTTCGTAGCTCGCCTGGCGTTTGGCGTCATCGGCCATGATGGCGTTCAGTTGTGACATTGCATCGTCGGCAGGGCTGGCTGAAACCACTGGACCGGCCGCCAGGCCGACGACGATCATCAGTTTCCTCAAGTGCGAACTACCCAGCATAAGCCACCTACTTCTTCGGAAAGGCCAAAGAATAGTCGGCTGCCCCGGTTGTGGTCTTGCTAAAGATCAAAAATTCGGAATTCAGGGCGTTCGCATCGTCAAATGTTTAAAACAAGCGAGATCGAGACTACGCTTGTTGGCAGGCGCTCACCATGCGGGGCATCGGTATCTTCTTTAACAGTAATGGATAAGGAGAACAGTATGCATAGCAAGAAACAGGGCTTATCCCTTGTCACAACGTCCGCTGCTTTGATTCTGGCGGCTTCACAGGCAATCGCAGAGCCAAAACTTGAGGTGGAAGTGTTTGAGGCCGGCGTGGAAGGTCGCGGGGATTCCATAGGCACGGTTACACTCACCGATTACGATCAGGGCGTGCTGATTGAGTCTGACCTGGCTGGGCTATCGCCCGGAATTCACGGCTTTCACCTTCATGAAAATCCGGACTGCAGCCCAGTAGAAAAAAACGGAAAAACAACGCCTGCAGGGGCCGCCGGTGGACACTACGACCCAGAAAATACCGGGAAGCACAAAGGCCCGTTCGATAAATCCGGACATCTTGGCGACCTGCCGAGGCTGCACGTTGGCCAGGAGGGAGAAAACGCCCAGACCAATATTGCGCCGCGGCTGCAGCTGAGCGATTTTAAAGGCCGGGCCCTGGTGATTCACGGTGGGGGAGACAATTACTCGGATTCACCCCAGCCTCTTGGGGGTGGCGGTGCCCGAGTGGCTTGTGGTGTTGTTCCGGGTTAAAACATTCATCAGGCCCCGGTGATCACCACTGACCGGGGTCAATTCCTCCCTCCACAGCACTCCCATCACCGGAAAATTACGTTAAGCTTTGTCTATCGCCAACCAGACAAGGACTTACGCGCCTATGAAACTCCGCTTCCTCGGTGGTACAGGCACCGTCACCGGCTCCCGTTATCTGCTTTCCGACGACAATCACCGCATGCTGGTGGATTGTGGCATGTACCAGGGCGTGAAAACCCTGCGCCGCCGAAACTGGGCCAAGTTTCCGGTAGATCCTTCAACTATTGATGCTGTGGTGCTTACCCACGCGCACATTGACCATTCCGGCTACCTTCCTGCGTTGGTCAAGAACGGGTTTAAAGGCAAGATCTACTGCACCAAAGCCACTCATGAGCTCTGCAAAGTACTGCTGCCCGATGCCGGGTTTCTGCAGGAAGAGGATGCCAAGTACGCATTCCGGAAAAAGTTCTCAAAGCACGAAAAACCGGAGCCGCTTTTTACCGAGAAAGATGCTTGGGAAGCCCTGAAACACTTCGAATCCCTGCACTACCACGAGAGATTCGAACCGGTAAAAGGTTTTGAAGTACAGTTCACCCCCGCAGGGCATATTCTGGGTTCCTCCTGTGTTCACGTTACCCACAAGAGTTCGTCCCGTACCGTGGTGTTCAGCGGCGATGTGGGGCGCCAGGACGACATCATCATGCGCCCGCCAGAGCCCATCAGCCATGCCGATGTGCTCGTGTGCGAATCCACCTACGGCGACCGCACCCATGGCGAAACCGATCCTGAAAAAGATCTGGAGCAGATCATCACCAAAACCGCAGGCCGTGGCGGAATCGTGTTGATGCCTGCGTTTGCCGTTGGCCGTGCGCAGATGTTGCTGTATGTGATACACAAGCTGATGGGGCAGGGGCGCATTCCCAAATTGCCGGTGTATCTCAACAGCCCAATGGCCATCAAAGCCACAGAAATCTTCTGCAAACACCACAAAGAACACAAGCTCAACGGCCCCCAGTGTGAACTGATCGACGACAAAACCCAGTTCGTCCGCACCGTGGAAGAATCCATAGAACTGGATGCCGCCCGTTACCCCTGCATCATTATTTCTGCCAGTGGTATGGCATCAGGTGGTCGCGTACTGCACCACCTGAAAACCCTGCTGCCCAACCCCAGAAACAGCGTTGTCTTCGCGGGCTTCCAGGCCCCGGGCACGCGCGGTGACGCGCTGGTGAAAGGTGCTGAATCGGTAAAGATACATGGCGAATACTGGCCGGTGAAAGCCGAGATCCACAACCTCGATTCCATGAGCGCCCACGGCGATTACCAGGAAATTCTGCAGTGGCTGGAGCAAGGCTCTCTGAAACCGGAGAAGGTGTATGTGACTCACGGTGAGGCAGTAGCCAGTGATACCATGCGCAAACGCATTACTGAAAAGTTCGGGTGGAATGCCGAAGTGCCTGATTTGTTTGAAGAGGTAGAGATCTGATGCACTACAGCTCCATACTCCCAGACGTGATCAAAATCGCCGACGAAGCCAGCGAAAAAGTGCTGCACATCTACCAGTCCGATTTCAAAGTGAGCTACAAGGATGATCACTCGCCAATCACCGCCGCCGACATTGCGAGCCACGACATCATCGTAAAAGGCCTGCGCAACATCAGCCGGGACATCCCCATACTCTCGGAAGAAGGCGCGGAAATCCCCTGGGAAGAGCGAAAAAAATGGCGCCGGTTCTGGCTGATCGACCCCATCGACGGCACCAAGGATTTTACCCAGCGTACGGGCGAATTCACTGTAAACATCGCCATGATTGAAGATGGCGAGCCCGTAATGGGCGTGGTCACCGCTCCGGCCCTGAAAGAGGCTTTCTGGGGCATCAAGGGTGAGGGTGCTCATATGCGGGATCGCACAGGCCGGGTGCACCGCATACGGGTGGCAGAACCCAAAGACACGTTGCGCGTGGTCGCCAGCAAAAACCACCTGAATGAAGAAACCCGTACCTTTATTGAGGCCCTGGGATCGCACGAAACCGTCCAGGCTGGCAGCTCCCTGAAATTCTGCAGAATTGCCGAAGGGCATGCTGATATTTATCCACGAATGGGCCCAACCAGCGAGTGGGATACTGCGGCCGCCCACGCGGTGCTCGTCGCCGCAGGGGGGAAGGTGCAAACGCCAGAGGGCCAGCCCCTGGTTTACGGAAAAGAAAACATCCTGAACCCTAATTTCATTGCCGCGGGAAACTGGTATTTCTAACCCATGACCTGGTACGCACTACAACACAAGCCGGCTCAGGGCGACCGGGCGGTCCAGCACCTGCAGAATCAGGATATCGCCTGCTTCTACCCGAAAATCGAGCTGGAGAAGATCAAGGCAGGTAAACGCACCAAAAAGCTGGAGCCACTGTTTCCTGGTTATGTATTTGTGAACCTGGAGCAAAGCGACCCGATGTGGGCTAAGCTCCGGTCCACTCGCGGTGTGCTGCGCATCGTCAGCTTTGCCAACCGGCCAGCACCGATTGACGACGAAGTGATTGCTCACATTAAAAGCAGTATGGATAAGGTGGCAGAGCAGGGCGGCATCAAGCCGGGTCAGCCCATAGAGCTGGATGATGGCCCGTTTAAAGGCATTAGCGCGATTTTTCAGGCCTATGATGGTGAAAAGCGGGCAATTGTGCTGATTTCGTTTATGCAGAAGCAGCAGCAGGTGAAGTTGCCTGTATCCGTTATCAGGTCGTGAATAGGGGGCGGATCCCGGAACACTTAACCTGCCAAAATCTTGTCGGGTATGGCCTTGTATGGTGCTGAAAATGTGATCAGATTCGCTGCATTTTCTAATCTTTGACAACTTTTTACGGCTCCAACCCCCTGATTTGTCACGTGTCAGACTTTTTGTCACTTGCTTGTCATACCGCTTGCCGTAGAATCGTCACGCTTTTGAAATACTTCATTCATTCCCTGACAAGGAAGCTGTTGGGAAATTCTCTCCCGTTGTAGCCGTTTTACCCTTGTCCGCAGAAAATAATTCTTATGACCTTAAAACACTGGGCACTGGTCGGTGGGGCGGTAGCGTGCCAGAAAGCTTCATGAACGACTTTTCAAGAACCAAATTTCACCCGCATCAGCTTGCCAGTGTCCGGTTATCCAGGCCTCGGCACGAGTACCCGTTGGCACCAATGACCAGGGCTCCCATAAAGTTCATTTTCTGGGGGCAGTGGGCTGTTGCGACAGTTATTCAGGTCGCACTATTGTTGGTTCTGACACTCGATAAATCGGGCGACGTTCCCTCCGCCTACCGCGTCCTGGCAGTACTCTCCTCCCTGCTTGCGATTCCTTTATACGCTGTCTATCGGGCATTCAGCACCCGCAATGGCTATCTCGTTGGCATTGCAAGACTGGCAGCGGCCTGGGCTACCCTTGCGGCCATTTTGGTGTTCATTGGCTTTATCACAAAAACCAGCGAAACCTACTCACGGGAAGTCGTGCTCCAATGGATCGTTGGTGGCTTTTTGCTACAAGCTATTGCCTTTATGCCTCTCCACAAGGTTGCCCGGCGAGTAGAAACCAAGCTGGGATCGGCCAGTACCTGCGTGGTGATTGGTTCAGGCCAGCTTGCCTATAACCTCGCCAGTAAACTCCGATATGAGCGCAGCGAAGACATGGTTGGCCTGGTGGTGCTTGACGATGCCCAGGACGACGAGCTTGAAGAAACAAGCTACTTCCCAACGCTCGGTTACGTAAGCCAGTTGCGCGATATTATCCGCACGAATCAGGTGGCCCGTGTCTATATTGCGTTACCGGCAAGGGAGACGGATCAGATAGAGGGCCTCTACGTTGACTTGTTGGACGCCAGTGTAGACGTCGTCTGGGTACCGGATTTCGCCAACCTGAAACTGCTGAATCACAGTATTCACAATCTGGGCGGAATGCCGGCCATACACTTGAACGAAAGCCCGCTCACCGCCTACCCAGGCAGTGCGCTCATGAAGTCGTTCATGGACAAGTCATTGGCGCTATTGGGCATTATCTTGCTCAGCCCGGTGCTTCTGGCGTGCGCCATTGCCGTTAAGCATTCCTCCCCGGGCCCGGTACTTTTCCGCCAGGAGCGCCATGGCTGGAATGGCAACATCATTGAAGTATTGAAGTTCCGTTCCATGAAGGTCCATAGCGACGCGCAGGTAAAACAGGCGCAGAAGCAAGACCCACGTGTTACCCCCATCGGCCGTTTCCTGCGCCGATCCTCCCTCGATGAACTCCCGCAGCTGTTCAATGTGCTGAAAGGCGATATGTCTCTGGTTGGCCCCAGGCCACATGCGATCGCCCACAACGATTACTACTCCGACAAGATTCTCGCCTACATGGCCCGCCATAGAATCAAGCCTGGTATTACCGGTTTAGCCCAGATCAGTGGTTACCGCGGCGAAACCGAAACATTGGACAAGATGCAAAAGCGTGTTGAGCTGGATCTGGAATACATCAACCATTGGAGCCTGTGGTTGGATATCAAGATCCTGATCAAAACGCCGTTGAGCCTGTTCGCAAAAAATATCTATTGATTCTATCCTACCCACCCAGCGCTAATCGTTTCCCAGGAACTGCCCAATGACAGTACTCAGGATGAGCCATTTACTCCTTGCTGTGCCAGCCCTTTTTGCTTCTGCAAATCTAGTAGCCGCGCCCTGGCTCGAGCCCGGTGATGCCAGAGCCAGGCATTCCGTACAAAAACTTTCCGATAGAGGGCATTACGCGGGTAGCGTTACCACATGGCCCATTATGTGGGCAGATATTGACCAGGCGCAGAAACAGGCCGGGGAAAACTCTGTGGCCATGCAGCAGGCGTATCTGGGGTTCGAGAAGGAACAGCAGGCCCTCAGTGGCTTCCGTGGAGAGCTCGAGCTGAACGGTAGCACAGAGCCCGCGTTCCAGAGGGGCTTCCAGCAGCTACCGCGGGAAGAAGGGGAGCTTAGAGCTAATTTACAGTGGCAGGGCGAGGCTTGGGCTGTTGGCCTGGCACCTTCTGCCATTGCCAGCCCGCAAGACGACAAGACCTTTCGATTAGACGGCTCCTACATTGCCGCAACTGCTGGCAACTGGGTGCTGGGCGCCGGTGCCATAGAGCGATGGTGGGGGCCTGGGTGGCAGTCCACCATGATTCTCTCGAACAACGCGAGGCCGATACCGGCTGTGTGGGTAGACCGAAAAACAACTCTCGCACCGGAAACCAAATGGCTGTCCTGGATAGGCGCGTGGCGGCTAAACGTGTTTCTTGGCCAGTTGGAAGAAGAACGTGCTATTCCGGACGCCAAGTTGCTCGGTATGCGTTTTACTTTTTCTCCGGTTGAAAGATTGGAAATAGGTTTGTCTCGCACGATTATGTTTGGCGGAGAGGGCAGGCCAGAGGGCTTCTCCACAGTATGGGATGCCTTCATAGGTAAAGATAATGTTGAGGAAGGCGACACCGCCGAAGACGACGCCAGCAACCAGATCGCGACCATTGATGCTCGTTACGGCTTTCCCTTGGGTGAGCAAACCATGGGACTCTATGCCCAGATGATGGGGGAAGACGAAGCTGGTTATCTTCCCTCCCGGAAGTCGTGGTTGTTTGGCGTAGACTGGACAACACAACTGCTACAGTCTGACCAACAATGGTTCGCGGAATATACCAATACTCTGGCTGAGGATCTCATTGGCGACACAAGGCCGGATTACGCCTACGACCACTTCAATTACACCACTGGTTACCAGTATTACGGCCGAGCGCTGGGTTCCACCTTTGACGCCGATGCAGAGGCCGTTTCTCTGGGCGTGTTCAGCTTTCTACCTGATGGCAGCGAGCTGACTGCTGCGCTTACCTACGCCAACCTCAACAAAGACGGTGGAAACCGTGTAAGCCAGCCGGATGAGGATGTGTTCTACAACGTGCCGGATGGCAATCAAAAAGTAGCCATCGCCAACCTGGGCTATGGCAATCAGCTCTTCGGTGGCTGGCTGGATGTAAACCTGCAGCTTACCGACAAAAACATCAAACTCCTGGGCGGAGAAAAAGACCAATGGTCAGTTTCTGCCGCCTGGAAATACCGCTTCTGATCAAATAACTCAATGTTTGGATTCAAAACAGTGACAGCAAAAAAACTACTAGCAGCCTTGAGTCTATTGCTGCCCCTTGCGAGCTACGCACAATCCATCTCACCTGCCCAGATTGAACAGTTCAAACAGTTGCCCCGGGCCCAACAGGAAGCTCTGGCGAGGCAATATGGTGTGGACCTGGATAGCGTAATGGGCGGCCGTAATAATTCCGCGCGGCGCCCGGAGAACATCCAGATAGTCGAACCTGTATCCAGCATTTCTGACGAAGAGCGGGAAAAGGCCAGGGCCGAAAAACAGCAAGAGGATGAAGAAGCGGAAAAGAACGGTGGCCTGAAGCCTTATGGCTACGATCTCTTTGCCGGCAGCCCTACCACCTTTGCCCCCGTAACCGAAATTCCGGTCCCTGCGAATTACACCCTTGGCCCAGGCGATGTGTTGCGTATTCAGCTTTGGGGCAAAGAGAACCAGAACCTGGAATTGCCCATTAGCCGGGATGGGTCGATCAGCTTCCCGCAGTCCGGCCCAATGAGTGTTGCAGGCCTGAGTTTCGATGAGGCGCGGCAGCAAATTAAAAAGCGGGTTTCCGAGCAATACATTGGCGTGGAGGCGAGCGTGTCCCTGGGCGAGCTTCGCAGTATGCGCGTATTCGTGCTGGGTGAGGCCAGGAACCCCGGTTCCTACAGCGTGAGCTCCCTCTCTACCATCACGAACGCACTTTATGTGTCTGGTGGCATCAAGCAAACTGGCTCTCTGCGTAATGTCCAACATAAGCGGGATGGGAAACTACTGGGCACCCTGGATCTTTATGACCTGCTAATGGCGGGCGACAGCTCTGAAGACAGCCGCTTGCAGCCAGGAGACGTGGTCTTCATCCCGTCCGTTGGAAAGCGTGCCGGTATTGATGGTGAAGTTTACCGCCCGGCGCTGTACGAGCTTAATGGCGAGAATACCCTGGCCGAGCTGGTGGAAATGGCTGGCGGCCTCACCTCCCAGGCCTATCCACAAAGAATCAATATCGAGCGCACCAACGAAGACTTCCTGCGAATTATTGCGGAAGCAGACTTCACAACATCGAAAGGCCGGCAAGCCCGCATCAAGGCAGGGGATAAAGTGGAGATTCCCTCAATCTCAGACGTTACCGGCCAATATGTTGAAGTAGCAGGCGCCGCTACCCGCACTGGTAAGTTTGCATGGATGCCGGGCATGAGAGTGAGCTCGCTGCTGCAAAACCTGGATGCCGATCTCATGCCGACAGCGGACAAACGTTATGCTGCGATCGTTAGAACCGATCAGGAAACTGACACCATATCGGTACTGAATCTGCGCTTGAGAGAGGCCATCCGCCAGAAAGGCGGCAATGAAGACCTGCTGCTTGAAGAAAAAGATCGCATCCTGATTTTCTCGGATGCGGGCAAGGTAGAAGGCGGGGAAGAGGGGCGAAATTTCACCCGCGAGAGTCTGTTCAGCCCGGTGTTGCAGCGACTGAAAAGCCAGGCAAACCCGGCCAATCCGCAACAAACGATCCGCATCAGCGGGCCGGTTCGCTACCCGGGCGAATACCCAATGCCGGCGACCCGTAACCTGTCAGACGCTTTATTCGTAGCTGGCGGCTTGAAAGACTCCGCCTCATTGTACCAGGCTGAAGTCGCGCGCTATGACATCGATGAAAGCGGCATGGGCCAGACCCGAATAATTAACGTTAATCTAACGGACGCCATGGCCGGCAACACGAACCTTAAGTTGGAAAGCCGGGACAAAATTCTGATCAAGTCCATACCCGACTTTGCCAAAACCCGAACAGTCGAACTAAAAGGTGAAGTTCGTTACCCCGGCCAATATACCTTCCGCGATGGCGAAACCCTGAAAGAAGTGCTGGAGAGAGCTGGCGGGCTGACAGAGAACGCGTTCCCTAAAGGAGCGGTGTTCTCCCGTGAGAAGCTGCGCCAGCTTGAAGCCCAGCGCCTGCGTGAGGCAGAGGAGCGCCTCCAGGGAGATTTGCTCGGCGTTCAACTGGAGGGCGATAACTTCTCTGGCCAGAGCGCCAACCGAACGCAGGAAGTAAAAGATTTACTTGAAGAGGTACAGGGTAGCGAGCCGGTAGGCAGACTGGTGATAGACCTTGCTAGTGTAATGACTGACCCTGACTACCAGTCCATTCGATTGCAGGACGGTGACACCCTCACG
Source organism: Marinobacter sp. C1S70 (assembly GCF_000475355.1). NCBI lineage: Bacteria > Pseudomonadati > Pseudomonadota > Gammaproteobacteria > Pseudomonadales > Marinobacteraceae > Marinobacter > Marinobacter sp. C1S70. The sequence continues at coordinate 21,643 of NZ_AXBW01000031.1, read as the reverse complement.
GTACCGACTATCCCCCAATCGGTAACCGTTTTCGGAGAAGTCCAGTTCCCGACCAGTCACCTACATCAAGCGGGACTAACCGTGGATGACTATCTGGAACGTTCCGGCGGACCAACTCGCCAGGCGGATGAAAGCCGGGTTTACGTTGTAAAGGCGGACGGCTCTGTGATGTTACCTGAGAAGAGTCGGTGGTTCGGCGGCAGAAGCCAGCAACTCGAGCCTGGTGATACCGTTATCATGCCAATTGATGTTGATCGTCTGAACCAACTCGAACTCTGGACTAATGTAAGCCAGATTGTTTACCAGATTGCCCTTGGTGCGGCCGCAGTAGGAAATCTGTGATGAACCACGAATTCAAAACTGAACACTGCTACCCAGATCATGAAATCGATTTGAAAAAAATTTTCGCCGCACTATGGCGAGGACGATGGCAAATTTTGATTATCACTATCCTTTTCGCCGCCGCTGGGGGTGGGTACGCCTTTCTCAGCCCGAATGTATACCAATCTCGGGTTCTGGTAGCCCCGGCAAATGAAGAGAACAGCGGTCTGACCGGTCTGGCAAGTCAATTCGGGGGCCTGGCAAGTTTGGCCGGCATAAGTCTTGGAAGTGGCGGGTCGAATAAGACTGTTATTGCCAAGGAACTACTCAGGTCGCATATATTCTTGTCAGATTTTATTCGCCGTCATGCTATTGAACCGGCCATTATGGCAGTGGAAGATTGGAACGAAAGAAACGGCGAATTGGTATATGATGAAGAAAAATACAACAGAGAAACTAGTGAGTGGTTGTCGGATGAGGACGGGGAAAGCCATAAACCGTCAGAGTGGGAATTGGTCGAAAAGTTTAGAAAAGAGATCTTAAGCGTTAGCGAATCCAAAGAAACGGGGATGATTACTATTGGGGTCAGACACTACTCCCCAATAGTAGCGAAACAATGGGCAGAGTGGATAATTAAAGACTTAAACGAATACGTGCGAGACCAAGATATTAAGGAAGCTGAAGCCCGGGTCAGCTATTTGAAAGAAAAACTTGATGAAACGAATGTTGCTGGGATGCAACAAGTATTCTATCAGCTGATAGAAAGCGAAATCCGAACTGTAATGCTTGCGAACGCCCAAGAAGAATACGTATTCAAAACCGTCGATCCATCGATAGTTCCAGAAGAGAAGTCGGCCCCTAAGCGGGCTCTGATAATAGTTGTTGCTACTATGCTTGGCGTGATCTTTTCTATGTTTACTGTGCTCATTCACGAATTTTTACGGTTCATTAAAGCTAAAGCCGTAGAAAGCTGAAGGGCCTTCATTGAAGGCTTATTCAGAGCGAACGAATTCCTGCATATGAATTTCACAAGCGATATTTATTTCGCTAAAGAAACGATACAAAATTTAAAAGAAATTTAAATATACAAGCTGATAATTAATTGGTTGCAATCAGTCTGATCTATTTCTGAACATTGGGCCCTCTTATACTCTCTGCACTTATAAAAATTTATCTTGAGAATTTCAATGAAATAAATTTGGCTGCAAAGCAAACATATCTCAGTTAGCCTATATCAATCAAAAATATCGGTCCGAGCAGAGGTATAATCCAAAAGCCCTCAGTCTCACAAGCCTTTAAAAAATTTAAAGTGATATAGAGAGTGAAGATCAAAAAAGATGTAAAATCTGTGTCGCTGTTATTTTTCAGTACTACGATGGGTAGTATGTGCACTTTTTTTGTGTACATAGTCCTAGCAAGACAGCTCGGTGCTGAAAACTATGGTCTGTTTAGTGCGGCGTTTTCCCTAGCCACAATAGCAAGCATTACCGCAAATTTTGGCATACCACAAGTTTGGCTCAAGGTGTTTGGAAGTGAAGGCTGGGGGGCGTTGTCTTGGGTCAGACCATCCTTGATTTTGTTAGTTTTGACGACAGTAATTTCTTGTTTTCTTATGCTTGCATGGTCCGAGTTCGGTCCGCATGACTCCGTAAGTGAAGATGTCCTCTCATTAATGACTCTTTTTGTTCTCGGCCAAGCATTCTCCGAATCGATGGTAGCCAAACTCCAATTAGAAGAAAAATATATGAAGGTCGCTTTACTGCAATTTGCCCCACATTTTCTCAGGCTTATTTCTGTCTTGGGGCTTATATACGTTGCTAGGGTGAATATAAATCCGACTGATATCGCTTTGATTTACGGATTAGTTGGCTTGATTACATTTGCTGTATTCTTCCATCCCTTAAGGCAATTCAGTTTAGGAAATTTTGTGTTGGCTGGCCATGAGTGCACACGGTACCAAAACAGCATAACGCCAAAAAGCCATAAAGATGTTTTCAAAGAGGCGTGGCCCTTTGGCTTTGGGGCAGTTCTTGCATTTGTATACTTGCAAATCGATATTATAATGCTGAAGTACATTTCGGGAGATCGGGAGGCAGGGCTCTACAATGTTGGTTTCGTAGTGCTGACTGCAATAATGTTATTTCCGGTGGTTCTCTTCAGCAAGTTTTTATTGCCTAAATATTATAGGTGGTCTGTTCATGATCGTGAAAAATTTTTCAGTGCGTACAAGCGCGGAAACATAATTATGATTATCTCAGGCATTTTTACTGCTTTGGTAGTGTTTTTGTTGTCGGATTTTGGGGTCCCATTTGTCTTTGGTGAAGAATATAAGGATTCGATTATTCTAGTTAAGATTTTGGCAATAGTAATTCCTCTGAACTTTCTGGCTTACAGCGTAGGTGCAACGCTTGTTACTACACATCATATCCGAACCAAGATTAAAATTATGGGCCTGGTAGCTGTAACAAATGTAGTTCTTAACTTATGGTTGATACCATATTTTGGTTCAAGCGGGGCCGCAGCTGCTACCGTAATCAGTAGTGCGTTGCTATTAGGCTTTTACTATTTCATAGCGAAGCATCGGGTGTTTATTGGAGTTTAGTGTTTATGTGGAAGTTAATAAGGCCTTATCTAAGGGGTGGCTATCGTCTTCTAAATGGGTTGCGTGGGTTTATTTATGATTTTGGAAGGTTCTGCAAATATTCCGGCTGGAATGGAAGTTTAGATGACTTTGAACATAGAAATTATAACGCGGCAATGGTTTATCATGGCTTGGAAAAGAGTCTTAGTTATAAAAAGAGGAGCCCTAACTCAGGATGGCGAAACGCTCTTGAACTCAAAGACATGGTCATTAAAGCAAATTTAACTCAAAGGGCAGGCTACCATGATAAGGCGGCAAAGGTCGTTTTAGATGATTTTCTAGGTCTTCCCGAAAATGCTGAGAATGATAAGAAACTCTTGATCGAAAGCGGACTCCAAGATATCCAGTTTGAGTCGCCCGATCGGCATGGCGCATTAGAATATTCAGGAATGAATTTCAAAAGAGGTATTCTTAAAGATCCAGAGAGTTTTTTCTTATCCAGGTATTCGCTGAGAGAGTTTAAAGAAGAGATTGTTCCAAAAACGATCATTGAAAGAGCCGTGAGGCTAGCCATGAAGACGCCCTCAGTCTGCAATAGGCAGCCATGGGCTGTTTACCATACAAGTGAAAGCGACGTCAAGAAACTTGCACTCGGCTTCCAGTCGGGGAATAGGCCATTCGGCGATAAAATTCCAAACTTGATGGTTGTTACTACGGATTTAAAAGCATTCTTTGCTGGGAGCGAACATTATCAGCATTGGATCGACGGTGGTTTGTTTTCGATGTCGGTAATCTATGCACTTCATGCGCTTGGCGTGGCATCATGTGCGTTGAATTGGAGCCAGGACCCTAAAGTGGATCGCGATCTAAGGAAGTCTTTAAATATAAAACCGAATCATACAATTATTATGATGATCGCTATTGGCTATCCGGATGAACAGAACAGAGTCTGCGCTTCGGCCAGAAGGCCTTTGAATGAAGTATATTTTGATTTGGAAAAACGCACATGAGGATTGCACTAGTAACAATTCATCGCACTGCAAACTACGGTGCGGTCTTGCAGGCTTACGCTACGCAGAAAATCCTTGCTAAATATGGTGAGGTAAAAATTGTTAATTATAAGAATTCCTATTTGGACCACCACCTAAATTTGATTAGATTCGATATTTCTCTTCATGGAATTTTAAAGTTTTCACACGACCTACTTCGATTACCTTATCGTTCAATCGCAGTTTGGAAATTCCGAAGATTCTTTTCGGAATTCTTGAATTTGACTCAAGCGTATTCAGCAAGAGATCTTTTTCAAGGGAAGGCTGGGCAGTTCGATATCTATATATGCGGTAGTGATCAGATTTGGAATCCAGATATCGTAAGTGAAAACAGAGAAATAGACCCCATTTTCTTTCTCGGCTTCGCTCCAAAGAATGCCAAAAAGATCTCATATGCATCTAGTATAGGTCACCACCACTTCTCTTGCGAAGAAAAAAAGGTGGTTAAAGAATTGCTAAGTGGCTTTTCGATGGTTTCAACCCGTGAAGTTGATGGTATTGAGAAGTTACATGGATTGGTTGGCTCGAATCGAGTTAATCATGTGGTTGACCCAACTTTGCTGTTAACGAAGGATGATTGGAAGCAATCGCTTAACCTTAGTGAAGATGAAGTCGAGGATAGATATATACTCGTCTACTCGGTCCCCAGAACCGAGTTGTTGAAGCAGGCTATTGATTATGTCGCTCAAAAAACCGGTTGGCAGGTCATCTGCGTTGATCAAATGTTGTTCCCTGCGGGAAAGGTTGATAAGCATGTGCGTACAGCAGATCCAAGGGAATTTGTTAAGCTTTTTCTCGACGCAAGCTTCGTGATTACGGATTCGTTTCATGGAACTTGCTTCGCTGTGAATTTCTCTAAACCTTTTGTAAGTGTTTCTGCTGGAAAGCGTTCGAACCGGATGCAGAGTCTCTTAGCACAGGTAGGATTAAGCGAACGATTAATTTCGTCGTACGATGAGTTGGCTTCCGTTTCAGTTGAGATGGATTGGGAGGAGGCATCGAAGAACCTAGCAGAATCTCGAAGTGAATCTTTGGAGTTTATAGAGTTCTCAGTCTTGAGCGATTCCCCTGTTCGGCCTAATTATGGGTCGGGGGAGACTTTTGCCTAAAGCTCTAAATTTTCTTAGTTAAAACCAGCGATTTTATAGAATGGCTGTTCTGATATTATTCGTTTTTGCTGTTCATTGTGGTAGAAATTGAGTCGGGTCCTAATCTTTTGTTGTTAAGCAGCCCTGTCATTAATATTGTTACGGGTAATCACTAAGGTTGGATCTGCTTGTGCTTTGGTAGTGCCTACTTAAACCGGACACTTGGGTGGAAGCAAAGGTCTTGGTATAAACTTGGGACAAAGGGGTGTCCCCGGTAGGGAGAATCGAAGTCAAAACTGGGTTTTAGCATGGTCGCCGGTATTCCGCACACGAGAAGGTATTCGAGGCCGCGAATTCTGATCAGTCGGGTGCCTCAGTACCGCTTGTAGTCCAGTGACGTGGTGCATCTCGAATTCTGTTGTTCCGATGGAAGTACCTGTTGAAAGGCTTTGGGATTTTCGGGATTGAGCCTGGTGATAAGGTTGTAAATGCATCCGAGGTGAAAGCCCCGAACAAAAAGCTTCGGGAGCTGGATCGGTTGTTGGGCCGCAAGACTATGGATGCTGAATTACTTCGGGAAACCCCGGAGGCCGCTCAGTCGGAAAGGTTGATCTTGCGCATGTCCTTGCTTCCACTGGACGATACCCCCTGAGGCGGGTTGCAGAGATCTGAAGGGTATCCCGCTCCAACCTTGAGGATAGACTTCATGGTCGCCACAAGGGCCTAAATCCGAGATACCTCAAAGAGGACGATAATCAGCATCTTACGGTTGTCCGAGATATCTGCGACTCCCGTGCTTCCAATGGCTATCGAAGGATCACCGCACGGCTGAATTGTGTGCTGCCAGCCAACGATGAGCGAATGAAGCACCAGCGTGTGTATAGACTGATGAGCCAGGATAGCTTGCTGGTACTCCGTTATACGGGGCGGTGCCAGGAGCACTGTCTCAAGAGCTAAGTGATCACGTTGCAGACGGACCTTCGCTGGTGCTCTCATGACTTTGAGATCCGCTGCTGGAATGTCGAAATGGTTCGCGTGGCCTTCAGGCCACACTGTTGTGAGCGCGCACGGATGCGTTATTTAGCCACTACAGATGAAATTACTGTTGGGATGGTTCAGGACTTATTGCTGGAAAGTGTGAAATACTCCTTCGGCCATTCGGAACGGGTACCTCATCCGCTGGAAAAGCTGACGGATAATGGCTAGCTGTTCAATTTCCACAGATGCCCGAGGCTTTGCGTGCTCTTTTGGTTTTGTGTTGTGTACTACACCAATCAGTAGCCGTAGGAGCAACAGCATGGCTGAGGCCTTCGTGAAGATGTTAAGTCGGGACTATCTGTACCTTAGCGATCTTCTTGATGCTATATCTGTTATGGCCTGCGTGTCAGAATGGATATGATCGCAGCCCCTCGCATAGACGGATGGAAATCGAATCGACCAGGCATCACTGGGAAAGACTGCCACCAAATGAATGAGGTGGTGTCCGGTCGAAGGCGGGCAGCTACTTTTTCATTTAAGGGAAATCTTCGATTTTTTCTGCTCCATTCTTAGACTGTCAACATATGATGGGTTAGGCATGGTATTATTTTTAATATTTAAAGTCCGCCCTCAGGATCGGTTTTACAATCTCTTAAACAATGAATATTCGGAAGGTTTATGAAGCTTGTTGTTAGCTATAAAGAGCTTGTGTTGTTTTTTTGTCTTCCGTTTATGTTCTTTTCGGATATTCTTTACGGCCTTTTTGTATATTATGGAATCGGTTTGCCTTTGACCCCTGGTGTTCTATTCCGTGGCGGTCTTTTTTTTATTTGCCTAACCTATGTAATTCTTTATTTTAAATATCTAAATGTCGGTATTGCAATTTGGCTTCTGGTGTTGTTTTTGTTTTCTTTACCGGGTCTTTTTTCAGGATTAGTTTATGGCGATAATCCAAAATACGATTTCTTTATTTTCACAAAGCTTTTCTATTTTCCTCTTGTCGCGGCGGCATTCTTTATATTTTTCAAATTAGTAAATGTTTTTTCTGATGATGTGCTCAAGCACATTGAGTACAGTGGGTATTTTTTGGGTGTTTCGCTTGTTTTATCTCAAACCTTTGGTCTAAGTCGTGATACATATGGTGATTATGCGTATGGCAATGTGGGGGTTTTCTATGCCCAAAACGATCTAAGCTTAGCGTTAGGGCTCTCCCTATTGATTGCAGCCTATCGTCTTTTGTTTTTGAAGTTTTCTGTTCTTAGATGTTTTCTTCTCCTGCTGAGTTTTATTGCATGTATTAACATTGGTACAAATTCTGCGCTCTTTATTCCGGTCGTAGTATTCTGCGTAATGTTTTCTGCTTTCATTATGGGTGGCAGTAGTGGGTTCACGAAGCTCACACCTAGTAAGGTTTTCCTGTTCTTTGGGTTCTCAGTATTTGCGATTGCTTTGTTTTTTCAGGTCCTTGAAATATTTCTCTCTCACGACTACCAAGCAAAAAAGATAGAGGCGTTGTTAGAAGGGGAGTTTTCACGGGCCCAGCTTGTCTCCGCGGCTTGGGCGTATCTTTCTCAACGAGGATTGTTGTTGAATATTTTTGGAGAAGGCTTTGATAGTTTCCATCGAGGTGTGAGTTATTATTTTGGTGGAACTAGTGTTCGAAGATTTGTAGAGTCGGATCCGTTCGACATAATGGGTGGCCATGGAATAGCTTTTTTGTTGGCTCTATATTTTTACCCAATTTATCACATGGCTATCAATATCTGGCGTTCGTTTTTGAATATGAACGCAGGCACACATGTTTTGATTGCAAGTTCAATATTTCTATTTGTTATGTATTCCGTATTCGTAGGGCATACTCTTATTAGTCCCATTCCTTCCACTTTAATGGCTGGTATTTTGGCGCTCTCTCATATGAAGGAGTTGAACGTAAAGAAGTTGGCGAACGAAGTATGAGGATTAGCCCGCTTATTCTAGTTCTTGGTACGGATCCACGCACCCAAGCTGGTGGTGTTTCCTTCTCGGTACCTGGGCACATGAGGGCATATCAAATAGCTGGAGCTGATGTGTCGTACATCGTTACCCATCGGTCGGGACGTTTTGTCGGGAAATTTCTTCCTTTTGTGGCATCGATCAGACTGTTATTGATCAGTATTTTTTCGGCTCGTCGGAATGGGCGGCTAATAATAGTTGTTTGTCATGTCGGTGGTGGCATTATGTCGATGGCGAGAAAATATTTTTTGGGCTGCTTAAGTCGTTTTATGGGTGCTAAAGTTGTGTTCCAGTTGCACGGCTTTGAAGTAAATTCCTATCTGTCATCGTCGAAATCCAGAAGATTTTTTTCCTATTTTATTGCACCGGCGGATGTTGTTTGCGTCCTCACACCGTGGTGGAGGTCCTATCTTCAAACGGCGGGAATAGTGAAACCTATATTTGTGATTCCAAACCCGCTGCCTGTTTCTTGGGAAGATATTGCACTTAAGCCCAGAGCCTATTGTGAAAATGATGCGCCCGTGACCATCCTGACGTTGTCTAGATTGGAGGCAGGAAAAGGTGTCAATGATGTTATAAAGGCGATGTCTCTTTTACCTAATGATTTTCGTCTTGTAATAGCGGGTACAGGGTCCGCTGAGGCAAGTCTCAGAGATCTCGTGGATTCCTTAGAGTTAAATGAACGGGTAAGGTTTTGTGGGTGGGTGTCAGGCGAAAACAAGCAGGAGCTTTTTGATCAATGCGATATTTTCGCATTGCCGACACGGTATGACTCATTCGGTATGGGGTTCTTGGAGGCTCTTGCCAACGGCTTGCCCGTGGTTGCTTACGATTGGGGGCCAGTATCGGACATTATCCTTGATAACAAATGCGGCCTTCTGGCAACTGAGTACTCTCCGCCCGCCTTGGCGGAATGTATTCAGCGTTTAAAGTCTTACAAAATCCGAAAGTCATACGGGGTATGTGGTAAGAGATGGGTGCTGAAAAGTTTCTCGGCAATGAATGTTGCTACTGAAGTAAATAAGATTATGGAGGCTTTCGAAGATGAAAATTTGTAAAAGATTATTATCGATAATCTTCCTGATCTTTTATCGTATGGTTGCTATGAGATTGCCGCATAGTTTTTGGCCGGCTGGTTGGATATTCAGTGCTATTCGACGTTTTGCACTTATTGGCATGGGCTGTAAGGTTGGTCGTGGATGTGAATTAGAGCCAGGTATTGATGTTGGCTTTCGGCCCCGCTTGCAGATTGGTGAGCGTTGCCAGATTAATCAGAATACCATGTTGAAAACAGTCTGTATTGGAAATGACGTGATGATTGCTCCCGGTGTAGTGATGTTGGATCGTCAACATAATTTTTCAGATGTGAACATGCCAATGTCAATGCAGGGTAGCTCTTCTCGCAATTTAACTAATGTTGGTAACGACGTTTGGATTGGGCAGAATGTTATTATTATGCCAGGAGTTTCTATAGGCAATGGTGTTATCGTGGGGGCCGGATCAGTCGTAACGAAAGATTTGCCAGACTGGAGCGTTGCGGTAGGAGTTCCAGCTAAAGTTATACGATTTAGAAAGGTGGTTTCATGAAAAGCTATGACCCATATGATATATGGGCTCTACCTACTTTGGGGAAATTGAAAAATAGCTGGACGCAACGTGGGAAGGCAGGTGTTATTTTTGTACCCTTAATTGGAATGGCGGAGATAGGGGCTCCCATAATACTCCGAAAACTGCTAGGCATTAGGCCTAAAGAATTTGCTCACGTTGAAGCCATGCGTTATCTCTACGGCGAGCAGTCGATTTCTAACGCGCTTCACTGTTTTCATGACTCAGTGACTTCAGGTGGAGGTTGGGGGCTCCCATTTTCTTGGTTTTCTAAAAATGGTATCTATTCCGAGCGGCTAGCCTATATAACCAATACACCTTATGTGATGGAGGCCTTGTTAGATATATCTCGTTCCCCCGGACACCAAGAATCGGCCATGGTGGCTTTCAATCAGACTTGGTTGTTTCTTAACAATCTGAGAGTGATGGCTTCCGAGGACGAACGTCTGGCGTTGTCGTATTCTACAACTGATGAGCCGAGGATTGTTATTAATGCTAACAGTTACGCTGCATTTGCGTTCTCGTTGCACGCGAAATACGGGACTGTTGGAAATCGGAACCAAGCGAAGAAGAATGCCTATAAGATTATTAATTGGATTATTTCTCAGCAACAAAAGGACGGAAGTTGGTATTATTATGCAGACAAACAGCCTGGGAACTTTATTGATTGTTTTCATTCTTGTTTTGTAATTAAAAATCTTCTTAAAGTTCAGAGAGAGCTCCCTGAGATTGCCGGAACAATTACGCCGGCGGTAGAGAAAGGCTGGCGTTACATCCGCCAAAATCTATATGACTCCAGTTCCGGACTATGTTTAAGGTTTTCGCAGCGCTCCCACAAAGACCCTTTTCGATGGGATTTGTACGATCAAGCAGAATATTTGGGATTGCTTATAGACTTTCAGCTTTACGAAGAGGCCCGATCTTTTTGTGAGAACGTTGAGAATCGGTTTAAGAAAAACAGTAGTTGGTATTGTCGCATAGATATATTTGGTCGGCGTTGGGGCAAGGATTTTCTACGTTGGGGGATTGCTCCCTTCAAATATCATCGCCATAGGCTTGTAAACGCGGTTGGGGAGTATTGGTAATGTGCGGAATACTGGGCACTGTTGGTTTTTCTTTAGATTCGGAAATGCTGTCTCATTTGCGGCATCGAGGACCGGATGGTCATGGGTTAGAGTTGGTGCGGTGCCGAGATAGGGCTATTTGGCTTGGGCATACCCGTCTATCGATATTGGATCTTTCAGTGGCCGGTCACCAACCTATGCGAAGTCGTGATGGTCGGTGGTGGGTTACCTTTAACGGCGAAATATATAACCACCTAGACCTAAGGAAGGAGCTCAAGGGCCCATTCCGTGGCCACTCCGACACGGAAACTCTTGTAGAATTGGTCGCCGAGAAGGGCATAGAAAAAACTCTACCGCTGCTTAATGGAATGTTTGCGTTTGCTGCTTTAGATACCCAAGCAGGTAAATTATATTTGGCTAGAGATCCTTTTGGTGTAAAGCCGTTGTATTATAATTTGGCTTCTAATGGTGTAGTTTTTTCCTCTGAGATCCGGGCCATTAACGTCGTTCTCAAGCATGCTAAGCTCCCTGCTGAGAGTATTGATGAGATAGCGCTTCAAAAATTTCTGATGTTCAGATACACCCCCTCGCCTGATACGCTTTGGCAGAACGTGAAGCGGCTACCTCCCGGCACCATAATGACATTTGATATTGGGACAGGTGCTACGGTTAATTCCCATTACACTCGCCCTTCAGCTGATCGCTTTGACGGTTCGGTCCAAGATGCTGTTGATTTGTATCAGGACAAACTCGGTTCTGCTGTAAGACGTCAGCTACTGTCAGATGTTCCAGTGGGTGTACTGCTTTCGGGTGGGATAGATTCGGCCCTCGTAGCCGCTATGGCAAAAGACACTGGCATAGACGTTCCTTGTTTTACTGTTGGCTTTGGAGGCGGACACTCTGAATGTGAAATAGAGGATGCTGAGCACACCGCGAGGACTTTGGGGCTGTCACTGAGTAAGGTCGAAATTACGCCTGAGGAACTAAAATCTAGTCTTCCTAGCATCGTTCGGGCTATCGAGGAGCCGCTTGGAACCACATCGGTTTTGCCAATGTGGAAGCTCGTAATGCGAGCGCGAGAAGAAGTAAAAGTTGTACTGAGCGGGCAAGGGACAGACGAACCATGGGGCGGGTATTACCGCTACCAGGTTGAGCTACTGAGAAAAGCTCTACCATTTCCTCTGTTATGGCAAGTTGGCCAAATGCTTGCAAAGTTTTGGCATGGCAAGCCTGAGTCAATGGAAAGAGGATTGCGGTCACTTTCCCAAAAAGAGCCGCTAGGTCAGATTATTGAAGCTTCGTGCTTATTCGACTCCGTCGAGCGGAGAATGCTAACTGGGTCAAATGATGATCTGGGCATTTCTAAATCGCTGAGTGGCTGGCTGGACTGGCTTGCTCCGGTCGATGATTTGAGTGGCGCCGAACGCATGATGCGCATTGACTCTCGAATGAATCTAGCTGACGACTTACTTTTGTACGGAGACAAGATATCCATGGCGACTTCGCTCGAAGCGAGAGTTCCGATGCTCGATATCGAGCTTGTCAGATTTGTCGAGTCTCTCCCAATCGAGTATCGAGTGCAATGGAGGAATGGGAAAGTCGTGCATAAAGCCATGGCTGAAAGATATTTGCCGTCAGAGATTGTTCATCGGCGTAAGAAGGGGTTTCAAGTCCCGTTCGGATCCTGGTCACGTAATGAGTGGCGGAGTTGGCTTGAACCTTTGTTGCTTGACGGCTTGGATGGGTTACTGTCTAGGAACGCTGTTGAGAAGCTCTGGCGACAACACTTGGCTGGTAAGCCTGATCGTAGTAGACAGATATTTGCGCTGATGATGCTCTCACTGTGGCGTCATGAGCATAGTTGGAATTCTGGGTGATTGTGTTATGGATAGAATTGAATTTTTGGGCTGCACGATGAACGTGGGAACCATGGACGAAACAGTGGGTGCCGTTGAAGAGGCTTTGGCGAACGAGCGCTTCACTCAGCACGTCGTCGTAAACGTGGCCAAACTCGTGAATATGCGCAAAGATCCGGAACTTGATGCCTCCGTGCGAGAATGCGACATCATCAATATTGATGGAATGGGTGTGGTTTTGGGCGCTCGTATGTTGGGACACGAAGTTCCCGAGCGTGTTGCCGGTGTTGATCTCTTCCATGAATTGCTCGCGATGAGTGCGCAGAAGGGTTACTCGGTGTTTTTATTGGGAGCAAAGGATGAAGTAGTGTCCGAGACGGCACGCCGTGTCCAGCAGCGATATCCTGAGCTCAAGCTGGCCGGCTACCACCACGGGTATTTCTGGGATGATGAAGAGGCGATGGTCGAGCGCATTCGTGCTTCCGGAGCACAGCTTCTTTTCGTGGCCATTACCTCGCCCAAGAAAGAGAACTTCATCAATAAATGGCGAGACCGGCTAGGCGTTACCTTTGTTATGGGTGTTGGCGGCACCTTTGATGTGGTGGCTGGCAAGGTTAAGCGGGCCCCTGTGTGGATGCAGAAAGGCGGGTTGGAATGGTTTTACCGTGTTCTGCAAGAGCCTGGGCGTATGTGGAAGCGCTACCTGGTCACCAATTCAGTGTTTGCATGGTTGTTGCTGCGTGAAAAGCTCAGGTTCAAGCGCAAGGCCTGAATAGCGCACTGTTTTTTGTCCTTTCTTTGTATTCTGTCTTTTTCTTCGTTTTTAAGGAGTCTGTCTGAATGGCGTTCAACCGGATTTCCGTGGTTGGTCTTGGCTATATTGGTTTGCCCACGGCGGCGGTGATTGCGTCCCGGCGGTGTGAGGTCATTGGCCTGGATGTGAGTCCAAAGGTTGTGGATACCATCAATCGTGGGGATATCCATATTGTAGAGCCCGATCTGGACATGATTGTTCATGCCGCCGTGAAGGAGGGCTACCTGAGAGCTACCTTGAATCCGGAGCCGGCGGATGCCTTTCTGGTTGCGGTTCCTACGCCGTTCAAGGCAGGGGATGGTAAAGAGCACGTTCCCGATCTGAAATATATAGAGTCTGCAGCCAGGGCGATAGCTCCTGTGCTAGAGAAGGGTAATCTGGTTATTCTGGAGTCTACCTCTCCCGTGGGTGCCACGGAGCGCATGGCGGAGTGGCTGGCAGAGGCGCGACCCGATCTGGTGTTTCCGCAAACGGGTGGTGAGACGTCGGATATCCGTATTGCCCATTGCCCCGAACGGGTATTGCCAGGCCATGTTATCCGTGAGCTGGTGTCCAACGATCGCGTGATCGGTGGCATGACACCGAAATGCTCAGAAGCGGCTGCGGAGCTCTACAGTTTGTTCGTGGAGGGCGAGTGCGTGAAGACGACCGCCCGAACCGCAGAAATGGCCAAGCTGACCGAGAATAGCTTCCGGGATGTGAATATTGCCTTTGCCAATGAGCTGTCACTGATCTGCGATAAGCTTGAGATTGATGTGTGGGAGTTGATTGAGCTGGCAAATCGGCATCCGCGAGTAAATATTCTGAAACCGGGCCCGGGCGTTGGCGGCCACTGTATTGCCGTGGACCCCTGGTTTATTGTGAGTGAGACGCCAGAGCAGGCCAGGTTGATCCGCACAGCCCGGGAAGTGAATGATGGCAAGCCGCAGTGGGTGATTAATAAGGTGAAGGAAGCGGTTGGCCAGTTTTTGGTGGCTAACTCCGGCCACACGGCGAAGGACGTTTCCGTCGCGCTCTTCGGGTTGGCATTCAAGCCAGATATTGACGATTTGCGGGAAAGTCCCTCTCTGGCTATTGCGCAGCAGTTGAAGGCAGAGTTAGCAGGTCGGCTGCTTTTGGTGGAACCCAATATCAAAGAGGCGCCCGAGTCGTTATCGGGGTGCGCCTTGTTAGAGGCAGAGCACGCCATTGCCAAAGCGGATATCTGTGTGGTGTTGGTGGGGCATAAACAATTCCGCGGTCTGGATTTTTCTTCCAAACCGGAAGGTTTGGTCATCGATGTTGTCGCAAGCGGAAGGGCTTGAGTAGGGAGAGTGTTTTGAGAGTATTAACGGTATTTGGAACCCGCCCGGAAGCAATCAAAATGGCGCCCCTGGTACTGGCCCTGCAGGCGGACGAGCGATTTGAGTCTGTTTTGTGTGTTACCGGCCAGCACAGGGAGATGCTCGATCAGGTTCTCTCTCTGTTTTCGCTCAAGCCAGATTTTGATCTGAATATTATGAAACCTGGCCAGGACCTTACCGATGTCACCACGGCCATTATGCAGCAAATGCGAGATGTGCTTGCGGAAACCCGGCCGGATATCGTGTTGGTACACGGCGATACTGCCACCACCTTTGCGGTTACCCTGGCGGCTTATTATCAACAGATTCCGGTGGGCCATGTAGAGGCGGGCTTGCGTACAGGCAACCTGTACTCACCGTGGCCGGAGGAAGCGAACCGCAAGCTCACGGGGGCGCTAGCACATTTGCATTTTGCACCCACCCAGGGAGCGGCGGCAAATCTTCTGGCTGAAGGCGTGGAACAGAGCAGTATTCACGTTACGGGCAATACGGTAATCGATGCTTTGTTTCAGATTGTGCGCAGATTCGATGAAGACAAGGCGTTGTGTGGCTCATTGGCCGCGCAGTTTCCATTTCTGAACCCTGAGCGCAGGTTGGTTTTGGTCACGGGTCATCGCCGGGAGAGCTTTGGGGGTGGTTTTGAGCGCATTTGCGAGGCGCTGCGCCGCACCGCAGAGGCTTTTCCTGACGTGGACATCGTTTACCCGGTGCACCTCAACCCCAATGTAAGGGAGCCGGTTAACCGGTTGCTGCGTGGACTGAATAACATCCATTTGATTGAACCGCTGGATTATCTGCCGTTTGTGTATTTGATGAGCCGGTCCTATCTGATCCTCACCGATTCCGGTGGGATTCAGGAGGAGGCACCTTCGCTTGGTAAGCCGGTACTGGTTATGCGGGAGACCACCGAGCGCCCGGAGGCAGTAGAGGCAGGAACGGTAGAGCTGGTGGGTACGGATGTAGAAAAGATTGTTGGCCGGTTGAAGTCATTGCTTGATGATCAGGCGGCTTACGATGCAATGAGCCTCGCACATAATCCCTATGGAGACGGGCAGGCTTGTGAGCGTGTTCTTGAAGTCCTGGCTCGTGGGGGCAATGATTGATCAGGGGGGTCTGTTATACTATCTCACTGTCTAATCGCAACTCGAATGTAAAGCGTCTTAACCAAGGCGCTTTTTTTCTTTAGGGCTCAAGGTTTCCATGCTCCTTCGGCACACACTCTACTATTTCACTGCTCGCGGCTTGCCTGGGTTGGTCAATTTTGCCGCATTGGCAGTGTTTACGCGCCTCCTGGCGCCGGAAGAATTCGGCCGTTATGCGCTAGTGGTGGTTGGCGTAGGTTTGGCCAATGTTATCTTGTTTCAGTGGTTGCGATTGGTGCTTGCACGTTTTTACCAGGCAAACCGGCATTGCCGCGAGCAATACCTGGGGGGCGTGCTTGCGCTGTTTTTGAGCGTTGCTGTGCCTGTCACCGGAGCGGGCCTTCTGCTGGCGATGGTGTGGCCAGACCCTTTATGGCAGTACCTGCTTCTGTTGTCAGTGATTCTTTTACTGGCCCAGGCATGGTTCGAGCTGAATCTTTCCTTGGCTCAGGCGGGGGTTCAGCCGATTCTGTATGGCAAGCTTTCTGGCACGAAAGCGGCGCTCTCCATTGTCGTCGGTGGTAGTCTTGCTGCGCTGGGATGGGGGGCGTCAGCACCGATAGTGGGCCTTATCGTTGCCCATGCACTTTCTTTTATTGCTTTTGGGTGGTTTGCATGGCGGGGAGTCAAGCCCTCGTTGCCCGGGAATGATGTTTTAAAAAGCCAGTTGGGATACGGCTTGCCTTTGACGGTCACCTTTGCATTGTCATGGGTCGTATCCGGGTCTGACCGTCTGCTCATTGCCTGGCTGTTGGATGAACGGTCGGTTGGCGTTTATGCCGCTGGATATGATCTGGCTTTCCAGACTCTGATGCTGGTACTGACCATTATCAATACAGCTGCCTTTCCGCTTGCAGTAAAAGCTTTGGAGCGCGGAGGGGCCCCCGCTGCTCGAAGGCAACTCGGCGAGAACGGCCAACTGATTTTTGTCGCAGCCATTGCTGGAGGAAGCGGTTTCGTTGCATTGGCACCGCAGGTGGTGGAGATTGTCATCGGTGCTGAGTTCAGAAGCGCCGCTTTGGCGATTTTCCCTTGGGTGGTGTTTGCCGGCGCCATTGCGGGTATCAAAGCCTTTCATTTCGATCTGGCCTTTCAGTTAGGCGTGGCCAGCCGCTGGTTAGTGCTTACCGGCGCTGTCGCGGCTTTGTCCAATCTGGTTTTAAACATACTTTTAATACCGAGCTTTGGCATTCTTGGCGCCGCCTGGGCTACACTCGCGGCTTTTGTTATATCGGCCCTTTTGAGTGCAGTGTTGGGCTCAAGGGTATTTGACATGCCGTCGCTGGGTCCAATGATCGGGCGGGCGTTGGTGATTGGCGGGCTCTCTGGTGGTGTTGCCTGGCTGGCAGCTGGCCAGTTCACCAGTGTTTGGTCAGGGTTAGTGAGTGGATTGCTTGCGGGAACCGTTGTGGGGTTAGTTGCGTGTTGGCTCCTGAATGTGGCGGGTGTTCGGGCGCGCTTGCAGCACCGTTTTCCGGGTTAATCAGGTAGAACGTGTAAGGTTTGGAGAAAAAATGGGCGCGAGAGTAAGTCTTTATAATGGGTGGATGCGCCTGACGGGGCGGCGCCCACAGTTAGAGCTCTGTCAGGAATGGTTGAGCAAGCAGTTTTTACCCGCCAGTGAGAGTGGGCGGGCGCATCTGGAATCGTTGTGCGGAATTTTACTTCATGCCTTTCAACATGTTGCTTATTACCGAGACTGTCTTTTGCGTGCGGGTTTTGATGACAACGAGATTCGTAATGATCCCGTTGCGGCTCTCGGAGCTTTGCCGCTCTTGGACAAGAGGATTTTGCGGGAACACTTTGAGGCGTTGAAATCAGACGACCTTGCCAGCCGAAACTGGCATGTCAATACCAGCGGAGGGAGCACTGGAGAGCCCGCGCGCTTTATTCAGGACAGTGAGTATCACCTTTATGGGATGGCCGGTAAGGCTTTGTTCGATGTGTGGACAGGTTACAAAGCGGGTGAACCCAGAGTCATTCTCTGGGGGTCTGAGAGGGATTTGCTGGTAGGGCGTGAAACTGTAAAAGCTCGCGTTGGCCGTTTTTTGAGGAACGAAGTTCCTTTGAATACCTTTCGGATGTCTGAGCAGGATCTTCGCCACTTTGTAGATGTTATTAATGAAGTGCGCCCTGTGCAGATTACGGCATACGTTGAGAGTGCTTTTGAGCTAGCAAGGCGGTTAATCATGGACAGGCACACGGTTAATCATGGACAGGCACAAGCCAGATCCCCAAAAGTGGACTATCTTGGACAGGCGCTAGCTTGACCGGGCACTAGCTTGACCGTTTGACATTCAGGTTTAATTGGTCGATAGTTTTTGTACGGTTATTTTCCGTACATCTGGCATGTTAAGTTGTCAGCCCGTAAAACAGCAAAAACGGAAAACACTAAAACAGAGGGCTTGGTTGATCGGCCGGCCCGTTGAAAGAGGGATACCGCATGTCAAAGACAAGCGCGCGGCTGGATTTAAGAATTGATCCAGCGATCAAAGAATTGGCGGCGCGCGCTTCAGCTCTGACCGGGAGTCACAGTCTGTCGGAGTTTGTCATTCAAGCAATCCGAGAGAAGTCGGCTCGCGTGATCGAGGAGGCCGAAGTGTATCGGCTGAATAGTCAGTCGTTTGATGCTTTTGTAGTAGCCTGCGAGGCCGCTCCCGCACCGAATGAGGCTTTGCTGAGCGCGAAACGTCGCCGTAACAAAAGGATAGAAAACGGTGACCTTGAGGTTAGAACCATTAGATAAGAAGTCCCATGACAGGAAATCGTTTGATTGTGGGTTGGAACGGGTAAATGAGTTCCTTTGGCGCGAAGCACGCAATCAGATGGACAAGAAAATTAATCGTACCTGGGTGTTGGTGGATGATGAGCCCGCCAATGTCTTGCCGGCGCCGGTCCTGGGCTATTTTACTCTGACCAGTGCGACCGTGGTGCGTGACGAGCTACCAGATCAGGAAACCCGTAGTCAGTATCCTGCCTATCCCATTCCAGTGATCAAGCTGGCGTGGCTAGGTGTTGATAGCAGGCTTCACAGCTCAGAGCGCCGGCTTGGTGAAACGATTCTTCTTGAAGCGCTGGAAGAGGCGTACCGGATTGTTCAGTACAGTGGCATGGGAATAGCGGTTGTAACGGATCCGCTTACCCAGGAAAGTGACCGCTTTTTTAAGCGGTACGGTTTTCTGCCAATGGGAAGGCAATTCGGAGAGCTACAATCTCTCTACTTACCTATGGGCACAATTGGCCAGCTGACTGATCCTCCATCTTGAGGGCAGGTTTGATGTTGGGACTATCTTGGACAGGCACTAGCTTGACCGCCAGGTTCATACATCCATTGCTTCTCACCCTGGTCATTGGTGATCAGCAGGCAGGGCACTTTAACGGCGCCGCCGCCATTCAAAAGATCCTCATGATTCGGCGGGTTCGCTCTTGTAGTCCAGCACATCAAGAAACGTGAGTCTCTGGTGAACAAGATTCACATGCTTTTCTTTCATCTCATCAAGCATGTAGGAGTCATGAATCGCGGCGGGAGCGAGCTTGGCCACTTTTTTCAGCAGCGCTGAGACACGCTTCCTCACTGCGGGCTCCAGCAGGCCAGCTCTGACGCCCAGTTCAATAAAGTCCGACCCGGCATAGAAACCATTTCCCATGTCGCCGTAATAGCTCGGTAACGCCTCTCTGTCTGCAAAGAAGGGCAGAGCCAATGGGTTCTCGGACGGGGAGCTATACAGGCTGGAGGCCAGTACATCGTAGCAAGGCGTCAGCCTGAACATGGGGTCATGGTAAAAGCTGATATTCTTCAGGTGATGATCATCATTGCCCACCGCATAGCTGAACACCAGCCGGAGCAGTAGCTCCATGGCCACGGCCATACCGGCTTCCTCGATGACCATTTTCAGCACCTCCTCATAGCTCGCGGAGGTGTACTTGTTCGAGGAGTCTTCGTTGGTGATTCCCAGGGCCTGCATGGCGTCTTCCTGATGCACTTTGGCACCCGTTTCAAAGTCCCGGTCATAGCGGCGGATAATGAACACCAGATGGTTATCCTGGAGCCTCAGAAGTCCGCATGGTGGGACATCAAAGCCAATGCGGTCCATCAGGGTGAGGGTGGCATGCTCATTCTCTGCGACATTCGCATACTCTTCAGGAGAGGGCTTCATGATGAACTGCCCATTGTTGTCCACGAGCTTGAGTTTTTTGCCCTCGATCGCCATCTGGCACTTCATTTGAACGCCGCTGATGGAGAATCCTTTGGTTTGCTTGGGCATCGCAGACACGAGATCTTTCCGGCTCTCAGGCAGCTTGAGATCAACATCTTTGTCTCCGAAAAGCCGCTCAAGGCATTTTCCGTGGTAGCCGGACGTTCCCTTCTCTGGTAGCGATTTAAGACAGATCAAGCAGTTCAATGGTTATGGCTCCTGGTAGATCGCCTCCGTTGTGAACAAGCAAAGCGAAGTCGTCGTCAGAATCGATGCGTTGCTCTCTCGATTGAACCCGTTTAAGCCAGCCTTCGCTCACCAGACCGCTGAAATAGGCGGGTAAGCCTTCAGATTCATACGGCTCTGGCCGCAACGGTAGGCTTTTACTTAGAGCGGGCTGGCCGAGCGTCAGGTAGTCCTTGTCGTACTCAAAAGTGACTTTGGAGCCCTGTCTTCTCAACGTCCCGGCGACAATTCTATTCATTTTGACAAGTGCTTTCATTTCAGCTCCAGCCACACATCAAAGTTCAAAACTTTGCCAATCCCCGTCAGTGTCGTGATTGTTGGATTCCCAGCACCCGTTTCCATCACACGATAGGTGTTTGGGGAGAGTCCGGCCAGATCTGAAACGTCAATCACACTGAGGTCCAGGCCCTCTCGGCGCACCCGCAACACGGTCGCCAGATCAGAGATGGGGCGAAGGTCCGGTTCTTCCGAAGCTTCGATTTTGTCAGCAAGAATCTGAAGCCTTTTGATTTCTTCGTTTAGTGCGTTGAGCAAGCCAGCCTTGGTTTTCATTGTCCGCCCCTTGCAGATTCAGTTTACTGTGCGTCGTATTCGATTATAGGCTCATTGCTCACTATACTGAATAAATTCGCCGGCTCAGTCAATATAATGTCATTGGGGTTGTTTTTGTGCGGTTTTGTGCGGTTTGGTGCGCTCTCGCATGATAAAAGAACAGATATTGGTATCGAGCATATAGGTTTTTTCACAGGACACCCCGACCTTCTTCAATGACGTCAGGGCGTTCTACCAGGAAGTCGGCGTTTGCAATAAGTGATGCTGATTTGATCACCACCCAGCCAAATACTCCGCCAAAGCTTCAATCTCTCCCTCTGACAAAACCCCAGCCACCCCAATCATCGGCGTACTGTGCTTGGTGGGGTCCATCTCCTTGAACCGCCTCAACGCAATCCCGAGATACTCGGCAGGCTGCCCAGCCAGGCGGGGCATATCTCGGAAACCTTGCGCGTTTTCACCGTGACAACCCGCGCATTGCGCAGCAAACAACTTCTCGCCAGCCTCTGCCTTGGTCGGGTCGCCGCCTGTGCGGGACTTCGCCTTTTGCTGGCTGTAATAAACCGCAATATTAATTCGCTCCTCCAATGAGAGTGTTTTCGCCAGCTTGGACATCACATAGTCCTCACGGGTACCGTCGCGGAATTTCTCGAACTGGTTGAACAGGTAGAGCGGGTGTTGGGCGGCCAGGTTGGGTATGTATTTCGGAAAGGCCAAAGAATAGTCGGGGCCCCGCTACTGATCTTGCCAAAGATCAAAAAAACTCGGATCGGGCGCTGTTCCGCCCTGGAGCTGTGAGAAATCCGGGCGATGCGC
>NZ_AXBW01000030.1:0-60628 GCF_000475355.1 Marinobacter sp. C1S70 | reverse complement strand
CGCCCATTTTCAATTTATTTTACCGGGCTTCGGTTTCCACCTACGCCAACGATCAAATACCCACCAAAACGCTCAGACGTTGATCAAAATCACGCTCTTCTCAGAGGAATGAGCGTGGAAAAACCTGACCAGTACACGCGAGCCCCCAATAAAACAGCCAGCACCAGGCCATAGATCATCATTTCGGTCACGTCGCTGCGCGCCTGCCACAGAAAATGAACCCAGGCCAGGAGTGCCGAGCTGTAGATAAGACGATGTAATGGTTTCCAGCCGCGCCCCACCCTTTTCATCATGCCCCTGGTCGAGGTCGCCGCCAGCGGCGCCATTAACAGGAACGCCAAGCCACCCGCGATGATATAGGGGCGCTTGGTAAAGGCTGCCCATAAATCAAACCATCCAAGAATGAACTGGAGGAAGGCGAGCACATGCAAAGCCGCGTAGAAAAAAGCATATAACCCCACCATCCTGCGAAAGCGGAGCCAACCAGCCCAACCTGTGATTTTTCGCAATGGTGAGATCAACAGGGTTATCAGCAGAAACTGGAACGCCGCGATACCCAGTGCTTCCGTAATGGTCTGGCCTGGATCAGGCCCCAGATTACCGTTCTGGATGTCCCACCCGATCAACGCGAGCGGAATCAGGCAGATCAGAAAAACCAGAACTTTAACCGGAGCATAGGGAAATTGACGAGAAGCCTTGGATGCCATCAATAATACCTGGACAAATCCATGCCCTTATATAAATGGGCGACGTGCTCACCATAGCCGTTAAACTTCACCGTCTCGATCCAGTTCGGGCTCAACAAACCAGAGGGCAGGCGACGCTCACGCTTCTGACTCCAGCGCGGATGATCCACTTCCGGATTCACGTTGGCATAAAAGCCATACTCTTCAGGCGCGATCATCTCCCAGCTGGTCTTGGGTCGCTGCTCCATGAAGCGGATACGGACGATCGACTTGATGCTCTTGAAGCCATATTTCCATGGCACAACCAGGCGGATCGGCGCACCATTCTGGTTTGGCAGGGTCTTGCCGTACAAACCAATGGCCAGAAACGACAACTCGTTCATGGCCTCGTCCATCCGGAGCCCCTCCCGGTAGGGCCAGTCAATCACGCTGAACATGGAGCGCTGCCCACGCATCTGGCCCGGATCATGAAGCGTTTCGAAGTAGACGTATTTAGCTTTTGATGTCGGCTGCAGACTGGCGAGCACTTCGGCCAACGGCACACCGACCCACGGAATCACCATCGACCAGGCTTCCACGCAACGCAACCGGTAAATACGCTCCTGATACTGGTGAGGCTTCAACAGATCTTCCAGCGCATAGGTGCCTGTCTTTGCACATTCACCTTCGACAGACACAGACCAGGGGTCGACCGACATGGCATCGGCATAGCGCGCAGGATCGCCCTTATCCGTGCCAAATTCATAGAAATTGTTGTAGGAAGTAATCGCGGGGTAAGGCGCTTTCTTTTCGTCGGTAGAAAACGCCGGCATGGCCTTATATTGCAGGGAGTCGCCAGGAATTCCGCCCTCCTCCGCCCTGAGCAGGCCCGGCATGGTCAGCGCCGCAGCGGATGCCATCGTCCCGGCCATGAATTTCCGCCGGTTCAGGTAGACGGATTCAGGAGTCACTTCAGATTCTGACAGAGCCCACGACGGGCGGCGCTTGATAAGCATCGGGAATCTCCAATTCATTACTTGAGGTAACTGACCGGAGGTTCCCGAGAAAATTCCCGGCCGATTCACTCGGCCGAGGGGTAAGCCCTACCGAGCGCGGGCCGGCTTGCGACGGAACAGAGCCCGAACCGGGCCGGAAAGTGCGTAAATCAGGAACCCGGTGAAGAGTACGGTGGCGGGATCAAGGGCGATCACCACAAACACCAGCACCACTAGAAGTATTGCCGCGAAAGGCACCCGACCTCGAAGATCGAGATCCTTGAAGCTGCGGTAAAGGATATTGCTGACCATCAGCACACCGGTTCCGGCCACAACGATAATTGTCAGCAACGTCAGCCAGGACGATGGCTCGAAACTGTGGAAACACCACACCAGCCCCGCAACACAGGCAGCTGCCGATGGACTAGGCAGGCCCACAAAGTATTTTTTGTCCACGGAGCCGATCTGGGTATTGAACCGGGCCAACCGCAATGCTGCGCCGGCCACGTAGATGAACGTAACCACCCAGCCCACTTTGTCCAATCCGTTGAGGGACCAGAAAAACGCCACCAGGCCGGGCGCAACACCGAAGGCCACCATGTCGGCAAGGCTGTCGTATTCCTCACCGAATTTGCTCTGAGTATTCGTCATCCGGGCAACACGGCCATCCAGCCCATCCAGAATCATGGACACGAAAATGGCAATGGCCGCATTGTCGAACACACCATTGGCGGCAGAAACAATCGCATAGAATCCAGAGAACAGAGAGGCTGTCGTCAGCGCGTTGGGAAGCAGGTAAATGCCTTTGCGACGAACCTTTGCCCCCTCAACAAGCTCCTCTTCAACCACTTCACCGGGCTCAATTTCCGGATCTGCGGCTTTCCTGGTTTCTGATTTTTCCACGGTATTCTTTTCTTCAGTCATTCCATAAACTCCGGAAAGCATTTGGGCGGAGTATAAACGAAAAACGCGGCCACAAGGGGCCGCGTTTCCAAACCTTACCGAAAATCCGGATCAGTTCTTGTCTTTGTCCACGATCTTGTTCGCGGAAATCCACGGCATCATGGAACGCAGCTTCTCGCCCACGGTTTCGATCTCGTGAGCCGCATTCTGGCGACGGCGAGCGGTCATGGACGGGTAGTTCAATGCGCCTTCAGAGATGAACATCTTGGCGTATTCACCACTCTGGATGCGCTTCAATGCGTTACGCATGGCTTCGCGGGACTGCTCGTTGATCACCTCCGGGCCGGTTACGTATTCACCGTACTCGGCGTTGTTGGAGATGGAGTAGTTCATGTTGGCGATACCGCCTTCGTACATCAGGTCAACAATCAGCTTAAGCTCATGCAGACACTCGAAATACGCCATTTCCGGAGCGTAGCCTGCTTCGGTCAGGGTTTCGAAGCCGGCTTTAACCAGCTCAACCGCACCACCGCACAGAACCGCCTGCTCACCGAACAGATCGGTTTCGGTTTCGTCCTTGAAGGTGGTTTCGATGATACCGGTACGGCCGCCGCCGATGCCGCTGGCGTAGGACAGAGCTACATTCTTGGCGTTGCCGGACGCGTCCTGGAAGATCGCAATCAGGTCAGGGATACCACCGCCCTTGGTGAACTCGGTGCGCACAGTGTGGCCCGGAGCTTTCGGAGCAACCATGATCACGTCCAGATCTTTGCGCGGAACGATCTGGTTGTAGTGAATCGCAAAACCGTGAGCGAAGGCCAGGGTAGCGCCCTGCTTCAGGTTCGGCTCGATTTCCTCACGGTACAGCTGGGCCTGGAACTCGTCCGGCGTCAGAACCATGACCACGTCTGCAGATGCAACGGCAGAAGCCACATCGCTGGTCTTCAGTCCATAGGCTTCAGCCTTGGCGATGGAGGATGAACCGGCACGCAGACCAACAACCACGTCTACACCGGAGTCCTTCAGGTTACACGCATGAGCGTGACCCTGGGAGCCGAAGCCGAGAATGGCAACTTTCTTGCCCTGGATGATGGAAAGATCGCAATCCTTATCGTAATAAACCTGCATGAGAAACCTCTATTATATGTACTGACCCCTCGGGGCCATGATTTTCGATTTGTTTCGGCAGCCCTTACAGGCTGAGCACCTTTTCGCCCCGGGCAATGCCAGATACACCAGTGCGAACAACTTCCAGAACACCCGAAGTGCCCACCGCCTGAATGAAGCCGTCCAGCTTTTCACTGTCGCCGGCAAGCTGCACGGTGTAGACAGAACTGGTGACATCCACAATCTGGCCACGGAAGATATCCACCGTGCGCTTGATCTCGGCACGCTGGGATCCGGTTGCCTTGAGCTTGACCAGCATCAGCTCCCGCTCGATGTGAGCGCCCTCGGTCAGATCCACCAGCTTGACCACTTCGATCAGCTTGTTCAGCTGCTTGGTGATCTGCTCGATAACCTTGTCGGAACCTGTCGTGGTGACAGTCAGGCGAGACAGGGTTTCGTCTTCCGTGGGCGCCACGGTCAGGGTTTCGATGTTGTAGTTGCGCTGCGAAAACAGGCCAACCACACGAGACAGTGCGCCGGGTTCGTTTTCCAGCAAAACAGAAATGATTCGACGCATGATCACACCCTCTCCGTTTTGCTGAGCCACATGTCTTTCATGGATCCTCGAGCGACCTGCATGGGATAGACATGCTCAAAGCGGTCCACATAGATATCGACAAACACCAGTTTGTCTTTCATGGCCAGGACTTCCTTGAGCTTGGGCTCCAGGTCTTCCTTGCGATCAATGCGCACACCCACATGACCATACGCTTCCGCCAGCTTGATGAAGTCCGGCAAAGACTCCATGTAAGACTGGGAATGGCGGGACTCGTAATTCATGTCCTGCCACTGCTTGACCATGCCCAGAGCCTGGTTATTCAGGTTGATGATCTTCACCGGCAGATCGTACTGCTTGCAGGTGGACAGTTCCTGGATATTCATCTGGATACTGCCTTCACCAGTAAAGCACAGCACTTCATCTTCCGGATGGGTCAGTTTGATGCCCATGGCGGCCGGCAGGCCGAAGCCCATGGTGCCGAGGCCACCGGAGTTGATCCATCGGTTCGGCTTGTCGAACTTGTAGTACTGGGCAGCAAACATCTGGTGCTGACCTACATCGGTGGTTACGAAGGCATCACCATTGGTGAGCTTCCAGAGCATCTCGACCACTTCCTGGGGCTTGATTACATCCGGGCTGGTCTCGTAACGCATGCCGTGGAACGCGCGCCACTCTTCAATCTGCTTCCACCACGATGCCAGCGCCTCGGCATCCGGCTTGTCCCTGGATTCTTTTACCAGCGACAGCATTTCTTTCAGTACCGCATCCACCGGGCCGACAATGGGCACGTCTGCATCTATGGTCTTTGAGATAGATGCCGGGTCGATATCGATATGAATAATGCGCGCGCCCGGGCAGAACTTCTCGGTGGCGTTGGTCACGCGATCATCAAAGCGCGCGCCCACACAGAGAATCAGATCTGAATGGTGCATCGCCATGTTGGCTTCATAGGTACCGTGCATACCCAGCCAGCCCAGGTGCTGTTTGTCAGTCGCCGGATAGCAACCAATGCCCATCAGGGTGTTGGTGATAGGGAAGCCCAGGGTCCGGGTCAGCTCGGTCAACTGGCTGGAAGCCTTGCCCAGGATCACACCGCCGCCGGCATAGATGACCGGGCGTTTGGCCGCCATCAGCATGTCGACGGCTTTTTTGATCTGACCGGCATGGCCACGAACCGCCGGGTTATAGGAGCGCAGCTTGACCTTCTTGGGATAGGAGTACTCATAGCGCTCATTCGGTGTGGTCATATCCTTCGGGATATCAACCACAACCGGACCGGGACGACCGGTAGCAGCGATGTAGTATGCCTTGCGGATTACCTCAGGGATTTCCTCGGGGTGACGAACGCTCAGATTGTGCTTAACCACCGGACGGGAAACACCGATCATATCGGTTTCCTGGAAGGCATCCTCACCAATAAGGGTGGATGCAACCTGGCCGCACAGAACCACCATGGGGATGGAATCCATGAACGCGGTGGCAATGCCGGTAATGGTGTTGGTGGCTCCAGGACCCGAGGTCACCAGTACGGTACCTGGTTTTCCGGTTGCACGGGCATAGCCGTCGGCCATGTGGACCGCCGCCTGTTCGTGCCGCACCAGAATATGCTTGACTTTGTCCTGCCTGAACAGCGCATCATAAATATGAAGGGCTGCACCACCCGGATAGCCGTATATGTATTCGATCCCTTCATCCTGCAGGGAGCGGATCAGCATATCGGCGCCAGACAATAACTCCACGATTTTCTACCCTCTTCTACGAGTGAATGAGCCGGGTTACGCCCCGGTTGCCTGGATTCTCGGTTTCCCTGCTTCTTGTGAAAGCGGAACCGGCGTACTCCTCCACACTAAAACTAAAGAGGTTGTCTCCTGGCCAGCCGCCCTCCTGAGGGTTGCGGAGAACGGCCAATCAACGGGTTGCACGTAAGCAACAACCAAGGCCCGCCAGACGCTGGCGAACGCAGTGTGGTGATTAACGGGGGATACTCGCTCGGGATTGCCTGCCGTATTGACCCCAGTCTTCAGGCAATCGGTAATTCTGACAGCGGGAAACTCGCTGTCAATAGGCGCTGTGGCTTAATTACCGCCGAATTCGCCTCTCTCTGCCATACTGTGCAAAACTGCGTGCAAGATTTTGAACCAGAGACAGGAAAATCCAGCCATCCGATGGCATGATAGCCACAGGCAGTAACCAAGTGACGAGCAGAGACATGAACCGAAAAATATTATTGCTGACGGTATTGATGGCGGCCGCGCCCGGCCTTGCAACCAGCGCTTCGGTCTATAAGTGGACAGACGAGAACGGCGTAACACACTTTGGCGACCGACAGCCAACCGGCCGTAACGCCGAGCAGGTCAACGTTCGTTCCGGCACCAGTCAGGGCGCCGGTGTTCAGCGACGAAGCGCCCAGGAACAGCTGGACGAACTGCAGGAACAACAAGCGGCAGAGCAGCAGCAAAGAGAAGAATCCGCGGTTGAAGAAGCTCGCCGGAAGCAGCGCGAGGCCAACTGCGGAACAGCACGCTCCAATCTTGAGGTGATCAATAACAACGCTCGTATCCGGGTGGAGGAGAACGGTGAAACCCGGTACCTGAGTCCCGAGGAAATTGCGCAGCAGCGCCAGAAATTCCAGGAAATCGCAGACGAAAACTGCGGCCCGGACCAAGGCGGCAGCAGCACGCGTTAAACCCTAGGGGTTCGGATAACAGAAAAGGGCGGAGACTCGTGTCTTCCGCCCTTTTTTAAATCAGCAACTGTAGTTCCCTCGTCAGCCGTTCTTGCTGAACACCAACCGGTCTTCCTGCACCGTTGCGCGAATGATATCGCCGGGCACAAACGCACCCTGAAGCAGCTTTTGCGCCAGCGGATTTTCGATCATGCGCTGAATCGCCCGCTTCAGCGGCCGCGCACCATAAACCGGGTCGTACCCGACTTCCGCCAGCAACTGCATCACGTCGTCTCCGAGTTCCAGTTTCATATCCTGATCCTTCAGGCGACGGGCCAGATTCTCGATCTGGATGCGGGCGATGCCCTGAATCTGGGACTCCGCCAGCGGATGGAACACCACTACTTCATCCACACGGTTAATGAACTCCGGCCGGAAATGGGTGCCAACCACTTCCATCACCGCCGACTTCATGTCTTCGTAGTTCTCTTCTCCGGCCTTCTCCTGGATTATGTGGGACCCCAGATTCGAGGTCATCACCACCACCGTGTTGCGGAAGTCGACCGTGCGGCCCTGACCATCGGTCAGACGCCCATCATCCAGCACCTGAAGCAGGATGTTGAAGACATCCGGGTGCGCCTTTTCAACCTCATCCAGAAGCAGAACCGAGTATGGCCGGCGACGTACGGCCTCGGTCAGGTAGCCACCCTCTTCATACCCCACATATCCGGGAGGCGCACCAATCAAACGGGCGACCGAGTGCTTCTCCATGAATTCTGACATATCAATGCGAACCATGGCCTCTTCGGTATCGAACAGGAAGTTTGCCAGCGCCTTGCACAACTCGGTCTTCCCCACCCCCGTCGGCCCGAGGAACAGGAAAGAACCGTTGGGACGATTCGGATCCGACAGACCAGCCCGTGACCGGCGCACCGCATTGGATACCGCTTCCACCGCCTCATCCTGGCCAATGACCCGATCGTGGAGGGCTTCCTCCATGCGCATCAGCTTGTCGCGCTCACCCTCCAGCATCTTGGATACTGGAATCCCGGTCCACTTGGAGACGATTTCAGCGATTTCCTCATCCGTCACCCGGTTGCGCAGCAGCTTCATTTCCATCATTTCCGCCTGGCTGGCCATATCCAGTTGGCGCTCCAACTCCGGGATCTTGCCGTACTGCAGCTCGGACATCTTGCCCAGATCCCCTGCACGGCGGGCATTCTCCAGGTCAATCCGAGCCTGCTCCAGCTGGCTCTTGATCTTCTGGGAGCCGTGCAGAGCCGCCTTTTCAGTGTTCCAGACTTCCTCAAGGTCGGCGTATTCGCGCTCAACGTTGCCGATAACGGCAGACAACTCTTCCAGCCGCTTCTTAGAGGCGGCGTCGGTTTCCTTTTTCAGGGCTTCCCGCTCAATCTTGAGCTGAATCAGCCGGCGCTCCAGGCGATCCAGAGCCTCAGGCTTGGAGTCCATTTCCATACGTATCTGGCTGGCCGCTTCATCCACCAGGTCAATGGCCTTATCCGGCAACTGACGATCGGTAATATATCGATGAGACAGCTTGGCGGCCGCGATGATGGCGCCATCCGTTACCTCAACCCCATGGTGAACCTCATAGCGCTCTTTCAGCCCACGCAGGATGGCGATGGTATCTTCCTCACTGGGCTCGCTGACCAGCACCTTCTGGAAACGGCGCTCCAGCGCTGCATCTTTTTCAATATTTTCCCGATACTCATTCAGCGTGGTGGCGCCGACACAGTGCAACTCACCCCGGGCCAGCGCCGGCTTCAGCATGTTTCCGGCATCCATCGAACCCTCGGCTTTCCCGGCGCCTACCATGGTGTGGATTTCGTCAATGAACAGGATGATCTGGCCTTCCTGTTTCGACAGCTCGTTAAGCACTGCCTTCAGGCGCTCCTCAAACTCACCCCGGAACTTGGCGCCGGCAATCAATGCGCCCATGTCCAGCGACAGTACTTTCTTGTCCTTCAGGCCATCGGGCACCTCGCCGTTGACGATACGCTGGGCCAGCCCCTCAACAATCGCGGTTTTACCCACACCAGGCTCACCGATCAGCACGGGGTTGTTCTTGCGCCGGCGTTGCAGTACCTGAATGGTGCGACGGATTTCGTCATCGCGACCGATTACCGGGTCCAGCTTACCGGCTTCAGCCCGCTCGGTAAGATCAATGGTGTACTTTGAAAGCGCCTGACGGTTTTCCTCAGCGCCCGCATCATTCACCGACTCTCCCCCACGCACTTCGTCAATCGCCTTTTCCAGCGCCGCCTTGTCAACGCCTTGCTCTCGCAGAATGCGCCCCAATGAACCACGGTCTTCAACCGCCGCCAGCAGAACCAGCTCACTGGATATGAACTGGTCACCCCGCTTCTGGGCCAGCTTGTCGGAAATGTTGAACAGTCGCCCCATGTCGTTCGACATGGACACATCGCCGGCATTGCCCTGCACTTCCGGCAGGTTCTCAATTTCCTTCGCCACGGCCTGCCGTACCCGGCCGGGCTCAACCCCCACTTGTTTGAGCAGCGGTTTAATGGAGCCTCCCTGCTGGTCCAGCAGGGCCTGCATCAGATGCACGGGCTCGATGAAGTTATGGTCTTTGCCAACCGCGATGGACTGCGCATCCGCCAACGCGGTTTGCAGTTTGCTGGTGAGCTTGTCGATTCTCATGTGCTCTTATCCCCAAAATTCGTAGTGAATACCGATCAACCCTGTGGTGCGGATATTCCGATTGCTTTGAAACTTAATGTAGGGGCAAGTGGGGGGAGTTCAAGTTGAGCCGACCTCAATTCGTCAGAAATTTGACGGCTGTCAGTTAACACATCAGGGGGAGCAATCAGGAGTTCAGGATTTTAACCAGACCAGGGTCGCCATGCGGCCGGTTTGACCATCCCGGCGATAGGAAAAGAACCATTCCCGATCCTGAACGGTGCACAGGCTACCGCCAGCGACCGCCGAGACACCAACCTGATGCAGGCGCAGGGCTGCCAGGCTGTAGATATCGGCCATGAAATGGCCTGGGCGAGCCCCCCTGGTTTTAAAGGCGGTCTCAGCCACCGGGCTATGCCGAACAAACGCTTCGCGCACCTCCGGACCAACTTCGAAACTGTCGGGGCCAATGGCGGGACCCAGCCAGGCCGAAAGCTTGTCAGGCTCAACCGCCATCGCACTGACCAGGTTTTCCAGCACGCCTCCGCTGAGGCTGCGCCAGCCGGCGTGAGCAGCCCCCACTACGGTTCCATCGGAATCCGCAATCACTACGGGCAGGCAGTCGGCAGTCAGAATGGCACAACCAAGGCCGGGCGATCGGGTGAAACTGGCATCCGCTTCAGGCACCTGTTGAGCGTTGTCGGGTGTAAGCTCGACCACCCTAGCACCATGCACCTGATTCAACCAGCCAATCCGATCCACCTCTAACCCCGTGAAGCGGGCCAGGCGCTGCCGGTTTTCGGCGACAGATTCGGAGCTATCCCCGACATGATTACCGAGGTTGAGCGATTTCCACGGCGCCTCACTGACGCCTCCCTTGCGAGTCGTGCACATGGCTTGCACCGCCCCCGGCGCGGACCAACTCGGCCTCAGGATGTAGTTATCAGAAATCACGTTCTTCCAGCTCACGGGCGTGTTTGCGCAGAGCTTCGATCAGGTGAACCATATCCTCTGGCAGCGGCACCTCCCAGCTCAGAATCTCACCCGTTTCCGGATGCTCAAGGGTCAACTGTCTCGCATGCAGGGCCTGCCGGGTGAACGCAGCCAGTACATCCCGAAGCTCCTCTGTAGTGCCTTTGGGCAACCGCAGACGCCCACCGTAGGCAGGATCACCAACCAGCGGGTGGCGCACATGCGCCATGTGCACACGGATCTGATGGGTGCGGCCACTTTCCAGCTTGCAACGAACCAGGGTATGCGCGGCAAAACGCTCCAGCAGACGGTAATGGGTGACCGCCGGTTTGCCACTGGAAACCACGGCCATGCGTTTACGATCCTGCGGATGACGGCCAATAGGTGCGTCAACTGTTGCACCACCGGTCAGCGCGCCCACCACCACGGCCTCATACTCCCGCCCCATCGTGCGCGTTTGCAACTGGTCTACCAGAGAGGTATGTGCAATCAGGCTGCGGGCCACCACCATGATGCCGGAGGTATCCTTGTCCAGGCGGTGAACAATACCTGCCCTCGGCAGGTTTTCCACTTCCGGCGCGTAGTTCAGCAGGGCGTTCACCAGCGTGCCATCGGCATGGCCGGCCGCTGGGTGCACCACCAACCCGGCCGGCTTGTTGATCACCAGCAAATGCTCATCTTCGTAGACGATATCCAGGCTGATGGGTTCGGCTTCCCAGGTCACCTGCACTTCCGGCTCAGCATCGAGAGCCAGGGAATCGCCCATCATTACCTTGTCCCGCGGCTTACGGGATTTTCCATTCACCGTCAGGGCTCCGCTCTTGATCCAGGACTGCAGGCGGGAGCGGGAATGCTCGGGCATCAGTTCCGCCGCCGCCTGGTCCAGCCGTTTATCGCTGAGCTCCGGCGGTACGGTAAATTGGCCGGTAATTCGGTTTTCGGAAGTCATTCAGCCTCGTTTTCGCCGTTGGTTTCTGGCGCAGACGGCCGCCGGACAGGCGGCGATGTTACGTTTCGGTCAGATTCTGAGACCAATATCGGGAAACACTGCACACAGACAGCCTTCCCCGTTACAATGGCCAATCAAACCACAAGTTCTGACCATTATACGGGATTCCGGCATGAGATCAGTCGTTCGATTACTGCTACTTTCCACTCTCTTTGCGCTGGCCGCCGGCTGCGCGTCCCAGAAGGAGGTGGAAGTCCTGCCGGAAGAAACCTATTACGAAAACGCCCGCAAGGCCATGAACTCGGGCAACTTCAACGAAGCCGAACAGAATCTGGATGCCCTGGAGACCTATTACCCTTTCGGCCGTTATGCCGAACAGGCCCAGCTCGATCTGATCTTTGCCCGTTATCAGAACCTCGATCTTGAAGGTTCCCGGGCCGCCGCCGACCGCTTCATGCGCCTGAATCCGCAGAGCGATCACCTGGACTACGCCCTCTATATGAGAGGGCTAGCCTCCTACAACCTGGACCTTGGTCTGGCCGCCCGCTACTTCCCTGTTGACGTGGCCGCGCGCAATCCCGGCGAGCAGCTGCAGGCCTTCCGCGATTTCTCACAGCTGCTGAACCGGTTTCCGGACAGTGAATATGCCCTGGACGCCCGCCAGCGTATGATCGCTATCCGCAACCGCATGGCTGAACTGGAGCTGCACGCCGCACGCTACTACATCAAGCGTGAAGCCTATGTGGCCGCCAACAACCGTGCCCGCTACGTAGTGGAGAACTATTCGTCTTCGCCTTCAGTGGAAGAAGCTCTGATGATCATGGCGGATACCTTCCGCTTTCTCGAGCTGAAAAAGGGCGCCAACGATGCCATTGCCACCCTGAGAAAAAATTTCCCCAACAGCGAGGCCTTCAACGAGAACGGTGAGTACGAATCGGATCTTCTTCGCCGCCAGAACCGGTCACTGACCAACGTGGTGACCTTTGGTCTGATGGGGGATGAATAAGAGCGGGATTACTTCCCGCTCTTCCAGCCGTTGGTAATGGGATAGCGTCTGTCTTTGCCAAAGCCCCGCTCGGTAATACGAACACCGATGGGGGCCTGGCGGCGCTTGTATTCATTGATATCGACCAGCCTGACCACCCTGTCCACGTCTTCCCGTTCAAACCCTTCCGCTACGATGGCATCGGCGCTGTAATCACGCTCCACGTACAGATTCAGGATCTGATCCAGTACGTCATAGCCCGGCAAGCTGTCCTCATCTTTCTGGTCCGGCGCCAGCTCGGCTGAGGGCGGGCGGGTAATCACCCGCTCGGGAATCACTGGTGACAAGGTGTTGCGGTAGCGCGCCAGCCGGAAAACCAGCGTTTTCGGCACATCCTTCAGAACATCAAAGCCACCCGCCATGTCACCATAAAGCGTGGAATAGCCAACCGCCATTTCACTCTTGTTGCCGGTCGTAAGCACCAAAGAGCCAAACTTGTTGGACAGTGACATAAGCAGCACGCCCCGCAGACGGGCCTGAAGGTTTTCCTCAGTGGTATCGGGCTTTGTGCCCGCAAACGGTTCTGCCAGCGCCGCCATGAAGGCATCGTACATGGGCTCGATGGAAAATACGTCATACTGCACACCCAGAGCGGTGGCCTCGGCTTCGGCATCTTCCAGGCTGATGCTGGAGGTATACCGGAACGGCATCATCACCGCGCGCACACGCTCCTTGCCCAGGGCATCCACCGCAACCGCCAATGTAACCGCCGAATCGATGCCGCCGGACAGGCCCAGCACTACCGACTTGAAACCATTCTTGTTCACGTAATCCCGTACGCCGGTCACCAGGGCGTTGTAAACATTGGCTTCCAGCTGCGGTTCCGGCGGTAACGGCCGAGAAATCGGCTGACAATGGTGCTCGCACAGGAAATCCACCGGGTACAGCCCCTCCTCGAACTGAGGCACCTCCGCAGACAGCCCACCCGAGTGGTCGTACACCATGGAGCCGCCATCAAACACCAGCTCATCCTGACCGCCCACCAGGTTCACGTAGACGATGCTGACCCGGTTCTCCCGGGACTTGCGCTCCAGCAAAGCCTTGCGACGAGCCTGTTTATCGATATCGTAGGGCGAGGCATTGAGATTAAGGATGAGCCGGGCACCCGCGGCTGCCGCATCTTCCACAGGGCCATCTTTCCAGAGATCCTCACACACGGTAATGCCGACAGGCTGGCCTTTAATGTCGAGCACCAGTGTGTCGGAACCTTCGGCGAAATAGCGCTTTTCGTCAAAAACCTGGTAGTTCGGCGGGAAGCGTTTGAAGTAGCGACCACGAATCTGACCGGCTTCAATCACCAGCGCCGCATTATATAGCAACCCTCCAGAGCGAATAGGAGCCCCGATGACCATCGCCGGAGACAGTGCCGCACTTTGCAGCTTTTCCAGTGCATCGCGCACGCGAAGATCCAGACTCGGGCGCAACAGGAGATCCTCCGGCGGGTAGCCGGTCAGGCACAGCTCCGGAAAGACAACGATATCGGCCTGATGCTCCGTCCAGGCCCGCTGGGTTGCCTCCAGAATCAGATCGGTATTGCCCGGAATATCTCCCACCAGGAAATCCAGTTGCGCCATAACAACGCGGAGTTTTCTGGCGGCGTTCTGGCTCTGGGATGTTTGACCGGCTTCCGGCATGGACTGGCTCCTGTAACTTGTTGCCGTTAAAAGGCTATTATAACCCGTCAACAACAAAGATTTCTCCCGCACACAGACAGATGACTCGCTCCATGGCTCAAGACACTGCCGACAAAGACAGCAAGCGCTCTGCTTTCGGGCCGCCGGCCAAGCAGCAACAGGGAAGGCTGTTCCGGATCTACAATCATTATCGCGTGGTCATCAGCCTGATGCTGCTGGGCTTGCTGCTCTTCGATCCATTCACCACCGACAGCAAGTTCCGCTGGCTGGAGTACTACCAGGCGGGCGTGGTTACCTACCTGGCAATCAATGGCTTTACCGCACTGCTACTGCTTGCCGGCTTCCAGCCACGACAGCGGCATATCACGCTCTCCATTCTGATCGACATACTGGTGATGCATGGACTGTTACTGGCCAGCACCGGTATCACTAATGGCCTGGCCAACCTGGTTATCATTTCGGTGGCGGCGGGCAATATTCTGACACCAAGCCGGATAGGCACCTTCTACGCGGCGCTGGCTGCCATCTGCTCTCTCGGCATCTCCGGCTGGGCGGTACTCGCCATCAATGAAACCGCCGACGACATTGTCCGGGCGGGCTCTCTGGGCATACTCTACTTTGCCGCGGCTTTTGTCCTGCAGGGCATTTCAAAACGGATGATCCGAAGCGAAGCCCTGGCCAGCAGCCGGGCACGGAGCATTCAGGAACTGGAACAGATCAACCAGCAGATCATCCAGCGCATGCGTACCGGCATCCTGGTGCTTGATCGTTTCGGCCAGATTCGGCTTGCCAACGCCGCCGCCGAAGAACTGCTGTTCGGTGTGAGCGCCGATGGAGAAGATCTGGAGCCCCGTGCACGGCTACTGCCTAAACCGCTCAGGCAGGGGCTCGAAAGCTGGCTGAAAAACCCCAACATGCGGATTGAACCCTTTCAGGCGTCGTCTACCTCACCGCTTTTGCAGGCCAACTTCACGCAACTGGACCAGGAGCGGGGCGACCAGATTCTGGTGTTTATTGAAGACATGAGCAAAGTGACGCAGCAGGCCCAACAGATGAAGCTGGCGTCCCTAGGACGATTAACGGCTGGCATCGCTCACGAAATCCGGAATCCTCTCGGCGCCATCAGCCACGCAGCCCAGTTAATGGAAGAATCCCCCAGCCTGGATGAGGGGGATCTTCGCATGCTCGATATCATTCGCCGTCACTCCCGACGGGTGAATGGCATCATCGAGAATGTACTGGATCTCTCTCGCCGCCGGACCGCAAATTCCGAGCTGATAGATGTCGGCCAATGGCTTCGCGAGTTCCGGGATGATTTCGTGCAGACGCTGAATGGGGAAACGGCCACCACCATCGAATTGAATATCAGCGAGCAGATTCCACAGGCTCGTTTCGACAAGAGCCAGATTGAGCAGGTGATGGTGAATCTGTGCGACAATGGTTTGCGGTACAGCAAACAGCAGACCGGGCAAAACAGGATACAATTAATTGCAGGCGCCACGGCCGATGGCAA
Source organism: Marinobacter sp. C1S70 (assembly GCF_000475355.1). Lineage (NCBI taxonomy): Bacteria > Pseudomonadati > Pseudomonadota > Gammaproteobacteria > Pseudomonadales > Marinobacteraceae > Marinobacter > Marinobacter sp. C1S70. The sequence continues at coordinate 44,960 of NZ_AXBW01000030.1, read as the reverse complement.
GCGGGCTTATGTGGATGTTCGGGATTTCGGCCCGGGCATCAGCGCCGAGCACCGGCATTCCGTATTCGAGCCGTTTTTTACCACGGACAAGAGTGGAACCGGGCTCGGCCTCTACCTGGCCCGGGAGTTATGCGAAGCCAACCAGGCACACCTGTCGCTGGTCGACGATGGCCAACCGGGGTGCCGATTCCGCATAACGTTCGCTCACCCCGGGCGAATGATCTGACCAGCTGGCCATCGGGCGTTTGAATTCAACAGGGAACCGAATACACAGAATGACTACACAGACAGCGCTGATTGTTGACGACGAGCCGGATATCCGGGATCTACTGGAAATCACCCTCACCCGGATGGGCATTACCACCTACACCGCCCCCGACCTGGCCAGCGCCAGGGAACTTCTGCAACAGCACAAACCCCAGCTCTGCCTGACCGACATGAACCTGCCAGACGGCAATGGCATAGAGCTTGTGCACTGGATTCAGCAACACACGCCCTGTACCCCCGTTGCCGTGATTACCGCCTATGGCAGCATGGACACAGCCATCGAGTCGCTCAAAGCCGGCGCCTTTGACTTCGTGTCCAAGCCCGTGGAGCTGCCCCGCCTGCGGGAACTCGTCAACAGCGCCCTGAAGCTGTCCGAACCCAAAGCCCGTGAAACCGCCGAATCCGATGAACCCGGGCTGCTTCTGGGCGACTCGCCGCAAATCCGGAAACTGCGCACACAGACAAAAAAGCTCGCCCGAAGCCAGGCACCGGTGTTTATCAGTGGTGAATCCGGCAGCGGCAAGGAGCTGGTTGCCCGCATGATTCATCTGCAAGGGCCCAGAAGTGACGGCCCCTTTGTCGCCGTGAACTGTGGCGCCATCCCCTCGGAGTTGATGGAAAGCGAGTTCTTCGGCCACAAAAAAGGCAGTTTCACCGGCGCCGTCGAAAATAAACAGGGCCTGTTTCGCTCCGCCGATGGTGGCACCCTGTTTCTGGACGAAGTGGCCGACCTCCCGCTGGCCATGCAGGTAAAACTGCTGCGGGCTATCCAGGAGAAAGCCGTTCGTCCGGTAGGCGACACCAAGGAAGTGCCGGTGGATATCCGGGTGCTCAGCGCCACCCATAAAAATCTCCCGGAACTGGTGCAGGAAGGCGACTTCCGCCAGGATCTGTTCTACCGGATCAACGTCATCGAACTGGCAGTTCCGCCGCTGCGCGAGCGCGCCGAGGATATTCCCCTGCTGGCCGAACACATTCTCCAACGCATAGCCCGGGAATACGAATGCGACCCGGCCAGACTCACCCCGGCCGCCATCGAGCGACTCAAAGGCTACGAGTTTCCCGGCAACGTGCGAGAACTGGAGAACATTCTGGAGCGCGCCTTTACCCTGTGCGACGAAGACCTGATTGATGCCGGGGATCTGCATCTCGGCGGCGGTGTTGCGCCAGCGGGCTCGGTCCCGGCTGTCTCGGAAACGGGCTCAGAAACGGACGCCACCTCGGCCCCGGTGCCAGAGGGCGAGATTGATCTCGAAGGTTATCTGGAAAGCATCGAGCGACAGGCCATTGAAAAAGCGCTGGAAGCTACGCGGTGGAATAAAACGGCGGCGGCCAAGAGGCTGGGAATCAGCTTTCGGGCATTGCGGTATCGGTTGAAGAAGTTGGGGATGGAGTGAAGCGTGAAGCCGCTCACAAAACAAACAAGAGCTCACACACCCCAAAGAACTCCTGATAACCTTACGGAACTTGGAGCAGGATACTCCTCTTGAAAAAGGATTGATACAAGGATGTTACTATGCGCTCTCGCTATTATGCCTGTCAGGGGCTAACTCTGATCGAATTACTTACCCTACTTGCGATTCTCTCCATTCTTTTGTCTGCGGCGATTCCCGGCACAAACAAGTTGGTTGAAAATGGTCAAGGCTCGGCTGAGGTGAACTCCATCCTTGGCTTTTTTGCTTTAGCCCGACAAGAAGCTGTAATGAGTGGCAAAGTCGTCACAATGTGTCCGCTTAAAAGAGACGGGCGGTGTGGAAGAGACTGGAATAGTGACGTATCTATGTTTCACGACCCCCAAAACCAACGGTCTATTTCTGCCAACACCATTATCTTGAGAGTCCTTCCAAGCACCAGCTATGGCACGAGAAAGGTTCGATCTCTATCCAGAAGTTACTTTCAATTTCGGCCAAATGGAATGATGTACAGCGACCTCGGAAATATTACCTGGTGCCCTCCAAGCAACTCGGCCACCTCTGCTGCTCACATTATCATTAGCAAAGGTGGCCGGGTTCGAGTAGCTAAAGACCAAAACGGCGACGGAATCGTTGAACGCGCAAATGGAACAGCTGTTGACTGCTAAACCAAAATCAGTTTTACCAACAATCTGTCACAACACTACCGCCCTTGGTTGCAGATTTGGAGCCGGCATTATCGAGCGTTAAAGTTCCACACTTATCCTGGGCCTGATCACCACTAGGCTGTGCCTGGAGCGTGAAACCGTTCTGCGTTACATTCCCGCTGAAGCTAATCGCGTAAAAGGCCGTCCCTGTTCGAGGAGACGAAGTAAAAGGCAGTGTTGGCTGATTTCCACCAACGAGATAGGAATAATCCTGCGCATATTGGCGCTCCATCCACTGAGCCAACTCCAGTAAATCGGCCTGAGCATTGGCTCTGCGGGTCTTCCTGACATTTTCCTGATAGGACGGGTAAGCAATCGACGCAATGATGCCGATGATCGCAACCACGATCATCAGCTCAATCAGCGTGAACCCTCGGCTCTGGCTAAATCCAAATCTGTTAGTCATTTGTCCATCCGTTATTGGGTGAGTTCACGCCAGCCCTTGCGACCAAGCGCCAGACCAAAAGGAGGCAACGCATCAAGCCTGGCGCCGCAACCCGCGCAATCATAGGCCAGGAATTCGCCCCAAACTTTCAATTGTGACGGCACACCTTCAACCTTATAACCCATAGCATCCTGGGTAGAGTCTTCAAATGCACCGAGTGCGTCTGGATCATTGTCGAGCCCTACAGAACCCTCTTGCATATCAAATGCCATGATCCAGCCATCACCTCCTCCCATACAGGGATCCGCACTGGGTATCAGGGTGCTGACATAAGCGTACTGACCACGAATGACACCGTTAGTAATCACCCTCTCTCCAGTAGTAGGCAACTCGACATACCAGCCATCTTTGCTCTTGTAGTCGATTGGGTCACCTTCCGCATAACGAATAAGTTGGGTCACTCCATCAACCTGGCCAGTTTTCGTCTTTATCTCACGCTCAACGAGATTAGACACTCCAAGAGGAACTTTGGCATTGCTTTGCTCCAGAACGCCGTAGAAAAATTCATCAGCAGTCGAAGTTACATCGCCGGTTTCCAGGTAGCGACCCGTGCCAAACATGATCATCAGATTTGGGCCGTTACCCTCTGCACTCGCCGGACCAATCGTCGGGGCAGCAGTAATTGGTCTTGAAGCTTCAAAGTAGGCTACTGGCGTATTACCTTGAACATAGGATGAGGTCCAGCCTTTGCTGGTTCTTTCCGCCACCCAGATATTCCCCTCAAGATCGCCCGCATAAACGCGATCGGCAATATAATCACTAGTGACATCGATCACGGTAAGTGGGGACAGACCGCTGCCTGATGAGTCGAATTCAATGTACTTATAGTCATCGGCACCCCAGCTTCCATCGACTCCACCCTCAATATCCAGCATAAAGAAGCCAGTTGAACCCGAGTTGTAGCCGCTGGGCACAAACGCAGTCCAACGGTAGTCACCATTGCCCCAGTCTGCCATTGAAACTACCGGCGGCTGGACAAGATTGCCGAGTTTTTCGTGGGTAAACTCCCAAAGCACCAGCGAGGATGCATTCTCTTCAGAGAACGAGTCAGGATCTGTAATATCCAACGCGAACAGTCCCTTTGGACCGGCCCGGCCACCGCTGAGCAGTATCGTACGCCACTTAGCATCAGATACCCCGCCGGCAACGTTCCGGCCTTTGATATGCACATCCGTTACCCGAGACTCCAAGTCTACGTAGTATCGGTGCTGGTATTCAGGTTGTGTCAGGTAGTGGAGGCCTTGCCCTGCCTGGTCAGAAAACACAAATGATGGAACATAAGCAAGCAGCTCCTCACCGCCGCCGTCATCAGACGTCGTCGCTTTGAATCCGTGCAACATGCCATCATTACTTCCGGCATAAACCACGGGAGTCCGATCCTTCATACTGGTGCGATACAAAGAATACTTTCCATCCCCGAAGGCTGCTGAATTAGGCCACTCCGAGTCTGGCACACCGACATATCGCGGTGTCGAGTTGACAATGGTTCCGAGCCTACTGCTGCGTTTTCTGAAATTGTCCAGATCGGCCTCAAAGGATCGGTCACCCCTGAGATAGCTCAACCTATCCTCAGCGAGTGTATTGTCTCCGGTCTGAAGATCCTGTTTTTGCGCAGTGGTCAAATTACTCCACGTAAAGGGACGACCTCTGCCCCCATCATATGTAATGATATCCCGATCATTGGCTGCCAGATCCCGGCTATCCAACTTATCTCGTGCAGACCAGCCGTCCGCTTCATCATCTTCCCCTGGGATAACCGGCTCTCCCTCTTCGGTCGCCAACAACTCCACAGCCTTTACGTCACCTCGCCAGCCAGAGGGATCAAAAGAAGCAGAGAACAACAGTGAGCCTTCCTTAAAGGAAGTAATACTGAAATCAAGTCCCGTCGCAGAACCCGCCCGAGCAGTAGCATCCTTGAGAACTTCAACCAACTCCGAGCTGAAAGTCGCCGGATCCGCAGCACTGAAGAAGCCGCCTCGGCTATTAACACCAGCGTGCAGAAGGTCGTTAATTTTGTCCTCGTTATCGCTACCGGCCCACCAGTCAACAGACGTGCCTTCGAGCGCTGCCTTAAACGCATCGTCGGGATCAATACTTCCTGACACGCCCAACCCGACGCCATAGGTAACCATGTGTTGCCAAAATGCCGGATTACCGGGTTTCGTTTCTGTTGCGTCTATCGTAGGGACATAATTGTCGACATCAGTTCTCAGATCCCGCTTCCAGTAATGCATGGCAACATCTGCTAGCGAAACACGACCACTGTAACCGTCTGAGTAGGGAGCTTTAGGCTTGTATTGATATGGGGCGTTCAGCCCTGTTTCAATTTTATCGCCGTCGGTATCATCCGAGAACGTTGTAAGATCTGGATTGTAGTCAGAGCCCACATTGTAGTAGCCGTCCGTCATGAGAATGGTATAACTCTGACGACACTCTCTCATAGGGTTTGAATTTTTATTTACAGCTTGGGAAGGGTCATCAGCCCAGGCGCGGCCACTTTTTTCATAATATTGACCCGCGCCCTCCAATGCCCGTTGCAAGGGCGTTGCGCCATCAGGTTCGCGACCATACAACCAGGTGAAGAAGTTTGATTTCACGTCTCCAAAACGACGGACACCGGCCCTGATCGCCCGTACACTCGCAGCATCATCAACCGTATTCTTTTCCCGGTTGATTTCGCCCCAACCGAGCCGGAAATCTTCCGACAATTCTGCACTAAAGGCCTTCCCGATTCCGGCTTTCGAAGCCATCATGCGGGTTCGATAATACGAGAACCAGTTTGCGAAGTTTTGACGTTGATATTCATCAGTTTCGCTACGGTCATCGATGGGGATAGCTTTATAGTCAAAGCAACTTACAGATGTTGGGTCTCCGCAGTCTGTATCATATCGATTGATAAAGGCTGAACCCGCATTTCCGTCAGGGCTAATAGTAAATCCATATATATTATCGTAGGTCTCTCCCCACCAGACATTATAATAGTAACGACCATAGTAGTAATAATCGTCCATCAGAGCCCGATACTCTGTATTCAGATTAACAGTGGAGTCAACCGAATATCCGTCTAATGGCGCTTTGTAAAAATCGATATTAGGATAACTAGTACCGTCTGCCTTCAAAGGCGGCTCATACTTCTGATCAGGATTGTAATAAAGTGTGTTGTGCCTGTGTGAAGCTAACCCAGGGGCATCGTCCAAATCCATAGCACAGAAATCTGCTCCGCCATAAAAGACTCTATCTTCACAGTTCACCAGGCGCCGACTACTATTCTCGGAATTTAATAAATCATCAACCAAGTCATCCGGCATAAATCCCCAACTCATGGAGCCAGAGTCATCGATAACGAACAACATATTTGGCTCAACAGCCCCACCAGAATATAGAGGCTTCTGCGAAAAATTTACTTCTCCATAACCAACTGAGGGCAGAACTGTCATCAACCCCAAAGCTACGTACCGCCAGCTTAATTTTTTAAACATCGTCCACACCCTCCAACTAATCGTTATTACCAGCGGCCTGGTCAGGATCAAAGAAATAAAACCCCTCTATCATCTTGCGGCTCTGGCCCGATGGTCCCTGAGCCATTACCACAATCCGAACCGACTCGGCCTCAGCTGAGGCTGCGCTAGACCCGCCTGCCGCATCACCCCGGCCTTCATAATTCAGGTTACGCACTGACCCCAGGCTTCCGCCAATATTCAACGATACCAGCCCTCGATATTCGAGAAAGTAAAGGGGGGTTATGCCATCTATTTCAGCAGCCTCAATCACGCCACTCCCCGTCCAGGTAGTGGCGTCAAAAACCTTTGGAGCATAGCCAATGTGATACCAGCCGGTTCTATTTCCCGTGCCGTCTGCATTCCCGAAGTTATCCAGGCTATCGAGATTACTAAGACGAGATTCAACTTCTCTCAGCCCCGCTTCAGCGGCCTCAAGCGCCAAACTGCTTTCCCGGGCGGTAATCGACATCCGCTCCTGCATGATCGATCCTTGCATAGAGGACGCAGCCAGCACGGATAACACCAGCAAAATTACAAGCGAGAGAATAAGAGCTATACCACGCTGTGAACTTATATTGGTCATTAGCATCCCCTACCGTGAAGAATTACGAACATTCATGGTGAAGTCATAAACCCGGTACATACGATTATCCGGGGCGGTAAAGTTTGGACCGCTACTACAATCATTCCAGCCCGGGAAACACAGGTTTTGTGTGCCTTCCAATAAATTATTTCGGCCAGCTCGCACCAACAGACTAACCTGCACCGCTCGCACATCGTTCCAGGAAATAGCTCCGGTAACATCCGTCCATTGATTAACCGGATTATTTGGAGTGTTCGAGGTTCCCATTCTGATACGCATATCCACAACGCCCTCGACCATCTCGACCACCGTTCCATCGGTTCGTTGGAGCATCAAAGCTGGCTCACCGGTTGTATTGCTCTGGCCGATAAAATAGGTGCGATTATAGGGCTGCAGAATCTGGGCTCCTGCACCATAACTATTGGCCAGACAGTTAGTGCACCCGTTGTCTGTAAAATCGTTGCCCGGATCATCTTCACCACTATTAGCAACGACTGTAATTTTCAGATTTCCTCCCCCGCCCTGCTGAATACTGGAAACCTGAAAAATGTCCGTTCCGGAGCAATCTGATATGGCAATAACACTACCATCAACCAATCCTCCCCGTTCAGTAATATCAAATGAGGCGGAAGTGGCAGGACCCATCGTCCTCACTTCAATTCCACTATTTTCCATGCCAGACAGTCTTAAGTGATGAGTCCCGGCGATTGCATCGGCTGGTCGCGTTGCTGCTGCAGAAGAAACCGCCGCACTGATATCAAACGAGTGTGAGTCCGGATCATAGCTTTCATCGGTATCATCGAGATTATTGACAACACTTTCGACGTTGCAGCCGAAGTAGCCCGCACCACGTATTTCTCGCCCAAGAACCTCCGAGGCAATACGACCGCTTTCCTGAGCTCTTGCCGATGCTTCGTTCAAACGAAACGAAAAACTGTTTGAGCTAAAAACCTGGTACAGACCAACGGTCAGAATCGACGCTAACAAAAGCGCGATCATAAGCTCGACGAGCGACAGACCCTGTTGGCGGGCTGACGACTTCTGCAGCGTTTTCATTCTAGATTTCATTCCCGGTACCTTATCGTCAAGCTGAAGCTACCCGACACTTCTTGTCTTTGGGCGCCACCATCCGCATCAACTTCTTCCGGATCCAGCCGGCTCTCGCGTTCTATCCAGGTGATGTCGATATTCGCGCTATTAGTTCCAACAGACTCCACTTTGGCAGCGCTAGCCGACCCGAGGTCTCTTTTTACTTCGGCCTCCCAGGCGTTGACCACTGAAGAATTGGGTACACCTCTTAGAGATCGGATTGTTTCTGCCATGGATTGCGCATGCATAACCGCCACAGACCGGGTATCTGATGCCACTGTCTGTTGCATGGAAACTGTTTGCAGCCCTGCAACGCCCAGTAGACCGATAGCCAATACAATCAGGGCAATCAAGACTTCGATCATCGAAAAACCGGAACATCGTTTTTTTACATCGCTATATTTTTCAGGCATTCCAAACCCCTGATTACTCTGGCCAGTTAACAATTTGGCGCACCTTGGTTTACTGACGTCTGCCCACCAACATTGACGGTAACGCGCGCATCAGACACACCATTATTTGAGCAAATGTCATAATGCCTACGCACCTGATTACCCTGCATCATTCCGTTCCCACGAAAGACGGTATCCGCATCTGGATCACGCGAGAGGCTTACTCCGTTCGGTAGTGCTCCTGTCTCCCGAAGAAGCGTGTTCAAATCCGCCGCAACATATACCTGGACGCTTCCATTTCCTGCCAGTGTAACCAGCACGGGCTCCCCTCTGCGCACGGCTTCACTTCTCGCGAAATTCAGCGTTCCTATCACCGAGTTAGTCGTCGCCGTCATGCGGTTTGACTCAATCATTCGATTGAAACCAGGAACAGCTATCGTTGCGGTGATCGCCACAAGTGCAATTACGACCATCAATTCAATGAGTGTAAACCCGCGCTGGTGAGCGAGAGATCGCATGGAACAGCCCCCTGATACTTTTGTCATATTCATACAATATCCAGACACAAAAAAACCGCCATGGCTTTTCGATAAGTGGCGGTTTACAGAAGATAAGCGGAATTGGGTCCGCAGAAGTGTGATTCAGATCAAACGTTCACCGCGTCGATCCGCAATTCCTTGGGCATGGAAAACACAATATTCTCCTCCCTGCCTGCCACTTCCTGCGGTTCTTCCCCACCCAGCTCCTTCAGGCGATTGATCACCTCGGCCACTAGCACTTCCGGGGCGGATGCACCGGCGGTTACGCCTACAGCCTGCTTGTCTTCGAGCCATTTAGGATCAATCTGGCCAGCTTCATCAATCAGATAAGCAGGCGTGCCCATGCGCTCAGCCAGTTCGCGCAGGCGGTTGGAGTTGGAGCTGTTGGGGGAGCCCACCACCAGCATGATGTCGCAGTCGCCGGCTAGCTGTTTGACGGCATCCTGCCGGTTCTGGGTGGCATAGCAGATATCATCTTTACGGGGGCCTTCAATTTCCGGGAATTTGGCGCGCAGAGCATCGATTACCCGGGCGGTGTCGTCCATGGACAGGGTGGTCTGGGTAACGAAGGACAAGCGGCTGGGGTCTTTTACTTCCAGCTTTTGCACGTCGGCTTCGTCTTCCACCAGGTAGATGTCGCCGCCGTTACTGTGGTCGTACTGGCCCATGGTACCTTCCACTTCCGGATGGCCGTGGTGGCCGATGAGGATGCACTCGCGGCCGTCACGGCTGTAGCGCATCACTTCCATATGTACCTTGGTGACCAGCGGGCAGGTGGCGTCGAAGACTTTCAAGCCGCGGCGGGCAGCTTCGTTCTGTACCGCCTGGGAGACGCCGTGGGCGCTGAAGATCACCAGTTTGTCGTCGGGCACTTCGTCCAACTCGTCGACAAAGATCGCACCCCGGTTGCGCAGGTTGTCGACCACGAATTTGTTGTGGACCACTTCGTGGCGCACGTAGATGGGCGCTCCGAACACGTCCAGCGCGCGGTTTACAATTTCTATGGCGCGGTCTACGCCGGCACAGAAGCCACGGGGGTTAGCGAGTCGGATTTGCATAACATTGCCCTTAGAGATTGTCGCCCGCGTGCTACGAGGTAGGTTCTTCCGGGACACGCTGTGAATACGTCCCTGTACGCTTGACTGCAGCATCCCTGCTGCAGACAATCCCGGAAGAACCTACCTCGCATCCCGCTAATTCATGGTTAGCCGATCAAATCAATGAGTCGGGCCAGCCGGCTCCACATCAATGATCTTTACCTCAAAGCTCAGTGTATGCCCTGCCAGCGGGTGATTAAAGTCCACATCCACCTGGTCACCTTCTACCCGCTTGATCACACCGGGCAGTTCCTGTTGGCGCGCGTCGGCGAAGGAGATCACTACACCAGGCTCCAGAACCATGTCAGCACTGAATTCGTGGCGCTTGAAGGTCTGGATATTGCTGGGGTTGTGCTGCCCGAAGGCTTTTTCCGGCGGTACTTCAAAGGTTTTGTGGTCGCCGGCTTTCAGGCCCATCAGGTAGGCTTCGAAATTTTCCGGCAGATTTTCATCACCGATTTCCAGGGTAGCCGGCTCTTTGTCGAAGGTGGTATCCACAGTTTCGCCGTCTTCAAACTTCAGGGCGAAGTGCAGTTTTACGCGGGTTCCCTTGTCGATGGGCAGTTCTTTCATGGGGTTCAGTTGCTCCTGTCAGCATCGCCGCTGGCACCAGCGGGTTTGCGGAATGCATCGATGATCATCATGGCAGCACCAATGGTGATGGCGGTGTCGGCCAGGTTGAAGGCCGGGAAATGCCAGTCCTGCCAGTAGAAATGCAGGAAATCCACCACGTAACCATGCACCACCCGGTCGTACACGTTGCCGATGGCGCCACCGAGGATCAATACGATGGCGATGGCAGTCCAGGTTTCATCAGCTTTGAGTTTTCTCAGCCAGCCCACCAGCACTACGCTGACCACAACCGCCAGGGTGACGAAGAACCAGCGCTGCCAGCCGGCGGCATCGGCCAGGAAGCTGAACGCCGCGCCAGTGTTGTGCAGTAACGTCAGGTTGAAACTGGGCAGCACCGGTACAGGGTTGCCATAGGTCAGCATAGCCGTGGCTACGGCCTTGGTGCCCAAGTCAATGGCGATGACCAGCACCGCCAGCCACAGCCATTTCAGTTTGCTGCCAGCGCTTTCAGTCATGACCGCATCCATCAGGCGTATGCACGGGTTTCACCCGGGCCTTCCACATTGGTCACGCAACGGCCACACAGATCGCTGTACTGCTCGTTCTGCCCCACGTCTTCACGGTGGTGCCAGCAGCGTTCGCACTTGGAGTGAGTCGCCGGGGTCACTTTCACCAGCAGACCTTCCACGTTGGTTTGCTCTACGCCGGCTGCTTCGCTCACCGGCTTAACGGTGGCTTCAGAGGTAATCAGCACAAAGCGCAGCTCTTCACCAAGATAGTTCAGTCGCTCGGCCAGGCTACCTTCGCAGTACAGAGTCACTTCCGCACTCAACGAGCCTTTGATTTCACCACGGGCACGGGCTTCTTCCAGGCACTTGTTGACCGCCTCTTTCACAGCGTAGATTTCACGCCAGTAGTCACGGCCTAACTCGAAGCCTTCAGGCAGCGCACTCAAGCCCTCGTACCAGGTTTCGTAGAACACGGTGTCGCCGCGCTTACCCGGCAGGTGCTGCCAGATTTCATCAGCGGTGAAGCTCAGGATTGGCGCAATCCAGCGCACCAGGGCTTCGGCTACATGATAGAGCGCGGTCTGGCAGGAACGTCGCGCCAGGCTGTCGGCCTGGGTGGTGTACTGGCGGTCCTTGATGATGTCCAGGTAGAAGCCACCCAGGGTGGCTTCACAGAAGTTGTACACCTTCTGGTAGATCCGAAGGAAGGCATAGTTGCCGTAGTCTTCGTGCAGTTCGTTCTGGAGCTGCAGGGCGCGGTCGACCATCCAGCGGTCCAGGGCGATCATGTCTTCAGGCGCGACCATGTGCTGTTCCGGATCAAACCCGGTCAGGTTGCTCAGCAGGAAGCGTGCAGTGTTGCGGATACGGCGATAGCCGTCTGCCGTCTGGCGCAGGATATCCTTGGAAACGCTCATCTCACCGCTGTAGTCGGTGGCAGAGACCCACAAACGCAGGATGTCTGCACCCAGCTCGTTCATGACTTCCTGTGGGGCGATAACGTTACCCATGGACTTGGACATCTTGTAGCCCTTGGCGTCCACAGTGAAGCCGTGAGTGAGCACCTGCTTGTACGGGGCCACGCCATTCATGGCGATGGAGGTTTTCAGGGATGACTGGAACCAGCCACGATGCTGGTCGGAGCCTTCCAGGTACATATCGGCCGGGAACTGGCCCAATTCTTCACGTACCCGCAATACAGAGTCATGGGTGACACCCGAGTCAAACCAGACGTCCAGGGTATCCAGAACTTTTTCGTACTGGTCAGCATCGGCGCCCAGCAGTTCGTTCTGGTCAATGTCGTACCAGGCATCGATGCCGCCGGTTTCCACCGCCTGGGCGACTTTCTCGATCAGCTCCTGGGTGCTCGGATGCAGCTCCTGGGTTTCCTTGTGGATAAACAAGGTGATCGGCACGCCCCACGTGCGCTGACGGGAAATACACCAGTCCGGGCTTTGCTCGAACATGGCTTCAATACGGTTCTGGCCCCAGGCCGGTACCCAGCGGATGCCTTTGATGGCCTCCAACGCATCGGCGCGCAGGTTGAGCTTGTCCATGCTGATGAACCACTGGGGCGTAGCCCGGTAGATCAGTGGGGTCTTGGTGCGCCAGCAGTGCGGATAGCTGTGGCGGAATTTTTCCGCGCGTACCAGCTTGCCTTCCCGCTCCAGCGCGGCGCATACCGGCTCATCGGCCTTGTATACGTGCACGCCAGCGAACTCGCCGGCCGCTTCGGTGTAGGTGCCATCGGCTTTCACCAGGTTGATGGTGCCAATGCCGTAGGCCTTACCTACTTCAAAGTCTTCCATACCATGGTCTGGCGCGGTGTGCACGGCACCGGTACCTGCTTCCAGGGAGACATGGTCACCCAGCAGCACCGGCACTTGCTTGTCGTACACCGGATGGTGCAGCAACTGGTTTTCCAGGGCGGAACCGGCCACGTTGGCCAGCACTTTGTAGTCTTCCACTCCCCAGCGAGCCATGATGCCCTGCACCATGTCCGTGGCCAGAATCATGCGCTCCGCGCCGTGGCCGGCATCTAACTGTACCAGTGCGTATTCAATATCGGCACCGATGGACACCGCCTGGTTGGCGGGAATCGTCCAGGGAGTAGTGGTCCAGATCACCAGGGATACATCGCCCTCACCTTCGCTGGTTCCGAAGGTTCTCAGTACGGCGTCCTGATCCACGACGGTGAAGCGCACGTCAATCTGGGTTGAGGTTTTGTCCTGGTATTCAACTTCGGCTTCTGCCAGTGCGGACTGACCAACCACACTCCAGTAAACCGGCTTGAAGCCCCGCACCAGGTGGCCCTTGGCGACGATCTTGCCCAACGCCCGGACAATGCCCGCCTCCACTTTCGGATCCATGGTCAGGTAGGGCTTGTCCCACTCACCCATCACGCCCAGGCGGATAAAGTCGGCCTTCTGGCCTTCGATCTGTTTGGTGGCGTAGTCTCGGCAGGCTTGGCGGAAGGTTTTGTAGTCCACCTTTACGCCGGCCTTGCCGATTTCCTGCTCAACCTTGTGCTCGATGGGCAGACCGTGGCAATCCCAGCCCGGCACGTAAGGTGCGTCGTAGCCCATGAAACTGCGGGATTTCACGATCATGTCTTTCAGGATCTTGTTGACCGCATGCCCGATGTGAATGCTGCCGTTAGCGTAGGGAGGGCCATCGTGCAGGATGAACTTCTCACGACCTTGGCGCTGCTTGCGCAGATTGCCGTAAACGTTCAGGTCCTGCCAGTGCTTGAGCATGTCCGGCTCGCGCTTGGCCAGGTTACCGCGCATGGGGAACGCGGTTTCCGGCAGATTCAGGGTATGCTTGTAGTCGCTCATGTCTGTGTGCGTACTCTTGGTTGGTCAGTTGAATCAGGTTTCCGGCGTGGCGGGGTTCTCCGCCAACCAGGCCCGGGCATGCTCAAAATCCCGGGCGATCTGTTGCCGAAGTTCGTCAACAGAGTCGAATTTCACTTCGTCCCGCAGGCCATGGCGGAACACGACTTCCAGGTGCTGGCCATAAAGTGTGCCAGCAAAGTCAAACAGGTGCACTTCCAGCGATGGTCGCTTGCCATCTACCGTGGGGCGCAGGCCAATGTTCGCCACGCCATCACGCCATTCCCCGGTATCGAGCCGTGCCCTCACCACGTAAACCCCTCGCAGCGCCGGCATCTGATGCAGCAGGATATTGGCGGTGGGCGCGCCGATCTGCCGGCCCAACTGCCGGCCATAAACCACCCGCCCATGGATCCGGTAAGGGTGCCCCAGCAGTCGCTCGGCTTCCTCCAGTCCGTTCACATTCAGGGCATTGCGCACCCGGGTGCTACTCACCCGCTCACCGCCCACCACAACGGTACGGGTATTCTCAACTGTAAAGCCCCGTTGCTGCCCCACACTTTGCAGCAGCCTGAAGTCGCCGGCCCGGTCGCAGCCGAAGCGGAAGTCGTCGCCAACCACGAGGTGACGAACCCCAAGGCCATTGATCAGCACATCCTCGATAAAACCCATGCCCGAATAGCTGCGGAAGGTTTCGTCAAAGCGGATACACAGCACCACATCAACGCCTTCGCCAAGCAGAGCTTCAAATTTCTGGCGAAACGGCATCAACCGGGGAGGCGCTTCCGCCCCCTTAAAAAATTCCTGGGGCTGAGGCTCGAAAATCATCACCACAGACGGCAGGTTAAGAGCCTGAGCCTTGCTTCTGACCTGATCGATGATGGTTCTATGGCCCCGATGAACCCCGTCAAAGTTGCCGATGGTGGCCACGCACCCATCGGCCAGCGGAGAATCCGCACTTCCCGCGATACGCTTGAGATTGGTCAGGCCTCGAATCAGACGCATGTACTGCGAACCCTAATGCTGCCAATGGCTTTCGGCGCGCCGGCGCGAACGCGCGACGCACTGGTGAGAAAACGCGCGATTATACCCCAGGAGCCGGTGTGGTAGAAATCACAACGCCTTACTTCTGGCGGAATTGCCGCACGCGGACACCCACAAGGGCGAGCGCAACAAAATAGGCGAAAACCCCGGCCACGACCAGAATCGTCATTTCCGAGGCCCTCTGCAGGCCAGTAAAGGCCAGCCACTGGCCAACCGGCACATTCAGCCAGAGGATCACCGCCGCCAGTGCACCGTTCGCAACCGCCAGTTGCATCAGGAACTTCGGCCAGCCCGACTGGCTTTTCCAGGCGCCTTCCTTGCGAAGTCCGCGCCAAAGCAGATAACCGTTGAGCCAGGCAGAAAGCGACGTCGCCAGCGCAAGCCCGGCATGGGCCAGCGGCGCAATCAGCGCCAGGTTAAACACCATATTGGCGACCATGGCGATCACACCAATCTTTACCGGGGTTTTGGTATCTTCCCGGGCGAAGAAGCCCGGCGCCAGCACCTTGATCAACATGAACGCCAGCAAACCCGCAGAATAGGCCCGCAGACTTTGTGCAGACATCGCGACGTCGCGATCGGTCACTTCGCCGTAGTGGAACAGAGTTGCGATCAAGGGCTCGGCCAGCAAAGCCAACGCCAGGGCGGCCGGCACGCCGATCAGCAAAACCGCCCGTACAGCCCAGTCAAGAGTCGCCGCAAACTGGTCCGCGGATGCCGCCGCATGCTTACGCGACAGACTGGGTAGAATCACCGTGGCGATCGCAATACCGAACACCCCCAATGGCAACTCAGACAAACGGTCGGAATAGTAAAGCCAGGACACGCTGCCGGTTTGCAGGAAGGAGGCCAGCACGGTATCCAGCAACAGATTGATCTGGCTGACCGAAACCCCGAACAGCGCCGGCGCCATCAGCTTCAGAATCCGGTTGACCCCTTCGTGCCGGTAATCAATC
Organism: Marinobacter sp. C1S70; assembly: GCF_000475355.1. Classification (NCBI taxonomy): domain Bacteria; kingdom Pseudomonadati; phylum Pseudomonadota; class Gammaproteobacteria; order Pseudomonadales; family Marinobacteraceae; genus Marinobacter; species Marinobacter sp. C1S70. The sequence goes on along the minus strand of NZ_AXBW01000030.1, from coordinate 29,013 downwards.
CTGGGCCTGGGCAATAACCCCAAACGCATCAGAAACGGCAACTGGAAAAACAACTGCAAGGCCCCTGCAATGAACACACCCCAGGCCAGCGCCATCACCGGCTCATCCATCACCGGCGTGAGAAAAATGGCCGCCGCAATCATGGCCAGATTCAGCAACACCGGCGTGAAGGCCGGCACCGCAAACCGGTCGTAGCTGTTGAGAATGCCGCCGGCAAAGGCGGTCAGGGATATCAACAGCAAATACGGAAAGGTAATGCGCAGCATGTCGCTGGTGAGCGCAAACTTGAGGTCGTCATCCAGAAACCCCGGCGCGAATACCGCAGTCAGCACCGGCGAACCGAGCATGGCAACCAGAGTCACCGCCAAAAGCACCAAACCCAGAGAGCCGGCCACGGCATCCACCAGGCGCTTCACTTCCGAGATGTCCTGATTCTCCCGATAGGACGACAACACCGGCACGAAAGCCTGGGAAAACGCACCTTCGGCAAACAGACGCCGTAGGAAATTGGGGATTTTGAACGCCACAAAGAACGCATCCGCCCCTGCTCCGGCACCAAAGTAGCGGGCAATTACCATATCCCGGACCAGCCCCAACACCCGCGACAGCATGGTCATCATGCCTACCACACCAGACGATCTCAGCAACCCCGGCGCTTTGGGTGGTTCTGACTTCCCGGTTTGGGGCGGCTTTGGCTGTTCGGAAGGCATGATTTCGGCGTCCAGAATCCTGAGTGGGCGCTGCGGGCCATCTCGGTAATCCACAAGGCCGATTAAAGCCCTCGGCCAGCCCCCAGCGCTGCGATGCCGGAGTGTACCACAGGGCTTTGCTGGCGAGGCACGAACCATGCGGTGGCCTTGACATTTCGGGCATTCAGCGGCATAGTTCCGCGTCATTTATTTCGACGCGCTGGTTTTGGCGCGCCCGCGATGTAAAAATTTCTTTTATAGCAACGAATTTTCAGGAGTTTTACGGTGGCAAATTCCCCGCAAGCCAAGAAGCGCGCTCGTCAGAACGAGAAAAACCGCAAGCATAACGCCAGCCTGCGTTCCATGGCACGCACCTACATGAAAAAGGTCGACGCCAAGATCAAGGCCGGTAACCACGATGAAGCCCAGGCTGCTCTGAAAGAAGCTCAGCCGATCCTGGACAGCATGGTCAACAAAGGTATCTTCGCCAAGAACAAGATTGCTCGTCACAAGAGCCGACTGAACGCCAAAATCAAGGCCCTGAAAAGCGCCTGATTCTGTGCAAAATAAAAAAACCGGCTAGCCAGCCGGTTTTTTTGTGCCTGAATCAAGCAGAAAAGATCAAACCACCACCAGGTTATCCCGATGGATCATCTCCTCATCGGACACATAACCGAGAACATCGTTAATGCGATCACTGGACCGGCCCGCGATGGCCCTGGCCTCATCAGCATCATAGTTAACCAGCCCCCGCGCGATTTCTTTGCCCGCCAGATCCACGCATGAAACCATCTCGCCCCGCCGGAACTGCCCGGACACCGCCTTCACACCCACCGGCAACAGGCTCCGCCCGCCTTGGCGCAACACTTTCACCGCACCGTCATCCAGCGTGAGCTTGCCCCGGGTTTGCAGATGGCTGGCAATCCACTGCTTTCTGGCGGCCAGCCGCCCCTGCTCTGGCAACAACAGAGTGCCAACGACATCACCCTGGCGTAACCGGGCAATCACATGCTCGATCCGGCCACCGACAATCACCGTAAACGCGCCGGAACGGGCCGCCAGCCGGGCCGCCCTCAATTTGGTCTGCATACCACCGCGCCCAAGCGCACCGGCACCGCCGCCGGCCATGGCATCCAGCTCGCGATCCTCCGCCCTGCGTTCGGTCACAAGTACAGCATCGCGGTGCTTGCGGGGATCTTTATCAAACAACCCCACCTGATCGGTCAGAATGATCAGACCATCAGCCTCAATCAGGTTGGCCACCAGCGCGCCCAGGGTGTCATTATCACCAAACCGGATCTCGTCGGTCACCACCGTATCGTTCTCGTTCACGATCGGCACCACGCCGTAATCCAGCAACGTACGCAGGGTACTGCGGCCGTTCAGGTAACGTTTGCGGTCGGAGAGGTCGTCGTGGGTCAGCAGGATCTGCGCCGTATGAATATCATGGCGCTTGAACTGGGCTTCCCAGGTCTGGACAAGCCCCATCTGCCCCACAGCAGCCGCAGCCTGCAACTCGTGCAAGTGCTGAGGGCGAACCGTCCAGCCCAGGCGACTCATACCCTCGGCCACCGAACCAGACGACACCACCACCACCTCTACACCGTCGGCAATCAGCTCGGCGATCTGATCTACCCACAACCCCAATGCAGCAACATCCAGACCTTTGCCATCATTGGTCAGCAAGGCACTACCGATCTTTACTACCAGGCGACGGGCCTGTCGAAGCTGGAGGCGTTCACTCATGATAGCGGTACAGTCTCTTCCGTTAGTGAGTTATTCCGGGGCGTAAACCACTTCAACGTCGTAATCATCGTCGTCAAAGTCGTCGTCATCATCGTCCGCGTGACGGGCCGCTCGGCGGGCCTGACGATCCGCCTCAATCTTCTGACGAGCCTCTTCGTCCATACGGCGCCTGCGCGCGGCTTCCTGCTCGGCAAAATCCGGGTTATCGGCTTCCTGCTCGGCCTGCTCCTCAATCCAGCGCATCACGGCCTGCACCAAAGGCTTGGTGCCTTCGCCGCTCAGCGCGGAAATGCGGAACACAGGCCCCTCCCAGCCAAGCTCATCAACAATGGCCTGACAATGGGCCTCACGATCTTCCTCGGCAACCATATCGACCTTGTTCAGCACCAGCCAACGAGGACGGCTGGCCAGCGTTTCACTGAACTTCTCGAGCTCGTGGACAATTGCCCTGACCGCATCGGCCGGGGACGAGCCATCATAAGGAGCAACATCCACCAGGTGCAGCAACAAGCGGGTCCGGACCAGATGCTTCAGAAAACGAATACCAAGACCCGCACCCTCGGCTGCCCCCTCAATCAGACCGGGAATATCCGCGATAACAAAGCTTTGATGGGCCTGCACACTGACCACACCAAGATTCGGTACCAGCGTGGTGAAGGGATAATCCGCCACCTTCGGGCGCGCTGCGGAAACCGACCGGATGAACGTAGACTTACCGGCATTGGGCAAACCCAGCAGACCGACATCGGCCAGAACCTTCAGTTCCAGGCGCAGATTACGCGCCTCACCCTCAGACCCTTTGGAGGTCTGACGCGGAGCACGATTAACGGACGACTTGAAGCGGGTATTGCCAAGGCCGTGAAAACCACCCTGAGCCACTTTCAGGCGCTGGCCTTCTTTGGTGAGATCGCCCAGCACTTCATGGGTATCCATGTCCACCACCGTCGTGCCAACCGGCACCGGCAGAACCAGATCTTCGCCTTTGGTGCCGGTGCAGTTGCGGCCAGCACCCGGCTCACCATTCTGGGCCTTGTATTTACGCTGGAAGCGGTAATCAATCAGGGTATTGAGTGCGCTGTCCGCCTCCAGATAGACGGAACCGCCATCCCCGCCGTCACCGCCGTCGGGACCACCTTTTGGCACGTACTTTTCCCGCCGGAAGCTCAGGCAACCATGCCCGCCTTTACCGGCTTCAACAATGATGGTGGCTTCGTCTACAAATTTCATACGCCAAATGCCTTTGCATAAACTAAAAAGCCCCGCAGCCTCAAGGAAGCTTTGCGGGGCTCCGGACTCACCTGAGAACTGACTAAATCAGCATATCAGGCAAACCCAAGGTTCAACAGAACCGGATCGCCGCTGCTTACGCAGCCGGAACGATGCTTACGAACTTGCGGTTCTGCGGGCCTTTGGTTTCGAACTTCACCTGACCTTCCGCTTTCGCGAACAGGGTGTGGTCCTTGCCAATGCCTACGTTGCTGCCAGCGTGGAAACGGGTGCCGCGCTGACGAACGATGATGCTGCCTGCAGATACAGACTCGCCACCGTAGCGCTTGACACCAAGTCGTTTCGACTCGGAATCGCGACCGTTACGGGTACTACCTGCTGCCTTTTTATGAGCCATTACCAGCCTCCTTCATTAAGGGGTTATTCGAGGGCTTAGCCCTGGATACCCGTGATCTTGACTTCAGTAAACCACTGACGGTGGCCCTGACGCTTCATGTGATGCTTACGACGACGGAACTTGATGATGTTCACTTTGTCGTGACGACCGTGGCTAACCACTTCTGCGGTCACCTTGGCACCTTCAACAACCGGAGCGCCAACTTTTACGTCGTCGCCATTGGCAACCAGAAGAACACGGTCAAACTCAACGGAACCGCCGGTTTCAACTTCCAGCTTTTCCAGCTTCAGAGTTTCGCCTTCTTTTACACGGTGCTGCTTACCACCGCTAACAATAACTGCGTACATTCATAGTCTCCGCGATTGACCCATCCCTGCTCTTATCCACCTGGTTCTAAGGGAAGCGCTCTGGCGACCCTATTGCAGGGAGCGCAGGTTGGGATGAGTTGGGCGCGTGATTGTACGAAAACCCGCCGGCCAATACAAGCCGGTTTCCGGCTCAAGTTGACACTGTAAGCAGCAATACCTAGCATTGCCGCGACCTGCCCGAAAACTCAACGAAAACACCAGCAAGGGACTTACCGGCCCGATGACAGCCCAGCGCATCTACGACACCGTAGCGGATGATTTCAGCCGCGTTAACGACCTTATCATCAAGCGGCTCGCTTCCGATGTCCCACTGGTGGAGAAAATCGCCCAGTACATCATCGAAAGCGGCGGTAAACGCCTGCGCCCTTTGCTGGTTCTGCTTGCCAGCCAGGCCGCCGGCTACCAGAAAGACGATCACCTGAAGCTGGCTGCCGTGATTGAATTCCTGCATACCGCCACACTGCTGCACGACGACGTGGTGGACACCTCGGACATGCGCCGCGGCCGCAGCACAGCCAACGCCAAATGGGGCAATGCGCCCAGCGTGCTGGTCGGTGATTTCCTCTATGCCCGGGCCTTCGAGATGATGGTCGAGCTGCAGAGCCTGCCAATCATGAACGTTCTGTCTCACGCTACGGCAGTCATTGCCGAGGGCGAGGTCATGCAGTTGATGAACGTGAAGAACCCGGATCTGAGCGAAGACCAGTATATGGTCGTCATCCACAACAAGACCGCCATGCTGTTTGAAGCCGCGTCCCACACCGGCGCTTTGCTGGCCGGAGCCAGCACGGAACAGGAAAACGCCCTGAAAGACTATGGCAAACACCTGGGACTGGCTTTCCAGCTGGTTGATGACGTGCTTGATTACCAGGGCGATGCCGAAACCATGGGCAAGAACGTGGGAGACGACCTGGCGGAAGGCAAAACCACCCTACCGCTGATCTACGCCATGGCCAACGGTAGTGAAGAGGAAAGGCAACTGATTCGCCAGGCCATCCGCAAAGGCGGGCTGGATGACCTGCCGAAGGTACTGGAGATCGTGAAGGCGTCCGGCGCTATTGAATACACCATGGCAAAGGCAAAAGAGCAGGCGCAGATCGCGAGAGACCTGCTGGCTTGCCTGCCGGGCTCTGAGCACCGGCAGGCGCTGGAACTACTGACCGATGTAGCGGTTGCCCGGGTCAGCTAGTCTGCCAGCTCTGTCAGCTGAGATGTTCACGCCCGTGGGGGACCTCAAACTCCAGATCTGGCCCCACCGGCACAATCTGCGTCGGGTTAATGGTGCGCTGGCTCACATAGTAGTGACGCTTGATCTGGTCCAGGTCTACCGTTTCTGCCACACCCGGCACCTGATACAGCTCCCGCACATAGCCAGACAGATTCGGATAGTCCCGGATCTGCTGGCGATTGCACTTGAAATGACTGTAATAAACCGCATCAAACCTGATCAGCGTTGTGAACAGCCGCCAGTCGGCCTCGGTTAGCTGATTACCGGTGAGATAGCGCTTCTCTGCCAGCATTTGTTCCAGCCAATCCAGGGAATCGAACAGGGCCTGATAGGCATCCTCATACTTATCCTGGGCTGTCGCAAATCCTGCCTTGTAAACACCGTTATTCACCGTATGGTAAACCCGCTCATTCACGGCCTCGATGTCACCACGCAGGCTTTCCGGGTAGAAATCCAGTTCGTTCTTGACGTCTTCAAGGCCATCAAAGACAGAATTGAACATCCGGATAATGTCGGCTGATTCATTGCTGACAATGGTTTCCCGCTCTTTGTCCCACAACACCGGCACCGTCACCCGGCCTGAATAATCCGGGGCGGCACGGGTATAGATCTGGTGCATGAAGTCGGAATCATACAGGTCATCCTGGTGAGCCGCGCTGCCCCGACGAAATTCCCAACCGTTTTCCACCATGTCCGGGTGTACGACAGACACTGAAATATGCTTCTCCAGCCCCTTGAGCTTACGGAAAATCAGCGTTCGGTGAGCCCAGGGGCAGGCCATGGACACATACAGATGATACCGACCACTCGCTGCGGGAAAACCACCCTCTCCCGCCGGGCCGGCGGAGCCGTCAGCGGTTACCCAGTTCCGGAACCGCGCCGCCTCGCGCTCAAATTTGCCGCCGGTTTTGTCTGTGTCATACCACTGATCGTGCCAACGGCCATCAACCAACAAGCCCATAAATACCCTCCTGCGGGATCAACCACCCTGACATTTGCCCTGATGAAGTGTGATGGGGGCTGACCCAGTTCTGAATTAATAGAGACAGGCTAACGGCTGTGCTGCTAGGCTGATAGCAAGCATTTCTGGCAAACACTTTCAGATTATTCGAACATGCATACAGCCATTACCATCGACGCACTCAAAGTACTGGACGCTATCGACCGCAAGGGCAGTTTTGCTGGTGCCGCCGGCGAACTGTTCCGGGTTCCCTCAGCCATCAGTTACACCGTCCAGAAGCTTGAGGAAGACCTCAATGTCAGTATCTTTGACCGAACCGGGCACAAAGCCGTGCTCACGCCTGCCGGTCGTTACCTGTTGGAGGAAGGCCGCTCCCTGCTTGAAGCCGCCGAGAATCTCGCTCACACCACCCGCCAGGTAGCCCAGGGCTGGGAGACCAGGCTGAGAATAGGCTTCAACTCGCTACTGCCGGCACAATGCCTGTTTCCGGCGATTGATGCTTTCTACCAACTGGGCGTTCCAGTGGATGTGCAGGTGGTGGAGGAGGTCTTTGCAGGTGCCTGGGACGCCCTGCAAAGTCGGCGCGTCGACATGGTGATTGGCGCAGACCAGCTCAGCAAACCCGCCGGAAGCTTTACCACTAAGCCACTGGGGGAGATACCGTTCGTCTTTGCCGTGGCGGCCAGCCACCCCCTGGCCCAGGCACAAGAACCCCTGACAGAAAGCGACATCGCCCCATTTCCCGCCGCCGTTGCCGCCGATACCTCCCGCGCGCTACCCCCCGGCCATGCCGGTATCTTTCGGCGCCAACGAACCTTGACCGTCACCAACATCGACCAGAAAATCGCCATACAGGAAGCAGGCCTCGGCGTTGGCTGGCTGCCCTTGCCACGCATTCGGGAGGCACTGGCCGCAGGCCGGCTGGTGGCGAAAGCAGTGCATGAACCACGCCCCCCGATCGCCATCCACCTGGCCCGGCACAGTGAAGACAAAGGCAAGGCGCTGATGTGGTTCTGGAACCGGCTGAGCGAAGACCAGAGCCTGAGCCAGTGGCTCAAGCCGGCGGATTCCTGAGGCAACGGAGCCAACCGGGGAATTCACGGTCTGGAGTATACTGGTCAGCCGAGTACAACGAGAAACACAAGGAGTGCGTTCCATGCGTCAGCTGTCGGAACTGGATGCCTCGTTCCTGTATCTGGAATCAGACACCACCCCGATGCACATCGGCGGCGTTTATCTGTTTGATGCCAGCGGCCTGTCTAACCCGCTGGCGTTCAGCACCTTCGTCGCCTACCTGCGCAGCCGCCTCCACGTGGTGCCTCTGTTCCGCCAGAAACTGAAAGAAATCCCTCTCCGGCTCGGCCGCCCCTATTGGGTGGACGATGCCGATTTCAGCATTGAGCGGCACCTGGCCTATGTAAACCTGGGCGAACACGGCAAGCAGGCCAGCCTGATGTCGCTGGCCTCGAAGATTCTTGAGGAACCACTGAAACGCGACCGACCGCTCTGGCACATCACCTTTGTCGATGGTTTCCGGATCGACGATCCGGAGGGCGAGAAAGAAGGGTTTGCACTGATCGTGAAGCTGCATCATGCGGCCATTGATGCCTTCAGTGGCGAGGAAATCATGGGCAAGCTGCTGGAGTACACACCCAGCCCGAGAACCATCACACCACCCCGCCCCTGGCTGCCAAGGCAGGAACCTTCTGAGGAGCGGGTGTTCCTGCAGGCCGGCGCCAACATGCTGAAAACGCCGATGCAGCTGGCCTCTCTGGCCTATAACGCCGCCGAAGCCACAACCCGTGGGCTGATCCAGAAGCAATTACACAAGCTGCCACTGCCACTGCCCTTGTTCACCGCGCCCCACAGCCCCTTTAACCGGCAGATTACCGCCAACCGGCGGATTGTCTCGACCAGCGTGGAATTGTCCCGGCTCAAAGCCATCAAAGGCTCCTTGGCCGACGTCACCCTGAACGATGTGGTCCTCGGCCTGTGCGCCGAAACCCTGGCCCGATACCTCGCCAACCAGAACATCGAAACGAGAACATCGCTGGTCGCCATGACGCCGATCTCGGTTCGCTCCAGCAGTCTTCGCAAGGCCACGGGCAACCAGATGTCGGCCATGTTGCTGGACCTGGCCACCGCAGAAGCCAACCCGGCAGCCCGGATCCGGCGAATTCACCGTAACGCGGTAGAATCGGAACCCTATCGTGAAGCCATAGCCGCGGACCGGCTGACCGAACTGCTGCCATCAACACTGCTGGCACTTTCGGCCCGCCTGTATTCCGAGCTCCAGGTCGCACAACGCTATCAGCCCCTGTTCAATGTGCCGATTACCAACGTACCGGGTCCGCAGGTACCACTGTACCTGCAAGGTGCCCGTTTGGTGCGCCAGTACAACAGCGCCCCCCTGTTCGACAGCCTTGGGCTGGTAATTGTCGCGGTCAGCTACCAGGGCCAGCTCACCCTGAATTTCACCCTTTGCCCGGACGTGGTCGCCGATAGCGACCAGCTACCGGAGCTGGTACATGACAGCCTGGAAGCGATAGAGAAAGCAGCAGCAGAACTGGGCCCCGACCAGGGCCATGAGCAGTTTCCGGAACCACAACACAACCTGACCGATGATGTCCTGGCCTATGTGGAAAAACTATTAAAAGGTGGGCTGGGCAAATTCAGACGGTAACCGGGGTGTGGGCTGCAGTACTAATCAGATAGTGAAAAAGCCGGGCCCACAGGCCCGGCCCGGGATTATTCGAATGCCCAGCGCAGAAAGGCCTTCTTCTCTTCGTCCGAAGCATCTGCCCAAATGGCTTTGAGCTGTTCCAGTGCGGTGCCGTCCTGGGTGCGCCCGACACTTTCTGCGTCAGACACCGGTACCGGAGTGCGGTTGGCTGTCAACCGGGACTGTCCGTCCCATTCCTCAGATACCGCCACCACGGTACCGTTACCGGCAACAATCTTTGCCGAGAAGCTCTCCATCATGGCTTCGGCTTCCTGGCGGCTGCCCGGCTTATCAAACTCGAAACGGTAGACCGCGTCCGGGCTCGCCTCGAACCGTGCCACCTGAGGACCGCTCTCAATGACATGAACTTTGGATTCGCCATTGCGCACCACACCGGCCTTGGCCCAGATGGTTTTATAGTTGAACACCACTTCGTTTTCACCAGGCAGCAAACCGTAATCCAGTGCCAGGTCGTCGATCAGGAAGTTGGTCATGCTCCGGCCATTCACGCTGACCACCTGTATCGCACCGGGCGCCTGAAGCACTGCCGGCTCCGTTGCCGCGGGCAGTTGGCCTTCCCAGGTATCGACCCTGGCCACGGTAGACGCACAGCCCACCATGACAACACTCATCAGAACAGCCAGCAACTTGAAAAGCCTTGGAACGTGACACATACTCACTTCATCTCCTTATCCATAGGGATGGCCGTTGGCACGGCCTGCAATGTTGAGGGCAACGCTGCCAAGCATTCTGACCATCCCGGCTGATCAGAGCAAGGCACACAATCGAATTCGCTTTCGATGCTGAAAGGTCCGGAATGTGATGCCCGGCGTAAGAATGTAAAAAATTGTTGAATTCGCCAGCAATTGGATTAGTTTTAAACAAGTCGGCTTACACAACGCATAGCCCGAGAAGAAAAAAACAAGTGGGCTCAGGAGAAACCATGGACACTCAGCGCAGGACAGGAGAGCAAGGCCCCGTCCCGTTTCGCAGCAGTCGTTTTTTCTGCGTAGGGAGCAAATGGTACTTTACCACCCGAGAGGGCTTCGACAGCGGGCCGTTTGCTTCGAGAGAGCGGGCAGAAGTCGGCCTTAAACGCTTTCTGCATGTTGTTCGCATGCTGCCGGAAGAGCAGCAGGTGCACTAACCCACCCGACAAACCGAATGGGTGATGCCTTTGCTAGACAATATAGGGCATCACCCAGACGTCAATCGCCCAAAGGCAACCCAGCGCCATGGCCCCGGCGACCACATCGTCCACCATAATACCGAGCCCTCCGGGTAGGCGCTCGTCCAGCCAGCTGATGGGCCAGGGCTTCCACACGTCAAACAGCCGGAACAGCATGAACGCCATGAGTACCCCGTAAAGCTGATCCGGAAACAAGCCCAGGGCAATCCACATCCCCACAAACTCATCCCAGACAATACCGCCGTGATCATGCACTTTCAGATCTGTCGCGGTTTTGCCGCACAACCAGATACCCACCAGAAACGCCGCCAGAACCACCAGCCAATAGGCCACCGGCGGCAGCCAGGAAAAGCCATACCAAACCGGAATAGCGGCGAGACTACCCCAGGTTCCCGGCGCCCTGGGCGCTGCGCCACTGCCAAAACCAAAGGCCAGCAGATGCACCGGGTTTCTCAGAAAGCCTGGAGGCAAGATGGCCTGGGCGGCATCCGGTTCATGCATCAGGTCATCACTCATGCAGGTCTCCCAAAGTGTTCATATCCTTGAATGCCGCCCGGGGCCGGTCCGCTCAATTGCAGGCCCGGCTCCGAAGTGATCTCTCCGATGACTATCAGTTCACGGGCCACAGTATTTTCAAGAGTGTCGAAGGTTCCCGGCGGGATGGTGATGCAAAGCTCATAGTCATCGCCTGCCCCCAACGCCAGATCCCGGGCATTCTCGCCCTTTAACGCAACCAACTGCGCCATCATCGGAATACGTCCCGTGTCGATTCGTGCGCCGGTGCCCGAGGCCTCAAGAATATGACCGAGATCGGCCAGGAGCCCATCTGAAACATCAATGGCAGAGGAGGCCCGGCCGGCTAGCTGCTGCCCTAATTCCAGGCGCGGCTGGGGAAAATGATAATGGGATAACAAGGCAAGCTGCGCAGGCGAGGGGTCGGTTTCATCAAGGTAATCCAGAGCGGCACCGGCCGCCCCCAGCGGGCCACTGACACATATCAGGTCGCCGGGCTTTGCGCCGGATCGATACAGTGCACGCCCGTTGTCAACGGTGCCATGCACCTGGATGGTGATTGTCAGGGGCCCTCGGGTAGTGTCTCCGCCCGCCAGGGCGATACCAAAAGCTTTGCTGGCCCGGGCCAGACCCTCGGAAAACGCCTTCAGCCACCCCGCGTCGGCGTCTGGCAAGGTTAAAGCCAGGGTAAAACAGACCGGGCGAGCGCCCATGGCGGCGAGATCACTTACCGCAACAGCCAGGGCCCGCCATCCGAGATAATCAGGCGAATAATCAAACGGAAAATGGACGCCCTGCACCAGGGTGTCCACGGAAAACACCAGATCCTGCCCCGGCGGTACCCGCTGGATAGCGCAGTCATCACCGGGGCCAAGAAGGAGCTGATCCTGCCCGGCACCATCGGCCAGCGGCTGGAAATACGTCCGGATCAGCTCAAACTCACCCATGAATCAACGCGGACGGGTCTCAGCCAGACGCAACCGGCGACTGAGTTTGTCCAGAATGCTGTTCACAAACTTGTGCCCTTCAGTACCACCAAAACGCTTGGCCATTTCAATGCCCTCGTTGATGACCACTTTGTAGGGCACGTCAATGCGATGCTTCAGCTCATAGGTTCCGAGGCGGACGATCGCCAGTTCAACCGGGTCGACCTCCCTGAGGGGACGATCCAGAAACGGCTCCAGCAGTTTGTCGAGCTCCGCCTGCTCGCGGTGAACGCCACGCAGAAGATCCCGAAAATACATGATATCGACCTTGCTCATGTCGTTGTCGACCATGAACTCGGCTTCGATATCAGAAATCGGCGTTTTGCTGAAGTGCCGCTGATACAAACCCTGCATGGCCAGCGCCCGTGCCCGGCGGCGATCGCCTGCCTTGGGCTGGCCGGTTTTCCCCGGCTGGGGAGAAGTGTCACCCGCTTCGCTCATTACTCACCCAACTTTTTGAACAGACTGACCATTTCCAGGGCAGTAATGGCGGCTTCCGCGCCCTTGTTGCCGGCCTTGGTGCCGGAGCGTTCGATGGCCTGCTCAATGGAATCTACGGTCAATACGCCGAAGGTAACCGGGACATCGGTTTCCAGGCTGACAGCGCCCAGGCCGCTGGAGGCTTCACCTGCGACGTATTCAAAGTGCGGAGTACCACCGCGAATCACGGCGCCCAGCGCGATGATGGCATCGTAGTCCGAGGTTTCGGCAACACGCTTGACCGCCAACGGCATTTCATAGGCACCCGGCACGCGGATGATGGCAATGTCATCATTGGAAATACCATGACGACGCAAGGTATCCACTGCGCCTTCCACCAGGCTTTCCACAACAAAGCCGTTAAACCGGCCAACCACCAGCGCATAGCGGCCACTGCACTGGGTAAAATCACCTTCAATTACTTTGATATCTGCCATCTCGGGCTCCTTCGCGGGTCATCGTTTTTTGGGCGATGACCGGGTTTATCATTCGGGGGCGTAAGGTACGTATTCCACCACTTCCAGGTCGAAACCGGAGATGGCGGAGAATTTAACCGGCGGACTGAGCAGGCGCATTTTACCTACGCCAAGATCCCGGAGAATCTGGGAACCGGTACCGACGGTGAAATACACGCCGGAACTGCCCTTGCCTGAGGATCCCTGCCCTTTGTCAAAGAACTCCTGAATCCGGTCTTCCAGGTTGTAGCTGTCTTCAGCACTGTTAAGCAGCACCACCACGCCTTTGCCTTCTTCCGCAACCTTCTCCAGTGCGTGATGCAGCGGCCAGCTCCGGGAATCTTTACGTCGTGCGCCCAACAGGTCGCGTAGGGTATCGGTAATGTGCACACGCACAAACACCGGCTCATCTGGCTGGATATCGCCCATTACCATAGCCAGATGGGTAGCACCCTGGATATTGTCCCGGTAGGTGTGCAGCTTGAACACGCCGTACTCGGTATCCAGTTCGTTCTGCTCCACACACTCAACCGTGCGCTCGTTCATGGTGCGGTAATGAATCAGGTCTGCGATGGTCCCGATCTTCAGATCGTGCTCTTCTGCGAACTTTTCAAGATCCGGGCGCCGGGCCATGGAGCCGTCATCATTCATGATTTCACAGATCACGCCGGCCGGCTCACAGCCGGCCAGGGCCGCCAGATCGCAGGACGCTTCGGTGTGACCGGCACGACTGAGAACGCCACCAGGATCGGACATCAGCGGGAAAATATGCCCCGGCTGAACCAGGTCAGAAGCCTTGGCATCCCGGGCAACCGCTGCCTGCACGGTACGAGCTCGGTCCGCTGCGGAAATGCCCGTGGTAACACCCTCCCGCGCCTCGATAGACAGGGTGAACTTGGTTCCGAAGCCGGAGGCATTCTGCTGCACCATCAACGGCAGGCCCAGCTGTTCGCACCGATCACGGGTCATCGGCATGCAGATGAGCCCACGGCCAAAACGGGCCATGAAGTTGATGGCCTCCGCCGTGCAGTGTTCGGCGGCCATCACCAGATCGCCCTCATTCTCGCGATCCTCATCATCCATCAGGATGACCATCTTGCCCTGGCGAATGTCTTCAATGATTTCTTCAATGCTGTTCAGTGCCATACGGTTCTGCACCCTTTCACCCCTCCCGACAGTCTAGCCGGTTCACGGGGAATGGATTGAATGATTAGTGGCGAGCCAGGATCAGACGCTGATCCTCACCCACCTGACGACGATCCAGCACCTTCCATTGTACTTTGTCGGCCATGGTCTCCAGCGGCAGATGCGCTGTCGGCCTGCCGGTACTGCCCAGGAAAACCGGTGCCTGGTAGAGCCAGAGTTCGTCCACCAGGTTTTCGCCAATGAACGTACCTGCCAGCGTGGGGCCGGCCTCAACCAGCAATTCGTTAATGCCAAGTTCGCCCAGCGCATCCAGCAACTCGGCGACATCAACACCGTTATCTTTCCAGGCAACCCCGGTAAGGCTGACACCCAGTGCAGCCAGATCCTGAGCCGGGCCTGAGGCCAGCGCAGAACTGGCGCAAAATACCTGCACATTGCCACCCTGAAGAATCCTGGCGGTGGCGGGCGTACGGGCATCCCGGTCGGCGATCACCCGCAACGGCTGCCGGGACGGATCCGTGGCATCACCGATGTCGCCCATCTCGTCCCGCCGAACGGTCAACGAAGGGTCATCCGCCAGCACAGTCCCTACCCCGGTGAGGATAGCGTCGCTGATCGCCCGCAAACGCTGCACATCCGCGCGCGCTTCCGGGCCGGTTATCCACTGGCTTTCACCACTGGCCATGGCGGTCCGGCCATCGAGACTCGCCGCCATTTTCAGGCGCACCCAGGGCCGGCCCGTATTCATACGTTTCATAAAGCCAGGATTCAGACGCGCAGCCTCATCGGCCATCACGCCCTCGGTCACCCGTATGCCAGCCTCCCTGAGCATATCCAGACCCCGACCAGACACAGACGGGTTCGGGTCTTTGGTGGCAGCAAACACATGGGCCACACCGGCATCAATCAGTGCTCGTGCACAGGGCGGCGTGCGCCCGTAGTGGCTGCATGGCTCCAGAGTAACGTAGGCAGTGGCACCTCGAGCCTCATGGCCAGCCTGGCTCAAAGCACGCACTTCTGCATGGGCTTCACCGGCACGCTCGTGCCAGCCCTCGCCCACAATGAGATCGCCTTTGGCAATAACACAACCAACACGGGGATTGGGATGAGTGGAATAGCGACCGCGCCAGGCCAGTTGAACGGCCCGGGCCATCATTGCCCGATCACGGTCTGAAATCATGCCTTGCCTTTATCTGTACCGTTATCCACCAGTGCCCTGGCAACATCCACCGCGGTATCGCCATTGCCCTGGGACAGGCGCTCGATCTCTTCCTTGAATTCGTTGATGTCCTGGAAACTGCGGTAGACCGACGCAAAACGCACGTAGGCCACTTTGTCCAGCTGGCGCAGCTCAGTCATCACTTCCTCACCCAACTGCATCGACTTAACCTCGCGCTCACCGGTGGAGCGAAGACGGTACTTGATACGGTTCAGGGCGGCATCGATTTCCTCAATGCTGACCGGACGTTTTTCCAGAGCTTTCATGATGCCGGCTCGCAGCTTTTCTTCATCAAAAGGCTGCCGGGTACCATCCTGCTTCACGACCCGGGGCATCACCAGCTCAGCGGTTTCAAAGGTGGTAAAACGCTCACGGCAGGACAGACACTCCCTGCGGCGGCGAACCTGGTCACCCTCGGCCACCAGGCGCGAATCAATCACCTTGGTATCGGCTTCACCACAGAAAGGACAATGCATAAATCACCTGCTCCGGAAAGAAAGAACCCGGGCACTCACCGGAGCGCCCGGGCTGACCTGTCTATGCCTGTTAGCCGTAGACCGGGAACCGTGCGCAGACAGCTTCCACCTGCTCCCGTACACGGCTGTTAACCGCTTCGTCTTCAAGGTTATCGAGAATGTCACACATCCAGCCGGCCAGATCCCGACACTCGGCTTCCTTGAAGCCGCGTGTGGTCACCGCCGGAGTACCGATGCGCAGACCAGAGGTCACGAACGGTGAACGAGGATCGTTCGGCACGGCGTTCTTGTTCACGGTAATGTGCGCTTTGCCCAGTGCGGCATCCGCATCTTTACCGGTAATGTCCTGTTTGATCAGGCTCACCAGGAACAGGTGGTTCTTGGTACCACCGGAAACCACGTCAAAGCCGCGCTCGATGAACACCTCAGCCATCGCCGCAGCGTTCTTCACAACCTGCTGCTGGTAGGCCTTGAACTCGTCGCTCATGGCTTCCTTGAAGCACACGGCCTTGGCCGCAATCACGTGCATCAGAGGGCCGCCCTGACCGCCCGGAAACACAGCAGAGTTCAGCTTCTTCTGCAGGTCTTCGTCGTCACAGGCCAGAATCAGGCCACCACGGGGGCCGCGCAGGGTTTTGTGCGTGGTGGTCGCAACCACGTGGGCGTGAGGTACCGGGTCCGGGTATACGCCGGCGGCGACCAGACCGGCCACGTGGGCCATGTCAACAAACAGATACGCGCCCACCTTGTCGGCGATGGCACGGAAACGGGCAAAGTCCAGCTCCTGCGAGTAAGCAGAGAAGCCGGCGATGATCATTTTCGGCTTATGCTCGACAGCCAGGGCTTCCACTTCGTCGTAATCGATCAGACCGGTCTCCGGGTTCAGGCCATACTGAACTGCGTGGTAGATCTTGCCGGAGAAGTTCACGCTGGCACCGTGGGTCAGGTGGCCACCGTGAGCAAGACTCATACCCAGAACGGTATCACCGGGCTTGAGCAGCGCCATGAATACCGCAGAGTTGGCCTGGGAACCGGAATGCGGCTGCACGTTGGCGTAGGCCGCACCAAACAACTCCTTGGCGCGGGCAATGGCCAGATCCTCAGCGATGTCCACAAACTCGCAGCCACCGTAGTAACGCTTGCCGGGGTAACCTTCAGCGTACTTGTTGGTCAGCACACTGCCCTGGGCTTCCATCACGCGCGGGCTGGTGTAGTTTTCAGACGCGATCAGTTCGATGTGTGCTTCCTGGCGTTTCTCTTCCGCCTGCATAGCGTTCCAAAGTTCGTCATCGAAACCGGCGATTTTCATATCACGAGTAAACATGGATGTGCTGCCCCTGTCTGTATGGCTGGCCCGGCGATGCCTCTTTGCAAGCCGGAACCCCTGAAAAATTGGGCCGCTATTCTATCTTGAAAGCGGGTTAAAAATCATCCTTTATGCCGTCCGCAGATACCGGCACACCGGAGGCTGTCAATTGCTATCGCGGAACGCTTTAGATACCTTACCCGGTTATTGTTCTCAGGTACCGACGTCCGTGGTATCGGCCTTCGGGGTGAGCGATCCGGGATACGCTGTAAATACGTCCCTGTACGCTCGACAAAATCATCCCTGATTTTGACGATCCCGGATCGCTCACCCCGAAGTCCTCGATCAGTCGCCTGACGTGCTTTCATTTTTCAAGCTACTGTTTGATAAAAGGAATATGCCAAAATGGCTCAATACGTATACACCATGAACCGCGTGGGCAAGGTGGTACCGCCCAAGCGGGAAATTCTGAAAGACATCTCTCTGAGCTTCTTCCCGGGCGCCAAAATCGGCGTACTTGGTCTGAACGGCGCCGGTAAATCCACCCTGCTGCGTATTATGGCGGGTGTGGACCAGGATTACATCGGTGAGGCCCGGCCACAGCCCGGCATCAATGTGGGCTACCTGCCGCAGGAGCCGGAGCTGGACGAGGAAAAGACCGTAAAGGAAATCGTTGACGAGTCCGTCTCGCACGTACACAACGCTCTGGCGGAGCTGGACAAGGTTTACGCCGCCTACGCCGAGCCGGATGCGGACTTTGACGAGCTGGCCAAGAAACAGGGCGAACTGGAAGCCATTATCCAGGCTACCGATGGCCACGACATAGAGCGCAAGATGGAAGTGGCGGCAGACGCCCTGCGACTGCCGGCCTGGGACCAGAAGGTCAAAGTGCTGTCCGGTGGCGAGCGCCGCCGTGTGGCCCTGTGCCGCCTGCTGCTGTCCGGCCCTGACATGCTCCTGCTGGACGAGCCTACCAACCACCTGGATGCCGAATCCGTGGCCTGGCTGGAGCGCTTCCTGCACGATTACGACGGCACCGTTGTCGCCATCACTCACGACCGTTACTTCCTGGACAACGTCGCCGGCTGGATCCTGGAACTGGACCGTGGCCACGGCATTCCGTTCGAGGGCAACTACAGTCAGTGGCTGGAGAACAAAGAGAAGCGCCTGGAGATGGAGGCCAAGCAGGAGGCCGCTCACCAGAAAGCCATCAAGCACGAGCTGGAATGGGTACGCACCAACGCCAAGGGTCGCCAGTCCAAGAGCAAGGCGCGCCTGGCCCGCTTCGAGGAGATGAGCTCCCAGGAATTCCAGAAGCGCAACGAAACCAACGAACTGTATATCCCGCCCGGACCTCGCCTTGGCGACAAGGTGATCGAGGTGGACGGCATCAGCAAGGCCTTTGGCGACCGCCTGCTGTACGAAAATGTCTCGTTCCACGTTCCACCGGGTGCGATTGTTGGCATCATCGGTGGTAACGGCGCGGGGAAATCCACGCTGTTCAAGATGATCGCAGGCATGGACAAGCCGGACTCTGGCACCATCACCGTTGGTGAAACCGTGGAACTGGCCTACGTGGATCAGATGCGCGATCTCGACGGCAGCAAGACTGTGTGGGAAGAGCTTTCCGACGGCCAGGACATCATCAAGGTCGGTAACTACGAGACCCCGTCCCGGGCCTACGTGGGCCGCTTCAACTTCAAGGGCACTGACCAGCAAAAACGGGTGGGCGACCTGTCCGGCGGTGAGCGCAACCGCCTGCACCTGGCCAAGCTGCTGAAACAGGGTGGCAACGTGCTGCTGCTGGACGAACCCACCAACGACCTTGACGTGGAAACCCTGCGCGCTCTGGAAGAAGCCCTGCTGAACTTCCCGGGCTCCGCCCTGGTGATCTCGCACGACCGCTGGTTCCTGGACCGGGTAGCGACCCACATCCTGGCGTTCGAAGACGACGGCGAAGTAGTCTACTTCGAAGGCAACTTCACTGATTACGACGCCGACTTCAAGAAGCGCAAAGGCGACTCCGCCATGCAGCCCAAGCGTATGAAGTACAAGAAACTGGCGTAACCGATGACCGGGCCGGCCTTCGCGCCGGCCCCCTTGCCCTCCCCGATCTGCCCGACACGGAACGATGCTCATGGCCAAAGCCAAAACCGCCTTTGTATGCACCGAGTGTGGTGCTGACTATTCCAAGTGGCAGGGCCAATGTACCGCCTGCCAGGCCTGGAACACCATCAGCGAAGTACGCGGCGTCTCAGGCCCCGGCAAAGGTGCTCGCAGCGCCCGTTTTGAGGGTTATGCCGGCAGCTTGTCGGAGGTAAAAAGCCTGGACGAAGTCAGTCTGGCAGAACAGGCACGCATCAGCACCGGCATGCAGGAATTCGACCGTGTCCTGGGTGGCGGCCTGGTGGAAGGGTCAGCCGTGTTGATGGGAGGCCACCCCGGCGCCGGTAAAAGCACCCTGCTACTGCAGGCGGTTTGCCAGCTGGCCGAGAAGCACTCAGCGCTGTACGTCACCGGTGAGGAATCCCTGCAACAGGTGGCCATGCGCGCCAAGCGCCTGGGTCTGCCCACCAAAGACCTGAAAATGCTCTCGGAAACCTCCGTTGAGCGGCTTATGCAGGTGGCGGAAGCGGAGAAACCCCGCATTCTGGTAATCGATAGTATCCAGGTCATGCATGTGGCGGACATTGAATCAGCCCCAGGCTCGGTATCCCAGGTGCGGGAAAGCGCCGCCTTTCTGACCCGCTTTGCCAAGCAAACCGGCACCATCCTCTTGCTGGTGGGGCACGTCACCAAAGATGGCAGCCTGGCGGGGCCGAAGGTGCTCGAACACATGATTGACTGCTCGATCCTGCTGGAGGGCTCCAGCGACAGCCGCTACCGAACCCTGCGCGGCATCAAGAATCGCTTTGGCGCGGTTAATGAGCTGGGCGTGTTCGCCATGCTGGAACAAGGTCTGAAGGAAGTAAAAAACCCCAGCGCCATCTTCCTGAATCGAGGAGAGGAAGCGGCGCCGGGCAGCGTGGTGATGGTCGTCTGGGAAGGCACTCGGCCGATGCTGGTGGAGATTCAGGCCCTCGTGGACATGGCCCAGGGGAGCTACCCGAGACGGGTAGCGGTAGGGACTGACCAGAACCGCTTAGCGATGCTTCTGGCCGTGCTGCACCGCCATGGCGGCATGCATGTGGCCGATCAGGATGTGTTTGTGAATGTGGTGGCCGGTGTGAAGGTCAACGAAACCAGTGCGGATCTTGCTTTGCTGTCAGCTGTGGTTTCGTCATTCCGGAACCGGGCGCTGCCGCAGGACCTGGTTATTTTTGGCGAAGTTGGCTTGTCTGGGGAGATCCGGCCGGTACCAAGCGGCCAGGAGCGTATCTACGAGGCGGCCAAGCACGGTTTTACCCGGGCTTTGGTGCCCAAGGCCAACGTTCCGCGTAAGCCTGTCGATGGCATGAAGGTGATTCCGGTGACCAAGCTTTCGGATGCCCTTTCGGCTCTTGAGGAACTTTGAGCCAGGCCCCTAGCCTGCAAAATCCGGTGCAAGGCGCGCGGCAGAGGGACACCGGCAACTTTCGGAGTAATCCCCAACGACGACCTCAGTCAATCAGATGCGCAAACTCTCTCTCCAAAAGCGCCTGATCCCCGAGATTCAGCTCCACCAAACGCTTCAGGTGCGTTGCACTGTCCAGATCAACGTACTGGCAGCGAAATCCCAGCCGATGATCCTCCACATGCTTCAACTCCACCGCCATCACAATCGCAGCTTCATGCTCATTCAGGTGAATCACCACCTCACAGGGCTTATTCAACGGAACCTTCCAGCCTTCTGGCCGCTGAACAAGAACGCC
Organism: Marinobacter sp. C1S70; assembly: GCF_000475355.1. Lineage (NCBI taxonomy): Bacteria > Pseudomonadati > Pseudomonadota > Gammaproteobacteria > Pseudomonadales > Marinobacteraceae > Marinobacter > Marinobacter sp. C1S70. The sequence goes on along the minus strand of NZ_AXBW01000030.1, from coordinate 8,054 downwards.
CTTCAGGGAAATATCCAACACCTCCGTTGACCACACCTGATCCTGACAATGCAGCTCACAGGGGGCATCGAAACTGATTCGGTGAAACCGGCGTTTTTCTGAGGTTTTAGCAGACAAGGGAATGCTCCGGATCAAAAGTCATTACTTTCTATGACTATAGACCGGGCACAAAAGGGAGTACAGCAAAGAACCTCCAGCAACCACAGCGAGAGAAGCCACCGTCCGAAAACGCTGCATCCATTCTAGAGAGGATACTTCCAGAGGGTTGATTAGCGGGCTGGTGGAACGGCCTCCGAAAAATGTCGGAGGCCATGGATGGCCGGAGAGAAGCACACAGGGAAGTGCTCGTAGCGGTTTTTCGGAGGCCGTTCCACCAGCCCGCAAGCACCAAGCTCGCAGGCTACAAATGACGGCAATCTCCTAGTTTAGCTTCACTGGTGATACTGCCCACTAAGCTCAACAACCGCCTCAATAAACGCCCCGGCATGCTCCGGATCCACATCCGGCGTAATCCCATGCCCAAGGTTGAACACATGCCCGGAACCGGAGCCATAGCGCTTGAGGATATCGGCCACCTCCTGACGAATCCGCGCCTTCGGCGCATACAGCATGGCCGGGTCCATGTTGCCCTGCAGGGCCACCTTGTCCCCCACGCGGGCACGGGCGTTACCGATGTCCGTCGTCCAGTCCAGCCCCACAGCATCGGCGCCACAATCAGCGATAGACTCCAGCCACTGACCACCGTTTTTGGTGAAAACAATCACCGGCACACGGCGACCTTCGCTCTCTCGAATCAGACCATCAACAATCTTCTTCATGTAGCGCAGGGAAAACTCTTCATAGGCCCAGCTGCTCAACACACCACCCCAGGTATCGAAAATCTGCACCGCCTGGGCACCGGCCTTGATCTGGCCATTCAGGTAGTCGATCACCGAATCCGCCAGGTGATCCAGCAAACGGTGCATCACCTCCGGCTGGCCATACATCAGCTTTTTGGCTTCGGAGAAGGTCTTGGAGGAGCCACCTTCAATCATGTAGGTGGCCAGCGTCCACGGGCTGCCAGAGAAGCCGATCAACGGCACACGGCCATTCAGCTCCCGGCGAATGGTGGACACCGCATTCATCACGTAGTCCAGGTCAGACTCGGCATTCATCCTGGGCAGTGCATCCACATCTGCTTCCGAACGAATGACCTTACGGAATTTCGGGCCTTCGCCAGTTTCGAAATAGAGCCCCAGCCCTAGAGCATCGGGAATGGTCAGAATGTCAGAAAACAGGATGGCGGCATCCAGGGGGTAACGCTCCAGCGGCTGCAGGGTAACCTCACAGGCCAGCGGGGTGTTTTTGCACAGACTGAGGAAGTCGCCGGCCTTGGCCCGGGTTGCGCGGTATTCCGGCAGGTAGCGGCCTGCCTGGCGCATCATCCACACCGGGGTGCGGTCTACAGGCTGGCGCATCAGGGCACGCAGGAAGCGATCGTTCTTCAGCTCGGTCATAGAGTTTCCCGTTCTCGTCGGTAAAAATTGGTCAGAGACAATGGGGAGCAATGATACCCCGTTTGTACGAATAAAAAAGGGCGGCTTACCCTTAGCAAGCCGCCCTTTCTGACTCTGGTCAATCCAGCGTTAAACGTCCAGGTAGTCCAGGATGCCTTCGGCTGCCTGACGTCCTTCCCAGATTGCGGTAACCACCAGATCCGAGCCACGCACCATGTCGCCACCAGCGAAAATCTTGGCATTGCTGGTCTGGAACGGAAACTCGGCTTCTTCTGCCGCAGTCACCCGACCGGAGTCGTCCGTGTTCACGCCCAGCTCTTCAAACCAGGGTGCCGGGCTCGGGCGGAAGCCGAACGCTACCAGCACGGCATCAGCCGGAATCACTTCCTCACTGCCCGGAACCACTTCCGGACGACGACGGCCGTTTTCGTCCGGCTCACCCAGCTCCGTGGTGACTACCTTTACACCCTCAACGCGGTCTTCACCGATGATGGCGATGGGCTGACGGTTGAACAGGAACTTGACGCCCTCCTCTTTCGCGTTGGCCACTTCCCGACGGGAGCCAGGCATGTTGGCCTCATCGCGGCGATAGGCACAGGTCACACTCTCGGCCTGCTGGCGAATGGAAGTCCGGTTACAGTCCATAGCGGTGTCACCACCACCCAGCACCACAACACGCTTGCCTTTCATATCGATGAAGTCAGATTCCTTTTTCTCGAAACCCAGGCGACGGTTAACATTCGAAATCAGGAACGGCAAGGCGTCATAGACACCCGGCAGCTCCTCACCGGGGAACCCACCTTTCATGTAGGTGTAGGTACCCATGCCCATAAAGACGGCATCGAACTCTTCCAGGATCTTGTTCAGCTGAACGTCTTTGCCTACTTCGGTGCTCAGGCGGAACTCCACGCCCATTTCCTCGAACACCTTGCGGCGGCGGGACATGACGGATTTTTCCAGCTTGAATTCGGGAATGCCAAAGGTCAGCAGGCCACCGATCTCCGGGTAACGGTCGAACACCACCGGCTTGACACCGTTGCGTACCAGAACATCGGCACAGCCAAGACCTGCGGGGCCGGCGCCAATTACAGCTACCTTTTTATCGGTCCAGGTAACGCTGGACGTATCCGGCTTCCAGCCGAGAGCAAACGCGGTGTCGGTAATGTACTTCTCGACAGAACCGATGGTAACCGCGCCGTAGCCGTCATTCAGGGTGCAGGCACCTTCACACAGGCGATCCTGCGGGCACACACGACCACAGACTTCCGGCAGGGAGTTGGTCTGGTGGCACAGCTCCACCGCCTTCATGATGTTGCCCTCCGACACCAGCTTCAGCCAGTTCGGAATATAGTTGTGTACCGGGCACTTCCATTCACAGTACGGGTTACCACACGCCAGACAGCGATGGGACTGGGACGCCGCATGGGTTTCGCTGAACGGGTGATAGATTTCCCCGAATTCCTTTTTGCGCTTCTTGGCAGGCACCTTCTTCGGGTCTACCCGCCCTACTTCCACAAACTGAAAGTCATTGTTGAGACGTTCTTTCATGTTGCCACTCTCATCAGCTCGATTTCGACGGGGCCGCACCGGAGTGCGGCCCATCAACCTTGTTGGACCTGCCCGTTATTCCGGACGGGCACGGGTGCTTGCCAGCAGGCTGCGAAGGTTCGCGGCCTTGGGCTTGACCAGCCAGAAACGGCCGATGTAATCGTCGAAATCTTCAAGTAGGTGCTCTGCCCAGGCACTTCCGGTTTCAGAGATGTGCTCCCGGATCACGCCACGCAGGTGGTTCCGGTAGGCTTCCATGTCTTCACGGGAAATACGCTGGATCTCAACCAGTTCATGGTTGTATTTGTCCACAAAGGTGTTGTCCAGGTCCAGCACATAGGCGAACCCGCCGGTCATGCCGGCACCGAAGTTGTAGCCGGTGGATCCCAGCACGGTGACCAGGCCACCGGTCATGTATTCGCAGCAGTGATCGCCAGCGCCTTCAACCACAGCATGGGCGCCGGAGTTACGAACTGCGAAGCGCTCACCAGCGGTACCCGCAGCAAACAGCTTGCCACCGGTGGCGCCGTACAGACAGGTGTTGCCGACAATGGAGGTGTCCTGGGTTTTGAAATCGCTCCCACGGGGCGGCTTGACCACCAGCTTGCCGCCGGTCATGCCTTTACCCACGTAGTCGTTGGCGTCGCCTTCCAGAATCAGGTTCAGGCCGCCGACGTTCCAGACACCGAAACTCTGGCCAGCGGTGCCGGTCAGGTCCAGAGTGATGGGCGCATCGGTCATGCCCTGGTTGCCGTAACGGGCGGCAATCTCGCCGGACAGGCGTGCACCAATGGAACGGTCACAGTTGGTCACCCGGTAACTCCAGGCACCGCCGGACTTCTCGGCTATGGCGGCAGCGGTGTCCTGCACCATCTGCTCCGCCAGCTTACCTTCATCGAAGGGCTTGTTGCGCTCAATCTGACAGGTGTGCGGCTTGTCAGCCGGAATGTGGTCGTTCTGCAGCAGACGGGTCAGATCCAGCTTCTTCTGGCGCTCGGTATTACCCGGCAGACGCTCCAGCAGGTCAACACGGCCGACCAATTCTTCCAGAGAACGCACACCCAGCTTCGCCAGCCACTCACGAGTTTCCTCCGCCACAAAGCGGAAGAAGTTCATGGCCATTTCCACGGTGCCCTTGAAGTGCTCTTCGCGCAGATAGTCGTTCTGTGTCGCGACACCGGTCGCACAGTTATTCAGGTGGCAGATCCGCAGGTATTTACAACCCAACGCCACCATCGGAGTGGTACCGAAGCCAAAGCTCTCCGCGCCCAGAATCGCGGCTTTCACCACGTCCAGACCAGTCTTGATGCCGCCGTCGGTCTGCAGGCGAATCTTGCCCCGCAGATCGTTCGCGCGCAGCGCCTGCTGGGTTTCCGTCAGGCCCAGCTCCCAGGGGGAGCCGGCGTAGCGGATTGAGGTCAGCGGACTGGCTGCGGTACCACCGTCATAGCCAGAGACCGTAATCAGGTCGGCATAGGCCTTGGCAACGCCCGCAGCAATCGTGCCCACACCTGGCTCCGATACCAACTTGACGGAGACCAGCGCCTCCGGGTTCACCTGCTTAAGGTCGAAGATCAGCTGCGCCAAGTCTTCAATGGAGTAGATGTCGTGGTGCGGCGGTGGTGAAATCAGAGTGACGCCCGGCACCGAGTAACGCAGGCGGGCGATCAGGTCATTCACCTTACCACCCGGCAACTGGCCACCTTCGCCCGGCTTGGCACCCTGAGCCACCTTGATCTGCATGACGTCAGCGCTACGCAGGTACTCAGCGGTCACACCGAAACGACCGGAAGCCACCTGTTTGATCTTGGAACGCTTGTTGGTGCCATGACGGGCCGGGTCTTCGCCGCCCTCACCGGAGTTGGAACGACCACCCAGCGTGTTCATGGCCACGGCCAGAGCCTCGTGCGCCTCCGGCGACAGGGCACCCAGAGACATCGCCGCAGAGTCAAAGCGCGGAAAAATGTTCTCCACTGGCTCAACGTCGCTCAGGTCAATTGACTGGATGCCTTCACGGAACACCAGCAGGTCGCGCAGGGTGGCTACCGGGCGCTCATTGACAAGACCGGCATATTCCTTGTAGGTGCCATAGTCGCCACTGATCACGGCATCCTGCAGCTTGCCCACCACATCCGGGTTGAAGGCATGGTATTCCTGGCCGTGCACGTACTTGAGCAGACCACCCTGGGAAATCGGCTTACGGGGCTTCCAGGCAACGGCGGCCAACTGCTCCTGATCCTGCTGGAAATCGAAGAAGTCGGCGCCCTGAATCCGGCTCGGCACGCCTTTGAAGCACAGGTCTACCACATTGTCGGCAAGACCAATGGCTTCAAACAGTTGCGCACCGCGATAGGAGGTAATGGTGGAGATACCCATCTTCGACAGGATCTTCAGCAAGCCTTTGTTGATGCCCTTGCGGTAATTGTTCTTGGCTTCGATCGGATCCATCAGCATTTCGCCGGTGCGAATCAGATCATTCAGGATCTGGTACGCCAGATACGGGTAGACCGCCGTGGCACCAAACCCGAACAGCACCGCAAAGTGGTGAGGGTCCCGGGCCCAGCCGGTCTCAACGATGATGTTGGAATCACAGCGCAGACCTTTCGCCACCAGGTGATGGTGCACAGCACCGGTGGCCATCAGGGCATTGATGGGGAGATCGCCCTGAGCCAGGTCCTTATCGCTGAGAATCAGCAGCACCTTGCCATCACGGACGACCTTTTCAGCTTCGTCGCATACTCGACGAACCGCCTGTTCCAGGCCCTCTTCCGGCCGATAGCTCAGGGCAATTTTTGCCACCTCAAATCCCGGGCGATCGTTATTGCTGATCTTCAGGAATTTGGCCGGCGACAGCACCGGCGTGGTCAGGATAATCCGGTTAGCGTGCTCCGGAGACTCCTCGAAAACGTTCTGCTCTGCACCCAGACAGGTCTCCAGAGACATGACGATGGTCTCACGGAGCGGGTCAATGGGCGGGTTGGTGACCTGCGCAAACTTCTGACGGAAGTAATCCGCAACATGGCGCACCTTGCTGGACAGGACCGCCATCGGGGTATCGTCACCCATGGAACCGACCGCTTCCTGGGCGCTCTCAGCCAACGGACGCAAGACCTGATCCCGTTCTTCAAACGAGATATTGAACATCTTCTGATGAACCAGAAGCTCATCGGATTCCATCAGCTTGAATTCCGGGGTCGCCTGATTCAGCGTGGTCTCGACTCGCAGTGCATTGTCCTTGAGCCAGCGCTTGTACGGCTGGGCTTTTTTGAGCCGCTGATCGATATCCCCGGTATGCAGGACCTCGCCGGATTCGGTATCGATGGCGAGCATCTGACCCGGACCAACACGCCCCTTGGCGACCACATCGTCCGGTGAGTAGCTGTAGGTACCCACTTCCGAGGCCAGGGTGATGAAATCGTCCTTGGTAATCACCCAGCGCGCGGGGCGCAGACCGTTACGGTCCAGCATACACAGCGCATAACGGCCATCTGACATCACGAGGCCAGCAGGGCCATCCCAGGGCTCCATGTGCATGGAGTTGTATTCGTAGAAGGCCCGCAGTTCAGAATCCATGGTATCGACATTCTGCCAGGCCGGCGGAATCATCATTCGCACCGCCCGGAACAGGTCAACACCTCCCGCCAGTAGTACTTCCAGCATGTTGTCCATGCTTGAGGAGTCCGACCCTGTCAGGTTAACCAGCGGCTGCAGGGTCTGCAGATCCGGCAGATCCGGTGAGCTGAACTTGGCCGCGCGGGCGATTGCCCAGTTACGGTTGCCATCGATGGTATTTATCTCACCATTATGGGCCAGAAACCGGAACGGCTGCGCGAGCGGCCAACGCGGCATGGTGTTGGTTGAGAAGCGCTGGTGGAAAACACAGATGGCCGTTTGCAGATCCGGATCACCAAGATCCTTGTAGAAGTTGGCCAGATCCGCGGGCATCATCAGGCCTTTATAGGCCAACGTCTTGTGGGAAAGACTGCAGATATAGAATTCCGGGTCTTCCGCCATATCCCGCTCGGCGTGACGGCGCCCGACGAACAGACTGATCGCAAATTCTTTTTCTTCCTTGCCGCCGGGCTCTACAAATACCTGTTCGATGCGAGGCAGACAATCCAGAGCCATGGGGCCAAGGCAACTGTCATCGACGGGCACTTCCCGCCAACCCATTATCTCAAGGCCTTGCTCCGTCAGCCTTTTTTCAATAGCTGATCGGCCAGCAGAAGCTTTTGCGTCGTCCTTAGCCAAAAAAACCTGGCCAACCGCAAACAAGTCGCCAGGTTTTTTGCCGAAGGCTGCCTGGGCAGCTTTATAGAGGAAGGCCTTGGGGCTCTGAATAAGCAGACCACAACCATCACCGGTCTTGCCATCGGCAGCAATGCCGCCCCGGTGGGTCATGCAGGTCAGAGATTCAATGGCTGTCTGCAACAGCTTATGGCTCGCTTCGCCCTTCATGTGGGCAATCAGGCCAAAACCGCAGTTGTCCCTGAACTCATCAGGATGATACAAGCCTGTTGTCATAAGCTTTCTCTCGCGTGTAAATGCTTCCCGCCAGCGACACTCTTGCACCAAAAAAGTGCAAAAAATACGCTGACACCAAAAAAAAGGGGGAAGGGATTTTACACACGTGAAACTACGTATACAATTTTTTTCGTAGTCTGGGGCCAAAAACGCACCGGAATGGTGCGAAAATCAATAATCCTCGTAGGGTCGAACCCAAGGATTCGAGATCCTCAGCACGTCGGGCAGACTAGCCGCCGCCGCCCCGGCCTCTTCTCGGCTAGAGTATTGGCCATAAACCAGCATAAACCAAGGTAAGCCCTGGCGCTCACCCTTGGTGTAGCTCAAATTCGCATCCTCGGGCGCTCGACGCAGTACATTCAACACCGTTTGTTCCTGATTGCCTGCAACAAGCTGCAGCGTCCAACCCTTACGCTGACGCAACTGCTCAAGCGCCACAAACTTAACGGGATTGTCTGGCACAAACTCTGGCTCTGGCTCTGGCTC
>NZ_AXBW01000029.1:0-199697 GCF_000475355.1 Marinobacter sp. C1S70 | reverse complement strand
CAACTGATTGGGTCCACCTCAAGCCTTGCTCCGGTCCGGGTGGCAGGCTTCACGTGGAATGGGTGGCAACCTTCAGCGGTTTACGCAATCAGGACCGGCACGTCCTTACTATAGAAAACCTTTTCAGTAGTCCCGCAAGTTTCATTTAATCGAGCAAGTGTCTTAACATTAATACCGCTCGTAACTATCGGTTCTTGATGTCCACCATCAATAAGCCGGAATCTTACTGTGTTTGATTTACACACCGCTTGAAGCTTGCAGTCTGAAAAGCCCTGTCTTGGCTGCCACCACCCATCCGCATGAAAAAGCATATGCTCAGATGAACCAAAACAAGAGGTCGACACCGAATGGGCGATGTTGCTTATGAAGGATTGAGTGATCGGAACCTCTACCCATAATGGCCGATAGAGACTTCGCTTTTTCTTTGTGGGTAAAATCAAGTTCATATTTTCGTCGGTAATTGCAAGGTGAGGTTATTAGTGGGACATATAGAGAATTATTTCACCTACATGGACTCCCCCTGCGGTCAAGCAACGCCATTTGAATCCGAAGCGGTTTGAGACTGCGGCTCTACATTCGGCCTCTTTGTGGGCGTTTTTGCCCGGGCCAGGATGATGATGCGTGTGAGCGGGGACCTTATTCGTTAGTCGGCTTCGCTGAGCCGCAGAAATAAACAGGTTCTCCCACTCTCGGTCTGACCGTTCCGTCATCGCTTGCCGTTGCAAGACTCTTCTGGCAGGCTTGTTCTGCCTGTCGTTGGTGCTCGGTTTTAGCCCTCCACAGGCTGTGTCTTAAACTCGGTTTGATTCATGAGTAGTGCCCATATAATCCGGGCGTTCTTGGCCGCCATCGCAACGGCGGCCCGCTTGTATCCACGTCGTTCCACCAGGTCTTTGGCCCAGTCACTGAGTCGATCATTCTTATCCGGTAATTTTGCAATCACTGCCCGGGTGCCATGGATCAGCAGCGTTCGCAGGTATTTGTCCCCGCGCTTGGTGATTCGGCCAAGTCGCACCTTGCCACCGGTCGAGTATTGTCGGGGCACCAGACCCAACCATGCGGCAAAGTGTCGCCCACTTTTGAACTGTCTGGGGTCAGGCGCACTGGCCAGCAGGGCTGTTGCGGTCTGTGGTCCGATACCCGGTATGGCCATAAGGCGCTTGGCCTGCTCATCGCTCCGGGCCATCGCTTCGACCTCCCGATCGTAAGCCAGGATTTCTTCATCGAGCTGTCGAATGCGTTGGTTGATGTTGTTGATTAAGCGGCGAGCGAGCATGGGTAAGTCGTTTTCGGCATCCTCCAGGATTTCGGGAACCCGGCGCCGTGCGGCGTAACGGCCCTGGGGAATGATCAGTCCGAACTCGGCCAGCAGCCCACGAATCTGATTGATCTGCGCGGTGCGTTCTTTGGTCAGTCCACGGCGAATACGATGCAGGCACAGTACGGCTTGCTGGTCTTCGGTCTTGATTGGAACAAACCGCATATTCGGCCGACCTACTGCCTCACAGATGGCCTCGGCATCGTTGTCGTCGTTCTTGCTGCTCTTGCGATAGGGCGCGACAAACCGGGGTGCAATGATTCGGACATCGTGGCCGAGTTTGGTCATTTCCCGAGCCCAATGGTGGGCACCCGAGCAGGCTTCCATGCCAATCAGGCAGGGTGGGAGCTGAGCGATATAAGGCAACAGCTTGGGCCGGTTCAGTCGTTTGCGAACCACGACCTTGCCGTGTTGATCGGTGCCATGAATACTGAACACAGTTTTCGCCAGATCGATGCCAATGGTTGTAACATTCATGATGACTCCTCCTGCTTTTGATTGAAGATGTCAGACACCTTCAATGTGGCACATCGATGCCGTGGGAGCAGGGGGAGTCCATATCATTCGCTATGGTGCTCTCGGTTTACCAGAGCAACAGTAATGTGTCTGGCTACGGGAAATTCCGCCGGTTGTGGCTCACGCATCCTTTGCGCTCACTGAAAGCTGTCGGTCGTAGGATATGATATCCATAGGCCGTATGAGTTGTGCATTGCTTTCGCAATTTTGGGCAAACTAAGGGCACAGCTCTACTCGGTCGTCAATTTCAATTTATGGACTGACCGCTCACCAAGGACTTCAGTTCAATATCCGGATCCTTCAACATTTCAGGATTGACCTGCCTGCGTTGTTGAACGAGGGTCTTGCCGACCATAAAAGCGATGGGCAGGTTGACCGCATCAACAGCAATGACACAGCCATCGCGGAGATAGAACACCGCAAATCCCTTGTCTTCCGGGCTTCCGCGCAGCACACGCTGATCATGATGTTGCGACAACCCCACCATCTGCAGACGCACGTCATATTGGTTCGACCAGAACCATGGAGCGCTGTTATAGGGTTTCTCCTCGCCCATCAGGGTTGCCGCCGCTGTCCGGGCCTGATCAACCGCGTTGGCGACAGATTCAAGGCGCTGCATCTTCTCGAAGAAAAGATTCCGGTGGCGGGTACAGTCGCCGATCGCCAGGATGGCGGGATCTTCTGTGCGGGTAAACTCGTCAACAATAATGCCGTCATCACAGGGCAGGCCGGCGGCCTCAGCCAGGGCGGTTTCCGGCACAACACCCACTGAAACGAGCACGATGTCGGCCGGTACAGTGCCGCCGCTCGCCAAGGTCACGCCAGCCACATGCCCCTGATCGCCCGCTTCGAAACCGGTTACCGCCGTGTTCAGCCGCAGATCCACGCCGGCGCTGCTGTGTTTGGTGTAAAAAAACTCTGAGATTTCCGGGCCTGTTACACGCTGCATAAGACGCTCGGCCGCTTCCAGTACTGTGACATTAACGCCTTTTTTGGTGGCACTGGCTGCCACCTCAAGTCCAATGTAACCACCACCCACGATGACCAGGCGCTTCCCCGGGAGCAATTCTTCACGCAGGGCATCCGAGTCAGCTATGTCGTGCAGATAATAAATGCCCTCCAGGTCAGCCCCGGGTGCGTTCAGGCTTCGGACGTGGGACCCCGTGGCCAGAACCAGTCGATCGTATTTCAATGTGCTCTGGTCCGACAGGCTGATGGTCCTGTTGTCCCGATCAATCTGTTCGGCACGCACACCAAGCCGCAACTGATGGCCGGCGTTCTCGTACACCGAGCGCGGCTTCAGGTACAGCGACGCCTGATCAACCTCTCCTGCCAGATAGTTCTTGGACAGGGGCGGCCGCTGATAGGGTGGATGTGGTTCTTCGCCCACCAGAATCACTTCCTGTTGATATTTTTTTTGCAGCAGGGTTGTCAGGAGCGCACCCGCTGCGTGCCCGCCGCCAACGATGACTGTCGTCTCTTTCTGTTGGTTTGCCATAGTCTGTCTCTGCCTGTTGTTCTCTGGGATCAGATTGATCAGAAGTCCGGATGCCAGCTGTGCGCCGGGATGCCCCCCGCAGCGCTAGCCGACCGTCTCCCCGGCATCCTCAAGTATCATCGCGGCGCCTTTCTCGCCGATCATGGTTGCCGGCTGATTGGTGTTTCCGCCGACCAGCGTCGGCATGATGGAGGCATCGACCACCCGCAGGCATTGCAGGCCATGCACGCGCAGGCGCGGATCGACCACCGCCATCGGATCAACACCCATCTTGCAGGTGCCAACCGGGTGGTACGCTGATTCACCGCTGCGCCGTACCCATGCGGCGAGATCGTCGTCATTCTGGAGCGCCGGCCCGGGCGAGACCTCAACCTCGTGGTGCGGGGCAAAGGCCGCCTGCGCCAGGATTCTGCGCACCAGATGTACCCCGCGTACCAGTCGCTCGACATCGGCGGACTCGGCCATGTAGTTGGGGTCGATCAGCGGCGCCGCAAACGGGTCGGCACTGTGCAGACCGACGCGCCCGCGCGACGATGGCCTGAGCCCGTAGATCATCACCGCGTAGCCATAACCGCTCATCGCGGTCTTCAGGTCTCGCCCGTGATCGTCGTACAGCATTGGCGCGAAGTGCAGCTGCAGGTCGGGTATCGGCTCCTCGGGCCGGGAGCGGATGAACCCGCCGGCCTCGGCGCCGTTGCTCGACAGCACGCCCCGCCGGCCGCTCAGATACGTCAGAGCGCCCCACAGCCCCTTGAGCCAGTAGCTCGGATGCATCGAGATGCTTTGGCGGCTGCGGGCGCTGACGCGCACGAACACGTCGATATGATCCTGGAGATTCTGCCCGACGCCCTCCAACGCATGGCGCAGTTCTATGCCATGCCGGGACAGTTCCTCCCGCGGACCGACCCCGGACAGCATCAGCAGTTGCGGCGAGTTGAACGCGCCGCCGCAGAGCACAACTTCGCGCCTGGCACGAACCTGCGTCTGCCCCGTTGTATCGCGGTATTCGACACCGGTGGCGCGGGTGCCTTCGAGTAGCACCCGGGTGACATGCGCGCCGCTGCAAACCGTCAGGTTGGAGCGCCCCGCAGCGGGTTCGAGATAGGCCCGCGCGTTGCTACAGCGTGTGCCGTCTTTCTGGTAGGCGTAGTAGAAGCCTGCGCCCTCCTGCTCACTGCCGTTGAAATCTGTATTGAGCCGGTACTTTGCCTGGGTTGCCGCCTCGACAAACGCCGTGCTCAGCGGATTAGTATAGCGGCGCGCGGCCACATTGAGGGGACCACCCTGGCCATGAAAATCTGCCTCACCCGGCGTACATTTCGGCTCGAAATGTTCAGATCGGCGGAAGTAGGGCAGTACCTCGGCGTATGACCACCCGTTGCACCCCAGCCTTGCCCACTCGTCGTAGTCCCGGGCATGCCCGCGGATGTAGACCTGCGCGTTCATGGCGCTGGAACCACCGAGCATCTTGCCCCGCGGCTGGAACAGTGCCCGGTCGTACATATGCCGTTGCGGTTCGGTATTGAACTGCCAGTTGTAACGGCGGCTGAACATCAGCTGCAGGAAACCCAGCGGCATGTTCACGAAAGGGTTGCGCCGGCTCTCCGGGCCGGCTTCGAGCAGCAGCACTGAATAGCGACCGCTCTGCGACAGGCGGTTGGCGACGGCACATCCGGCCGAGCCCGCGCCAACCACCACATAATCAAATTGCTCGGTCGTCATCCTGATCAGCCGGCTTTTTTGCCTTTCGGCGTCAGTTTGACCATCACCTCCGAATAGCCCCGCACGAAGTTGGACTGCACCCGCTTGGGCTCTTCGACGACTTCGATGTTGTCGAAGCGTTTGAGAATTTCTTCCCAGAGGATGCGCAGTTGCAGTTCCGCCAGACGGTTGCCCATGCAACGGTGCACACCGTAGCCAAACGACATATGGTTTCGCGCGTCCTTGCGATCGATAATGAACTGATCGGGGTTCTCGAACTTGCGCTCGTCCCGGTTGCCCGAGGCGTACCACATCACAACGCGATCACCCTTTTTGATGGTCTGGCCACCCAGCTCAACATCCTGCTTGGCGATTCGGCGCATATAGGCCAGCGGCGTTTGCCAGCGGATGATTTCCGAGACCATGTTCGGAATCAATTCCGGCTTTGCCTTCAGTTTTTTGAATTCTTTCGGGAACTCATTCATGGCCACCAGGCCACCACTCATCGAGTTGCGAGTGGTGTCATTGCCGCCAACGATGAGCAGCGTCAAATTACCGATAAACTCCATCGGGCGATTGATAAGGTCTTTCGTTTCATCGTTGCTCTGCAAAAGGCTGATCAAATCGAAACCGGGCTCCTCGCCTGCCGCGCGGCGCGCCTCCTTGTCCCGCCAAAGCCTGGAGAAGGACCAGGCCATGTCTGCCGCATCGTCAAACATGATCTCTTCATCAGCGTACTCGCCGCCGGTGGCCGATGCTGCACCGGCCATTCGATCCGACCACTCCACCAGCTTGTGACGTTCCTCGTAAGGAAAATCCAGAAGGGTCGCCAGCATGCGGCCGGTGAGTTCCTTGGATACAACAGGCACCCAGTTAAAGGGCTTGTCCAGAGGCAGGCTGTCAAGCACATCGCCGGTGCGTGATCGGATCAGCCCCTCCATCTCCTTCAGGTTCTTCGGCGCCACCACGCCCTGCACCGAGCTGCGCTGCACATCGTGTTTTGGCGGATCCATTGCAATGAACATTTCTACCGACAGCCCCTCGGGAGGGTCACCCAGAATGATTTGCGGCTCGGCGGAAAACAGGTCGTGACTCTTATCCACGAACAGGATGTCTTCAAAGCGAGTTACCGACCAGAAGGGGCCGAAGGGACTATTCTTCTGGTAATGGACCGGCGCCTCATCACGTAACCGTTTGAAATAGGCACGCCATTGACCCTGTCGGTATAAAAACGGATTGCTGACATCGATGTCCTCAAGGGCCAGCGTGTTAACGTCCGGGATGGGTGTTTCAACGAAGTCGGGCACCGGTCGACGCGGGCCAATGGTCTTCTTCTTGGCGCTCATTAACAGTTTCAGCCCCTGGATTTGCCTGTGCATTGGCACCACCCTGGAGGTGGCATTAATCAGTCGGGACTGAATGTCGTCAAATGTTCTGGATAGTGTTGGCATGCGTCCTCCTGTGTTCACATCTGGAACTCGGGCAAATGCACGGTCATGCCGTCCATTTCATCAGTCAGTACCACCTGACAGCCCAGGCGCGAAGTGCTCGTCCGCTCCGGCGTCATTGACAGCATTTGTTCTTCTTCATTACCAGGCGTGCCTGTCTTGCTGAACCATTCGTTCGCGACGATAACGTGGCAGGTACCGCAGGCGCACTCCCCCCCACAATCCCCGTCGATACCGGGAATGGCGCTATCAACAGCGATTTGCATTACCGAGGAACCAGCTTTGAATTCAGCGACATGTTCAGTTTGATCATGTTCTATAAAAGTAATCTTGCCCAATATTGTTCTCCTGCCAGTAGTTTTCAGTAATAGATATTGTCTGTCTAACGACACTCCTGTCAGGTCATTTCTTGACAAGCTGAGGTCATTTAAAGACAAAATGACGTTCATTCAGGACGGGGAAGATCAATGATGACGACGCAGAAGACGGGTGATTTGCAAAAACCCGGTCCCGGCATTCCATCGAATTACTCACGGCTCATTGCACGTGAGCTCGATTTAACAGCCAAACAACTGCCACGTCTGCTGCTCGGCACCGGGCTTGGTGTGACGCAATTCCTGAGCGAGGAAAGCCTGCTTACCGCAGCGCAGCAGGTGCGGATTCTGCGCAACGCACTGGATCTGTCCGGCCAGCCGGAATTAGGGTTATGGCTAGGCAAGCGACTGACCCCGGCAACCCATGGTGCGATGGGATTCGTGGCCTACAGCAGCCCCGACTTTCTCACTGCGCTGCAAGCGATTCATACTTTTCTGCCCACGCGCGCGAGCTTCATCCAACTGCATTTGCGGCAAGTCAACGAGCGCCTGGAATGTATTCTGGACTACCAGGAGTCGCTGGACGATGACATACAGCGGTGCCTGTCGGATGCGATGGTTAAGGCCCTTTTTGAATTTGGCGAGTTTATAATTGGTCGCCCTTTGCATGAGGCTGAAATATGCTTCGCTCATCCTGAACCCCCGTATCAGGCAATGTATGCCGATTTTTTGCCCGGGCAGATTCGCTTTGATTGCGACCAGTTAAAACTTACGTTGCCGATGTCGTTGTGTCGGGAACCGAATGCCTCCGCCAATCACGAAAACTATCGTCTGGCCTTGCAACAGTGTGAATCGATGCTTGCGCAACTTCAGTCGGATAAACCGAGCTATCAGACCCAGCTGAAGATGATGATGTTGTCCCGACCGCCCGGAACGCTCAGTGAAGACGAAGCAGCGGCCTCGTTGTTCATGAGCAAACGCACCCTGGCACGCAAACTCAAACAGGAACGCAGCGGTTTTCGGAAAGTTCGCGACGAGATTCTGTCCCAGCAGGCAGCGACCTACTTGCGTGACAGCCAGCTGTCAATCGAGGCCATTGCCGCGTTGATGAACTATCACGACAGTGCCAATTTCAGACGCGCCTTCAAGCGCTGGTTTGACCAGTCGCCTGAGCAATTCAGGCAAAATGTCAGATCACAAACCGTGCATCCGCATGATTAGCGATCATAAACAGAGGCTACTTGCGTTTGTGAAGCCAGAACCTATGCCTGACCCCCTTTATTGATCACACCGTCCATAGCGATCTGCCAGATCAAGTCGCCAATGGCGTCGAGTGAATGAGCCCCGTTCGGGTCGAACCAGGTTGCAACCCAGTTGAGCGCCCCAAGGCCGATCAGGCGGAGCAAACGGCCGTCAACATTCTTCCGGATCACGCCCTGTTCAATCATTGTTTCGAGGATCTCAGCCCACAGGGACTCGTATTGGTCACGCAGTTCGATGATTTCCTCGCGAGCCTCCGGGCCCAGCGCTCGCCATTCAAACAGCAGCACGTAAACCGCGTCCGAATCTACCAACAGGGCTCGCAGATGCGCTTTGATACAAAGACGCAACCGTTCAACCGGGTCATCCGAACTGGCGTAAGCCGACTCGACCTCTGCGGTAACCAGGTCTACTCCCCGACGCATCAGCTCAACGAGCAGCGCTTCCTTGCTGCTGTAACGATAATACAGACTTCCGGGCAGCATATTGCAGGCTTCGGCAATCTCCTTTAGAGACGTCCTTTCAAAACCTTTCTCTCGAAAGAGCCGGGCGGCGTTAGACAAAACGTTACCCTGATCGCCTAATTTGCTTGCAGGGGTAATCTGTCTGTCAACCATGGCTTAACCATCTCCTGAGCAATCCCGTTTATTAATCATCAGAGCAGCCATCATTCGATTCGTTTCACTGATCGCACGCCATTACACCGGTGCCGTGCCATTTGGATTAACAAAGTGTTGACTTTTGGTTGGTTGACCAACCAAACTTTGGAAACAATGCTACTCACAAGAGAACGCCATGGCAATGACCTATGACAATCCACTGGTCCTCTACACTTCCGCCCCTGCGCGAAATGCATGTCAGACTGGGCGGATCTGATGAACGATCTGAACAAACTTCAGCACAGTGACGCTGTGACGACGGCGTGGCAGTTCACCGAACAGGTTCCTCACGGCAGGGATCTGGGCATGCAAGTTGTCTCGGTAGACCAGGGCCAGGTCTGTATGCGGCTAACCCCGCAGTCATGGATGTTCGCCCATAAGGATACAAAAGAAATCTGCACCAGCGTACTTTACTCGCTGGCAGACTCCGCCGGAGGCTTGGCGGTATTCGCGGGTGCCCTGGAGTTGATGCCCATTGCCACTCTGGATCTGCGCATGGATTATTTGCGGCCTGCCATCGGCGACCGGGCCCTGTCAGCGGTGGCCACCTGTCGTCATTTATCGGACGATGTCGCGTTTATTCATTGTGACATCCTTAGCGAGGGAAATCGCGAGTTACTAGCGACGGCAAACGCCACCTTCATGCGTAACACCCAGGGACAGCAATTGCATGCAGGTGGACCAGGAAAGGAGAGCGCATGAGCACGACTGGCGATTCGGCCCCACAAATCTCAGGCACTGCGGAAAGTGCGAAAGAATGTGCTGACTGGCAGGCTCTTCTGGAGCGCATTCCCTATGCACAGCACCTCGGGCTTGAGGTTCAGCGCGGTGATGTAGGCGTATTGGTTCATTTGCCGTGTCGTGAAGCGCTGATTGGCAACTTCATGCTACCAGCCCTCCATGGCGGCGTGCTTGGAGCCCTGATCGAACTCACCGCGCGGGTGGCTGCGCAAAGCCAGGATGCAGAGACACGTTGCCCGCGCATTCTCGACAGCCACATCAATTACCTCCGCTCCGCGAAGGCCCGATCGACGTTCGCCAGGGCCGACATTATTCGGCAAGGCAGGCGCACCAGCCTGGTCCAGGTGACCTGCTGGCAAGGCGATGATAAAAAACCGATCGCCACTGGTCAGGTTCAGTTATTGCTCCCGACAATGGCCGCCCAACAAGAAGACCGTCATGGACATTAAGCACAACACACCTGAACGCGACGAATTCCGGGCGACGGATGGCGCCGATATCGCACTGTGGCGCTGGCCGCAATCCAAAGCGCGACCCACACTGCACTGGGCCCATGCCACGGGTTTCCATGGCCGCCTGTACCATCCACTGCTTGACGAGCTCGCCACGGACGTCAATGTCCTGGCCTGGGACATGCGAGGACACGGGGCCAGCGTTGGTGCAGCCAACCTGTCGACATTCCGGGGCTGGGAAACCTATTATCGCGACCTGATCGCTCTGCTGGAATGCCTGGACGAACCGGTCTGGCTTGCCGGCCATTCCATCGGTGCCACCACCAGCATCATGGCCGCTGCCCGGCGGCCTGACAAAGTGCTGGGTCTGATTCTGGCGGAACCGGTGATCATGGATCCGGTGCAGGGCCTGAAGTTGGGGCTGGCCAAGCTGCTGCGTCAGTCACATCGGTTGTCGCTGGCCGCCGGAGCGGCACGTCGGCGCAGGGTATTTGATTCGCACGCTGCTGCGCTGGACAACTATCGTGGCCGCGGTGGCTTCAAGACCTGGCCCGAAGCATGGCTGAACGCCTACGTCCAACACGCCTTCGTGCCGCAGGGTGACCAAGTTCAATTGGCGTGTGCGCCCGAATGGGAGAGCACCACCTTTGCCCATACCGAACACAACCCCTGGCCCGGTATTCGTCAGTTGCGGTGCCCGGTTATAGCACTGGCCGCGGAACGCGGGTCAACCTTCTCACCAAAGGCACAAAAACGCCTGAAGGCCCTGCTGCCTTCGGCTGACGTCAGGGTTCTTGAGGGCACGACCCATTTTCTGCCTATGGAGCAGAAGGACATCGTTCGCGATGCTATCCTGCAACTAGCTTTATCTGGATGCCGCGAGAACTGATATCCACACCTTAATCTTGCCGATCGAGACATCTGCCATGCGCTTTCTGCTGACCCTGTTTATCTCGCTGCTCATTCTGTCAGGTTGTCAGCAGTCCGCGGAAACGCCTCCAGAGGCCCGCCCCCCTGTTCCCTGGGTAAAAACAGTGGAATTGAAGGAGGCAGGTCCAACATCTCAGAGGTTTTCAGGAACCCTGCGAGGCCGCCACGAAGTTCCCCAGGCCTTTCAGATCGCCGGCCGGATTCAACAACGTTTCATCGATCCCGGTCAGCGCGTGGAAAAAGGCGACTTACTGTTCAAACTCGATTCACGAGACCTTATCGCAACCGCGGAGGGGGCCGCCGCAGATCTGAGGCGTGCAGAAGCGGCCCTGGCCATTGCCACTAATGAGCTCCAGCGACAGCAGGAACTGGTAGGACGTCAGTTTGTCAGCGAACAAACCCTGCAACGCCTTGAACTGGCGGAGCGTGAAGCACGCAGCCAGGTGGAAACGGCTTCTGCACGAAATCAGCAGGCTCAGAATGCTCTGGGATATGCGGAACTAAAAGCCGCCAATGCAGGCGTGATCACCGAGGTCATCGTTGAGCCCGGCCAGGTTGTGGGTGTCGGTCAAACCCTTGCCGTTCTGGCTGAAGATCAATCCCTGGAAGTCGAGGTCTTTTTACCTCAGGGCAGCAACCCGCCCCGGCAAGGTTATGTTCCTTTACCCAATGGCGAACAGCTTGCGGTGAATCTGAGAGAGATTGCCGGGGCTGCCGACGCCAGAAGCCGGAGCTGGCGTGCCCGATACAGCCTGGAGGGGCCCTACCCTTCGTCTTTAACGCTTGGTTCAGTGGTGAGTGTCCGGCTGATGCAGAAACAAACCACGGCCAGCCATCGTGTACCGCTGGGTGCCCTTGATGAGAGAGGAGAAACGCCGCAGGTCTGGTTGGTCTCCGACGGCATGGTGACCCCCCTTGCGGTCGAGGTTATCGATTTGGGTGAGGAGTATGCGCAGATCCGGGCCAACATCAACGCGACTACGCCGATCGTCGCATTAGGGACACACCTGCTCACGCCTGGCATGGCGGTGCGGGAGCTGGCTCAATGAGCCTGCCTAATCTTTCCGCACTGGCAGTGCGCGAGCGTTCGGTCACCCTCTTTTTTCTTTTGATGTCCGTTGTTGCGGGCTTCTACGCGTTCTCATCCCTTGGTCGGGCGGAAGACCCTGCGTTCACTGTCCGGGCCATGGTGGTTTCTGTGGTTTGGCCAGGAGCAACCCCTGAGGTGCTACGGAATCAGGTGGTGGACCGCCTGGAAAAACGAATACAGGAAGTGGCGTATTTCGACACTGTTGAAACCACCATTCGGCCCGGACAGGCCACCATGCTTATCCGGTTCCAGGATTATACGCCTAGTGAAAAAATGCCCGATCTCTTCTATCAAGTTCGCAAGCGCATGTCCGATGAAAGCCCCAATCTCCCCCGTGGTGTCATCGGCCCCATCGTTAACGATGATTTCTCAGACGTGTATTTCTCCCTGATGGCCCTCACAGCACCGGGAATGCCAATGCGTGAACTGACCCGCGAGGCAGAAGCGATACGAGATCGCCTGCAACGGCTACCCGGCTTGCAAAAGGCACAGATCCTGGCCGAGCGTCCTGAGCGGGTGTATCTCGAGTTTGATCAGGACCGGCTCAACAATCTCGGCTTGTCGGCAGAAGAAGTGTTGCAGGCGATAGAGGCCAACAATCGCCTTGAGCCTCTGGGCTTTGTTGATCTTGCCGGCCCGCGGGTTTATGTCCGCAGCAACATTGACCTGTCTGACCTTGAGCGCCTCGCCTCAGTACCTCTGCGTATCGGAGACCAAGTTATCACCGTGTCTGATCTGGCCGAGGTGCGTTTGGGCTATGAAGATCCGTTGAACTACATCGTCCGTTCCAGCGGTGAGGATGCGATCCTCCTGGGCGTCGTCATGGAGGCGGGCGAAAATGGCCTGGAGTTTGGTGAACGGCTCAGTAAGTTTGTCAGCACTGAACAGGCCAGGCTGCCCCTGGGGATGTCAATACAGACCCTGACCAACCAGGCTGAGGCCATCACTCAGGCCGTTGATCTTTTTCAGGTCAAGTTTCTGGTGGCATTGGTCGTCGTAATGGGCGTCAGTATTCTGGCGATCGGCCTGCGTGCGGGTTTAGTGGTGGGCATTGCGATTCCCGTTACTCTCGGGCTGACCTTTTTATTGATGAAAATAGCGGGCATTAACCTGGACCGCATCACCCTGGGCGCGTTGATTATCGCACTGGGCCTGTTAGTGGACGATGCGATCATCGCCATTGAAATGATGATTGTGAAGATGGAGAGTGGCTGGGACCGGGTACGGGCAGCCAGTCATGCCTGGAGCGTCACAGCCGCGCCCATGCTGTCTGGAACGCTAGTAACAGTGGCCGGTTTTGTCCCCATCGGCTTTGCTCAGTCGGGTGTCGGGGAATACACCGGTAACATCTTCTGGGTGCTGGCTTTTGCGTTGCTGATTTCCTGGGGGGTGGCGGTCACCTTTACGCCTTATCTGGGCGTCAAGCTATTGCCCGATTACATCGGGCATACTGGCCAGGACCTTTATCAAAGCGCTTTTTATCAGCGGTTGCGTGGGGTGATTGCAGCGTGTGTAAGGTACCGGAAAACCGTCGTTTTTCTCACAGTGGGTTTACTGGCTCTCAGTGCTTTCGGTATGGCAGCCCAGGTACAGAAGCAGTTTTTTCCCAGTTCTGATCGCCCCGAGGTTCTGATCAGTGTCTATGCTCCGCAGGGGAGCGCTATTGCCACCACGGATCAAAGCGTCAGACGCCTTGAAGCGATATTGATGGACATGCCGGAGGTTAAAAGCCTGTCCGCTTACATCGGTGCCGGTGCACCCAGATTCTTCGTATCGGCAAACCCCGAGCAGCCGGACCCGGCGTTTGCCAAGTTGATTGCCATCGGGCAGGACGTTGAAGGGCGCGATCACATCATCTCGACGCTGGAGGCCAAAATCGCGGCGGGTGAGTTTCCTGAGGCGAGAGTGCGTGTAACGCGTTTGCTGTACGGCCCGCCGGTGGCCTGGCCGGTCAGTTTTCGAGTGTTGGGTCCGGAACCCGATCAACTCAGAGAGATCGCGCACCAGATTCGGACTCTCATGACCGGGCATCCGAACATCGTCATGCCGCACCTCGAATGGGATGAGCGTGTGCCCACGCTCTATCTTGAGTTGGACCCGGAAAACCTGGGCTGGATGGGCCTGACCCCGGCAGAGGTTGCACGGCAACTCCAGTTCCAGCTTCGCGGCGTGGCCGTTACCGAGTTACGCCAGGGCATAAGGAGCGTTCAACTGGTGGCGCGTAATGCCCGCGGTGAAATCATGATGCCCGAAGATCTTGAAATCAAAACCCGCGACGGCCGCAAACTCTCCGTAAAACAACTGGGGCAGTGGCAGGTTCGTTATGAGGAACCGGTTATAAAGCGTTACAACCGCGCCCCCTTCCTGGCCGTTCAGGCGGATGTGGAAGGCGCCCAGCCACCGGATGTCACCAAAGAGATCTGGAGTACGATGGCAGGCCTGCGTGAACGGTTACCGGACGGTTATCGTATTGAAATTGGCGGTACGGTGGAGCAATCCGCCAAAGCCAACGCCTCCATTCAGACTTTACAACCGGTGATGTTGGCGTTGATGCTGATTTTCATCATGCTTCAGATGCGTTCATTTATCGGCACCTTGACCGTTCTGGCCACCGCGCCATTGGGGCTGATTGGCGCTGTGCTGGCTTTGCTGTTGTTTAATCAACCTTTTGGCTTTACCGCGTTGCTGGGGTTGATTGGCCTGGGCGGCATCCTGATGCGAAACACCATGATTCTGACGCAGCAGGTGCAGGACAACTTCACAACTGGGATGGCTGCCCGGGAAGCCGTGGTCGAGGCAGCCGTCCAACGCGCCCGCCCCGTGGTACTCACTGCCCTGGCGGCCGTTCTGGCGTTTGTACCTCTGACCTTTGACCTTTTCTGGGGGCCGCTCGCTTATGTGCTTATAGGGGGCGTAGCAGTCGGCACTCTGATCACCCTACTGTTTGTTCCGGCGCTTTACGCACTCTGGTTTCGGTTAAAGGAAAAGTGAGCCAGGTGTTTGAGCTCCGAAGTAATCCTTACATAGCCGACGAAGCCAGAACCGGGAGATTCAGGGGTTACTTGCCCCTTCCCGTGACATGAATTGCCCCGGTCCCCGAAGACATTCAGAATCGGTAACTCATAAACACACCGGTGTAGGCTTGGGTAGCCTCCCCGATATCACTGACAATCGGGCTATCCTCTGCATCGCCGGTTAATTGTGACACCCCAGCGGTCGCGGTGACCGACCATTGCGCAGACAACGAATAGGTTAAACTGCCTGTCAGGCCATACCGGGCATAGCCATCAGGGCTATAGGAGGCCAAGCCGGAGCGGGCACTTTCCGTATCGGAAATACCAAACCTATCGTCTGTCCAGTCATCACTGCTGTAGGTCAGGTTCGGCCCCAGGGAGGCAAACCATTGATCGCTGAACTGGTTCCGCCATCGTGCCTTAAGCACCACCTGATAGCCATCGACATCGCCGGTGAAGGGAGATTGGACGGCTGCGCTGTACGACCATGCGTCGTGGTTGTAAGCAACGCGCAAGCCGGCGATCGCGCCGCCATCAATCTTGTCCAGGCGTTCAAGATCCTCGTCATTGTCGCGCCCCGGAATGTAACCAATAAAGGGCGACAGCTTCCAGTTGCCGTGGCGAATCAGGTTCCAGCCAAGACCATCGCGAATGTTAAAGTAGAAACGGTCACCATAGCTCACATTGATCGTCGGCCAGACCCTGGTTTCATAATCGTCGCTGCCAAGGTAGTCCGGAGTATAGAGTACACCCGCACCCAGGCTGGCGTCCCACGCCGAGTTTGCCAGGCCCGGGGTTGAAACAACCAACAGCGTCGTCGATGTGGCCAGTAGCCACGGACGTTTAACTTTTGACAGCATAGACGAGTTTTCCCGTTGTTTGGCTGCGCAGCCAAGGCGCAGCGAAATGTGTGCAGTGGGTCGCTATCGGATTAAGGCTCGGAAGGATTTCGGTACCCGGCCATCATTGCCATCATCCAGCCCGGGTACTCCTCCGGGATACGACTCACCTCGTCCAGAGCTTTACGCTCGTCATCAGACAATCGGATCTGTGCGGCCCGGATATTGGCTTTCAACTGATCTGGTCGCTTGGCACCAACAATAACACTGGATACAGGTTCCTGGTGCAGTAGCCACGCAAGAGCGATCTGGGCCACGGTGACGGGTTCGCCGTCAATCTGCTTTCCGTCAGCCACCTCACGCATGACCTTGATAACCTCTTTGCCCCGCTCGCGGTTAACCGGAGGGAAGTCGAACTTAGTGCGCCGGTTCTCCTCGGATACGTCCGGATCCTCGTATTTGCCGGAAAGGTAACCGCCGGCCAGCGGGCTCCACACCATCAACCCGACCTTTTCCGACGCCAGCATGGGGATCACCTCCCGTTCCAGGTCGCGCCCCACCAGGGTGTAGTACGCCTGCAGAGACGTTACCGGGCACAGGTTGCGGGCCCGGGTGATACCGATGGCCTTCATGACCTGCCAGGCGGCCCAGTTAGACAAGCCCACATAACGCACATGGCCCTGTTGCACCAGGGTGTTCAGTGCCTCCAGGGTTTCTTCGATCGGGGTGGCCGGATCAAAGCCATGGATCTGGTACAGATCAATGTAATCGGTCTGCAATCGCGCCAGGCTCGCCTTGCATTCGCTCATGATGTGGCCACGGGAAGCACCACGGGCATTGGGGCCCTCGCCCATGGGGCCGAGCACCTTGGTGGCCAGCACGACATCTTCCCGGCGAACGCCGAGGTTCTTCAGGGACTGGCCGACGATGCGCTCGCTGGCCCCGAAGCCATAGATGTTGGCGGTATCGATAAAGTTGATTCCCGCCTCCAGAGCGATCTTCACCAGTTCGTCGGCCTGTTCCTGCTGCAACTGGCCGATCAGGCCCCAGATGTCTTCATCACCGCCGAAGGTCATGGTTCCCAGGCAGAGTTCGGAGACGAACAAGCCCGAGTTTCCGAGTGCTGTGTAGCGTAACGGATTGTGATCAAATCTTGGCAGGTTGTGAGGGGTCATGTTGCACCTCCTGATAACAGGTTAATGTCACGACTTTCTGTCGCGTCTCATTCACTGCCATTCAAGCGCCAGTGTTGTTCCCTTCCGAAGCACTTTGGCAGCGAGCCCTTAAAAGTTGTGTAGCCGCATCAAATGGAGCTGGGTCTTGTGCTGTGCGTGCCGCCAGGTGGGCGCCTTCCAGCGTGGCCAGGGTTGCGCAGGCTTCTTGTGAGGGATCAGAAATGGACGAAATTGACCCATCCCTCAGGCCCAGTTCAAAGGTTGCCCTGGTCCAGTCCAGCACCATTGCCCGAACGCTACCCACCCGGTTGACAACCGCCTCGGGCAGGCTTTCGCGACAGATTGAAAAGGCAACGCACAGGCAGACGGTCTGGCCGTCATGCAGGGCACTTCGGTACACAGCGATGAGAGCACTCAGGCGTTCGCCGGCGCTGGAACAGGCCGCCTCTATTTCAACCAGCCGCTCTTTCAGGCTGGTGTGATACCGCTCGATCAAACGCTCCGACAAGTCCGCCTTGGTCGGAAAATGATAATGAATGGAAGCCTTTCTGATGCCAATGGCCTTCGCGAGATCCGCATAGCTGAATCCGTCAAACCCTCTTGATCGGGCGGTGCGCTCTGCGAAGTCTAACAGGGCGGTTCTTGTGTCACGGTTCATAATTAGTCAATGGTTAACGTCGTTCACTCAGGCAGTTGCCGTGTATGGCACCTTGATCAGGGGAAGGTTACGATTCCTTCCCCTGATCAAGCCCTTTTTGGCTCTTTGGCAGCCCAGAAATGTTCAGGCTCCTGCTGGTTACACTTCAGGGGTCCTGACAAACCGAAGGTGCCCTGTCTTCATCCAGATTTTCGCCCCACGGGCTCCGGCCGTTGCGGACAATGCTTCTCCTTCGGGCAGACGCAGCCAAGCATTCCTGCCCAGCACTTCATCGTTTACCGTGACATCGCCGTCCAGGACCAACACCTCGATCCCGCCGGCCGCCTCTGATGTCAAGTTAGCACCGGGCTCAAGCTTGCGGTGAGTGACCGTTTCACGCTCGTCCTCATGCAGGAGCGAGGTGGAAATGCCCTCCACCGGAGCACCCAGTTCCGCTTCCATGTTTTTGCTGAACTGGGTGCGGTCCGCCGGGTCGAACTGCCAGAGCTTGACAAAAATCGTACAGCCCTCGGCAGAGCCTGGTACATGAGAGGTGGTTGGCGGATTCCGCACATAGGTTCCCGCAGGATAATCCCCATGTTCGTCCTGAAACACACCGTCAAGTACGATGAATTCCTCACCACCGTCATGAGTGTGCGCCGAGAACCGGCTGCCTGGCGCATACCGCACAATACTGGTGGCACGGGCCACTTCGCCACCGATACGATCCAGCATTCGCCGCTCCACCCCTTTCATGGGTGAAGGGCGCCACTCAAGCTGGTCAGTATCAATGACCACGGGCTTTGTGAAATCTGCATTGATTTCCATGCTCTGTCCTCCGGTTAATCAGTCCGCCAAGCCAAAAGGCCCGGGCATCAGCCGGTAATCGACGGACGGGCCGCGACCCGGGCACGCCAGGCCAGGAGATGATCCAGGTGACCGGGAATGTCAACCTTGGCGAACTCTGCAAACACCAGTCCGGCATAAGCCGTGATATCCGCAACAGTGAAACGGTCACCAGCAAGAAACTCGTTTTCCGCAAGCACCTCGTTGAGATAGGCCATCGTGGACTGAGCGACCTCTTTCTGCTTATTACCCCAGTCAGGACATTGCCATGTCTCAAGGTCGGGCCCCAGTCCCCGGGTTGCGTGGTGGAAATACGCGCCCACCGCATTCATCAAACCGGATTCGGCACGAATATTCATCATCGCGATAACCGCACGCTCTTTAGGCGAGGCGCCCGTCAGGGAGGGCCCGTCAAACACACCGTCAAGGTACTCAGTGATGGCGTTGCACTGTGCAATGCAGGTGCCGTCATCAAGCTCCAGTACCGGCACGGTGGCATCGGGGTTCTTTGCCCTGAAATCAGTGGTACGGTGTTCACCACCCATGACATCCACCGGGACAAACACCACTTTATCGGTGGCACCTTTCTCGGCAAGGGCAATGCGAACGCGCAGCGGGTTGGGAAAGCCTTCAGTGTCGTAAATTTTCATTGGTTACCTCTGTTGGTCATTAAGCATACGACGTTTAATTTACCTATCAGTAGATAGGTGCGCAAGAGGCAATTTAATTAGTCTGCTTTGCTTTGAGCCGCTGACCAGACATTCCAGATGGCAAAAACCATTCAGGCCTCCTCGCAGTAACACCAGCCAGGGTTGCTCTGACATAGCCCGCGTTTCCTTCAGGCCCGGATTAAATCCAAGGTTAAACCTTTGATGTTATTATTTTTTATGTCCATGGATTTGAGATTTCAGCTGCTTTAGAAGGTCTTTGGAGCTCTCATAATACAGGGTGTAGAACTGATCCAGATCAGCCAGCTTGGCAAGCGTTTGTTCATTGGTAATGGTTGCCTTGGCTTCGGCGATCACCTCCTTTCTGGCCTCGAGCCGTTTTATCTGCCCTTCCACCAAGGCAGCGTAGGGATGGGGACGAATCGCGAAGAAGTCCTGGCGCTCACCCGGCATTGTTCGACGCTCAACAATGCCGAGTCTTTCAAGAAAGCACGTATTCGTACTGACGCTCGCCTTACTGACACGCAACGTATCCACAAGCTGCGATGAGCTGACGGGACCATCCGACACGATCAGTGTCGCCCAAAGTTGCCCAGCGATGCGGGAAAAGCCTTCAGATTGAGCCTGAAGACCGAGGCGCTCAATAAAACGCCTGTCTGATTCAGTCAGTGTTTTCATAATCAGAAGATTGCAATGAATTCTGCCAACCCCCGCCCAGCGCGCGATACAAATTAACCGTCGACTGCAAGTGATCGCGCCGCGTTTCCACGAGATCAAGTTCGGTTGTAAACAGGCTTCGTTCAGCGTCCAGCACCTCCAGGTAACTGGACGCGCCACCCTCAAAGCGCAATCGCGCAAGTTTAGCCGTGCTTCGCAGTGCTGCTACCTGCCGGGCCTGCGCTTCCAGGCGATCTTCGGTACCACGCACCCCGGCCATCGCGTCGAGCACCTCCCGAAACGCCACCTGAATGGCCTGACGATACGCAATCAGGGCCTGGCGTTGACGCGCCTCCGCCTGATTGACTAGTGCCTCGGAACGCCCGAAGTCCAGCAACGGGCCGACTAACGAGCCGCCCAACTGCCACGTGGATGCCGAACCCTGGAACAAGTCGCCACCGGACGCACTTCGCAGGCCCAGCAGCCCCTCGAATGAAATCCTGGGCAGAAACGCCGCCCGGGCAACACCGATTTCGGCGTTGGCCGCGATCAATTCCTGTTCGGCTGCGGCAATGTCGGGTCGCCGAACCATCAGATCTGCTGGTCGGCCTGCAGGGATACTGGCCGGAACATCCATCTCACCAATGGTATTCGCTACGGAAATATCACTACGTACAATCCGTTGTGGATCTCGCCCCAGAAGCACTGCCAAGGCGTTTCGCTGAAGGGAGCGCTGTTGGCGAAGCCTCGGAAGTTCGGATTCAGCGGCCGCAAGCTCGGATTCTGCCTGCCGCAGGGCCAATTCATTAATCTCGCCTCCTTCAAACCGGGCCCGTTGCAGGGCGACCGATTCGCGGCGGGACGACACGGTGCGTTCCGCGATGTCGATCTGACGATCAAGCGCACGCAAATTGAAGTAACCATTGGCCACCTCACCAATCACGGCCAGTCGCACGGCCTCGCGATTCGCTGCACTGGCCAGAAGCCGTGCCCGGGCTGCTTCGCTGGCATTGGCAAGCCGCCCCCAGAGATCCAGCTCGTACGATAGAACACCGCCAACCTGGATATCATTGAAGGGTTGACCACCAGTACTGTTGACGGACTCCTCACTCGGGCCCTGGCGCACCGCGGAGCCCTCCACCTCCAGAAGTGGGTATCGTTCTGCCTGCTGTCCGGTAAGGAGCGCCCTTGCTTCGGCAACCCGGGCAGCGGCGAGCTGCAGATCGTTGTTGGCATCAAGTGCCTCCTCAACAAGCGTGACAAGTGCCGGATCGCCATAGCCACGCCACCAGTCCAGAGGGAGTTTCTCGTCCGCCGAAAGTCGTGCGGACGTCCAGTTTTCCGGCATCGACGGCTCGGGCTTCTTAACAGTCGGCGCGAGTGAGCAGCCACCAAGCGACAACGCCATCACAGTGGCCAGCAATATCTTAACGGTCATCAGCCACACCTCCATTTGCCCGTCCGGGAGCGGCCGCAGCCGAGTCATCCTGGTCTCTGGAGCCACTCAGAAAATCCGTGATACGGCGGACGACCACATAGAACAGTGGAATAAAGAACGTCGCCAGTATCGTTGCCGAAATCATGCCGCCAAGAACCGCCGTTCCTATCGCAATACGGGTGGTTGCACCGGCACCACTGGCGAAAGCAAGCGGCAACACACCCATGCCGAAAGCAACCGATGTCATCAGAATCGGCCTCAAGCGCACTCGCGCCGCTTCCTTGGTTGCCTCGATCAATTTCATTCCCTGATCCTCTAACGAGCGGGCGAACTCCACCAGAAGTATAGCGTTGCGCGCAGTCACACCAACGGTGGTCAGAATGCCAACCTGGAAGAAGACGTCGTTAGGAAGCCCGCGAACCATCGCTGCAAGTACCGCCCCGAGTACGCCCAAGGGCACCGCCAGCATCACGGAAATGGGTATGGTCCAACTTTCGTAGAGCGCGGCGAGCGCCAGAAACACCACCAGTGCCGACAGCGCGTAAAGCAGGGATGCCTGGGCACCGGCCTGGCGCTCCTGATAGGACAGGCCGCTCCAGGCGCCGGCCACACCGTCCGGGAGTTGAGCGATCAAACGTTCGACCTCCGCCATGGCCTCACCGGTACTGTAGCCCGGTGCCGGCTCACCCTGAATCTGACGGGACGGAACACCGTTGAAACGCTCAAGGCGCGGTGAGCCATACTCCCAGCGTCCGTTCGTCACTTCGCTCAACGGGGTCATCTCTCCGTTAGCGGCTCGCAGATACCACGCCTCAAAATCCTCAGGCAGCATCCGGAAAGGGGCATCACCCTGAACATAGACTCGCTTGACCCGCCCCTCATGGAGAAAATCGTTAACGTATTGCGAGCCCCAGGTCACCGACAGAAGTCGACTGATCTCGGACGGCTCTATGCCAAGGGCCTGCGCCTTTTCGTAATCAATGTCCACTTTGTAGCGGGGATTGTCCGCCAAACCGTTGGGGCGCACACTCGTCAGCACGGGGCTTTCGGCCGCCAACTGCAGCAATTGACCTTGCGCTGCCATGAGCGCTTCATGCCCGATGGCACCCCGATCCTGTAAACGCAATTCAAAGCCCAGGGCCTGCCCCAATTCCGGTATCGGTGGCAAATTGAAAGCAAAAGCCCGCCCATCACGCACCAGCCCGGCAAGCGCCCGGTTCGCCCGCTGAATGATCGCGTCGGCGCTTTGCGTCTCGGGATCGCGCTCACTCCATGGCTTGAGATTGACGAACGCCAGTCCCGCGTTCTGCGCCCGGCCAGCGAAGCTGAAACCAGCGATTGTGAAGAGGCCCTGCACCTCATCCTGGTCCATGAAGTAATCTTCGATAACCTGAATCGTATCGATTGTGCGCTGCTGGGTCGCACCGGCGGGCAACTGATACTGCACCACGGCGAACCCCTGGTCTTCCGCGGGCAGGAACCCGCCGGGCAACCGCACAAAGAGAACGGCCACCAGGCCGACGATGCCCAGGAACGCCAGTGTGTAGAGCCAGGCGTGGCGCGCCGTATGGCCAACCAGGCGGACATAGCCCCGGGTCAGTCGCCCCAGGCCTGCCTCAAACCAGCCGAACAGTTTTTGCAGCAAGGTTCTTTCATGCGTGGGCTTGAGGATCCGACCACACAGCATGGGGCTCAGAATCAGAGCCACCAGCACCGAAAGCACCATGGCACCAGCAATACTCAGGGAAAACTGCCGATAGATTGCCCCGGTGGAGCCCGG
This sequence comes from Marinobacter sp. C1S70, assembly GCF_000475355.1. NCBI lineage: Bacteria > Pseudomonadati > Pseudomonadota > Gammaproteobacteria > Pseudomonadales > Marinobacteraceae > Marinobacter > Marinobacter sp. C1S70. The sequence continues at coordinate 176,716 of NZ_AXBW01000029.1, read as the reverse complement.
AAAGAAGGCCATCGGGATAAACACCGCAGACAACACCACGCCGATGCCAATCAGCGCGCTGGCTATCTGCCCCATGGACTTGCGCGTCGCCTCCATCGGGCTCAGGCCGTCCTCATGCATCACACGCTCGACGTTCTCAACCACCACGATGGCGTCATCCACCAGAAGGCCGATCGCCAATACGAGACCGAAGAGAGTGAGCATGTTGATGGAAAAGCCGAAGGCCGCCATGATCGCAAAGGTGCCCAGCAGCACCACCGGGATTGCGATCGCTGGTATCAGGGTAGCCCGCCAACTCTGGAGAAATACCAGCATGACCAGGACCACCAGGGCGATTGCCTCGATGATGGTTGTGACCACCGCGTCGATGGAGGCCTCCACGAAGGGGGCCGTCTGGTAGGGATACCGAATCTCCACCCCTTCCGGAAAATACGGCTCGAGCTCCTGGAGCCGCGCTTTAACAGCCTCTGTGACCGCAAGCGAGTTGGCACCCGGCGCCAGATTGATGCCAAGGCCGGCTGCCGGCTCGCCATCGTAGAAAGTGTCAATCTGGACTGCACCGCCGCCCAGCTCAACGCGGGCAACATCCCCCAGGCGCACCCGGGACCCGTCGGGCATACTCTTGAGCAGGATGTTGCGGAACTCTTCGGTTGAGGTGAGCAAGGTCTGGGCGGTGACCGTGGCATTGAGCTGCTGACCCTCGACCGCGGGCAGCCCGCCGAGCTGGCCGGCGGTGACCTGGGCGTTTTGCGCCTCGATGGCGGCGCTCACGTCGGCGACGGTCAGGCCGTAATTGGTCAACGCCGAAGGGTCCAGCCAAATCCGCATCGCATATTCAGAGCCGAAAACCTGCACGCTGCCGATACCAGTTACCCGTCCAATGGGTTCGGCTAACTCGGAGCTGATAAAATCGGCGATATCCAGCTTGCTGAGGCGACCGTCGGTAGAGACGAATGCCATTACCATCAGAAAACTGGTGCTGGATTTCTCGACGCTGATCCCCTGCTGGCGCACCACCTCCGGGAGCCGCGGTTCCGCCAGTTTGAGCTTGTTCTGCACCTGGACCTGGGCAATGTCCGGATCGGTGCCCGCCGCAAAGGTGAGAGTAACCGTAGCGTGGCCTGAGGAATCCGCTGTTGACCCCATATAGAGCAAATTGTCGAGGCCGGTCATCTCTTGTTCAATGACCTGAACCACCGTATTGGACACGGTGTCCGCCGAGGCGCCAGGATAATCGGCCTGAATCTCCACCGCCGGCGGCGCCACCGACGGGTATCGCTGGACCGGCAAAACGAAGATCGCCATGATGCCCGCCAACATGGCGACAATGGCCAGAACCCAGGAAAAAACGGGCCTGGAAATGAAGAAATTAATCATTGTGCGGGGCCCTCGTCGTCGGAGGCGCTTTTCTGTGAACTATCCTTGCCACTGGCTTGCTGGTTTTGGGTGGGATGTAATGGAACATCTGCCTCAACCGGCTTCACCTTGGCCCCTGGCCGAACCTTTTGCAGACCGGAGACGATAAGGCGATCCCCCGGCTCTAACCCGTTCTCCACCAGCCAGAAAGCGCCAATGGCCCGCTCTGCCTCTAACTGGCGGGCAACAACTTCTCCCTGCGGGTTGACCAGCAACGCCGTGGCCTCGCCTTGCGGATTACGGCTCACGCCCTGCTGCGGCGCCAGAAGGGCGTTCTCCCGCACCCCCTCGCTCAGGCGAACGCGCACGTACATTCCAGGCAGAAGGTCTTCGTCAGGATTGGGGAAAACCGCCCGCACAGTGACCGAACTGGTGCTTTGGTTGACGGTAACATCCGCAACGTCAACGCGTCCCTTATGCGGATAGAGAGTACCGTCATCGCGCAACAAAACAGTCTCGGCTTCATTTAGGCCGGGCTTAGAAGCCGCGCCCTCATTCAGAGACGACCGAATTCGAGCCAGTTTTTCGACCGGTAGCTGAATATCGACATACATGGGATCAAGCTGAACCACGCGCGCCAGGACCTGGGGCTGATTGGCGGTTACCAGCGCACCCTCCGTGTACAGTGTCGGGCCAATGCGCCCGGCGATGGGAGCCTTGACCTCGGTATACGCCAGATCGATACCCGCCGTTTCGACCATCGCCTGGGATCGGGAGACATCCGCCCGGGCTGCCTCCAAGGCCGATAGCGCTTCATCACGTTGACGCTTGCTGACCGCATTCTTCTCAAACAAGTCTGACGTACGTGCCCACTCCCGCTGCGCCTGTCGCAATTCGGCCTGTGCGCGCTCCAGTTCTGCCTGGGCCCGCTGATGGGCAGCACGGTATCGGTTGGGGTCGATCTGGTAGAGGACCTCACCTGCTTTGACCTGGGCGCCTTGTTCAAACAAGCGCTCCTGCAAAATGCCCGTGACTTGCGGCCTCACTTCCGAGATACGGTAAGCGGCGGTTCTGCCCGGCAGCTCCATTGAAAGGTTCACACGCTGAGGCTGCATTTCAACAACCCCGACTTCCGGAGGCGGCGGTGCAGACCGCTCAGCCTTTGCCTGACCGGAGGAATTGTCGCAACCGGCCAGCAACAAAGCCGCCACCCACACTGGCAACATGCGGACCCCAAATAGACGCGCCATCAAACTCTTCTCTGTCTGCATAAAACTAACCTCTGAATGGGCCAAAGACTCAAAAACCGTTCGATCCATGCCTTCGTTTATAACCAGGTAGACAGAACGATCGATCCAAACTGATCGACGCCGTCCTTTTCCTCGAATTCCTCGCTGCGCCACAGGTAGGTGTAAGCGATCTGCCAGCGATCCCAGGTCAATGCCGCACCCACCTGGGCGTCGCCAACCCATTCGCGGCTATCAACCGAGTGGCTGTCCTCGAAACTGTTGCCGTCGAGCAACAGGTTGTGCGCCATATAGCGCCCTTCAACGGCAGCGAAGAGGTACCAGCTAAAGCCCTGATCCCGCCGAAAAGAGGATTGCCCGCCTTGCGAGGGGGCGACTGACGGAATGCCGAAACTACGATCAAGCCCCTCCCCCAAACGAAACCCCAGGCCGCCGGAAGCGTAGGTATACAGGTTGCCGAGCGCGAACCCGGCAGACGGCCCATATTCAACAGTCAGCTCAGCGAGATCCTGTTGAACTAGCCAGGCACGTTCGTAACCAAAATTAATGACTGGCTCGTTGTCAAGCTGGTTGTCCCAGCCCCTCGGTTTGTCTGCCGCAATCAGTTCGTGGAAATTTCGTTGGACTACTTCAGCTCCGGAAGCCGGTCCTACGATGCCCACGTCGATATGCAGGCTGTCTGCCAAACGCAAACCACCGTGCTCCCTTTCGCTCAGTAGCGAAATCCCGCCAAACAAAAGGCCGGCATAGGGACGGTCATCTTCAATAAGGGTTTCAACCTCTATGTCTTCCGGCGTATACATCTGTTGCCCCAGCCGGTATGTTGCGCCGGCAAGACTACTGCCAGACCAGCCCGGAATAATATCCGCAAGACGACGGGTCCAGTGTTGATCGGCGGGCTCAAAGGCCCAGATCACCTCTACGCCGTTGGTATATTGACCATCGCCGCCGGCGGAAAACGCATCGTTTTCCACTTTCAGGGACAGCAGGCCTTCAGCGGAAGCTGATGTCACAAGAGAACCCAGCAACAGACCTGAGAACCAATTCCGATAACGCTTTCTGCAACGTCGAGATTTCAATGAAGCGCCCTCTGCCAAGGCGGGTTGAACCGGTTGCAAAGAACTTACTCCCGGATGCTGCCCCACCTTCCCATGCCCGTTAATTCGATGATCGGCCAAAAAGGCTAGGACGACTGCCGCACATTATGTTCATTTCGTTCAGTATAAACTAAACGTAACACACTTAATAATTGACTGCCAGCCGTGATGGAATTGTCCTGTGCCGGCGGAATTTGCGGAATGCTCCAATCCTAATCTTGTCGCCCGCGCCTGAAAAATGTCTCGGGTTCAGGAATTTTTGAGGTTGGCGGAATTTTCCATAACCCGCTCAAACACACGCAGGGCGACTTCCAGATCCTTGTCTTCAATGCCCTTCAGCATCTCCTCTCGCAATAGATTCGCCCGTTCATTCAGTTCGCTCATAAAGCATTCACCGGCATTGGTAAGATACAGCAGCCTGGCGCGCCGATCACGCTTACAGGGCCGTCGTTCAATCAGACCCTGCTCCTCAAGACTGTCAAGCAGACGGACCAATGTCGGATTCTCGATGGTCATCAAATGGGCTAACTCCCGCTGAGTCATTCCTCCACCACCACGCTGCAAGCAAACCATGGCAAACCAGCGAGCCTGGGTAACCCCCAGGTCTTTCAGGCGCTCATCCAGTAACTTTCGCCAGCGCCTAGCTACCCGGGCACTGGTAAAAGGAAACTGATCTCGAGGGATTTGCGGGTCCATATCACTGACCTGATATTGCTGACTCAGCAACAGTAAATCGTAAGCTAATCATTTAGGCAAGTCTACGTTACTCACTAACCAGTTTTGCGCCAAAACGACATGCAACTCAAGCAGGTTCTCAGGCCAGCTACTAAGGAACTTTCCGAAGGGCTCCGTCAATAGCCCGCCAGCGCGTTCGTTTATAGTCAACGCGACACCAGCACAGGGATTGACGCTTGACAGAGTACAGTTCGAGTAGCGCTACCCAGCACCAGTCGGGTGAGCCGCGTATGGCCATAGGCGCCCATCACCAGCATGTCGGCATGGAACGCCCGCGCCTGCTCGAGTAGCACCGGGCCGACCTTACCACCGTCGACTTGTTCCAGTGTTACCTGTACGCCATAACGCGCGAGGTGGCGACACAGGTCCGCGCCGAAATCTTCTCTACACTCCAGCTCGCCATCCGGTTCATCGCAGACACAAACCACCTTCACTGCTTCTGCCTGGGCCAGGAAGGGTAACGCATCGCCGACAGCTCGTGTTGCCTCCCTGCTAGCGTTCCAGCCAACAACGATACGTCGTCCAATCCGTCCGGCCGGCCATTCGTCTGGAATGAGTATAGTCGGGCGTCCAGACCCGAAGATAACATGCTCGGCCATCCTGACCGTCATGGAAGGTTCGGGGGAGCTTTCGAAGGGAGGGACCAAAGCCAGCCCTGCATAGCGCGCGTGTAGCATTAATTCCTCCGCTAACTCGCTCTCGGACAAGCGCCACTCTGCGTTAATACCCCTTGCGCGAACCATTGCCTCAAACCGCTCCCTGACCTGAGTCTCTGCGTCCCGAACACGCACGCGATGCTGATCGAGCAAGGTGCGCATGGCGGGGCCGGCCACAGCGTACGCATGAGGCATCGCTCTCAGTGGCGTTGCCACAAACACCGCTATCAGACAGGCATCCCAGCTCGCGGCGATGTCAGCGGCGATCGCCAGTCGCCGGTCATAGGGCCGAGCCTCTTCAAGAAAGACAACGATATCCTTAGGTAGCATGCTTCACCTCCTGGTCACGCGCTTTCCATAACCTACTCAAAAACACGCAGGCGGACCAATGTCGGATTCTCGATGACCATCAGGTGGGCTATCTCCCGCTATGTCAGCCCTCCACCATCACGCTGCAGGCAGACCATGGTGAACCAGCGAGCCTGGGTAGCCCCCAGGTCTTTCAGGCGCTCATCCAGCAACTTGCGCCAGCGCCTTGCTAACCGGACACTGGTGAAAGGAAACTGATCCCGAGGGATTTGCGGGTCCATGTCACTGTCCTGATACTTATTAAGCCCTCTCCCCAGTCTAGCGGTTGACCGCTAAGCTGGAAGGCGACCAAACACCACAAGGGAGAAGACTCAATAAACTTTATCGTAGCACCTACCATCATTATTGTGGAGTCGATCTGCTGCATGCCTGTACGTCTGTATCATCAACCAGCAGGGGGAGGTGTTGCTACACAAGGAAATCAAAGGACGGCAACTTCCCGCTGGCCTACACCTATCCCAACGAGATGCGGGCCACCCGCGACCTACTGCGACGACGCTTCCGCATCGTCCAGCACGGGGCCATGCTCAAAACCCACGTGGTGAACACCACCAGCCAATACAATCTGCCACCCAATAAGGTAAACCTTAAGAATGTGGGAGTCCGGGAACAGGTTCAGGCGGCCTTTGCCGGACAGGATGTCCAGCACAACATCAATCTCGGACTGGCCATCATCGAGTGCTATCACCGTGAGCTGAGCAAGCTTGAAGAACACCTGGAGCGGCAAGCCAAACAACATAATCCCACTTCTCTGAGTGTGCTAAGGACCATTCCCGGTGTAGGGCGCATCCTAGCGCTGACCATTCTCTACGAAATCGGTGATATCCAGCGCTTTGAGTCAGTTCAGAAGTTCGCTTCCTATGCCAGACTCATCAACTGCAAAGCCGAGTCTGCCGGCAAGGTGGATCCTGGCCACCGCAAGCGACGGGGCCTCGGGCTGTTTGTTCTGTCGGTCAGGATGACACCACTTCGCCAGCATCGCCAGACAGCCGCCAGAACCAGCCGGATCTCATCTTGCCTTTTTGGGGGCCTGACCGGCCCTGGTGGCCGGCCTTGATGAGCGTTTCGTCGATGGCCAGTACCGGCTGCGCGGCACGTTGTCGGTCTGCGCATCCACAATGGGGCGCAGCAGGTCGATGGCTCGCTTGACCAGCTTGGTCAGGGTACTGCGGCTGATGGTGATGCCGGATTGCTGGATGCGCTGGTGCTGACGATACAACGGCAGGGGGACTGAAACTTGTCCACCAGCAGGCTGACATCGGCCAGGCTGTTGTGCAGCACGTTAAATAGAGCCGGTGTTGTCGCAGGCTTCTCGGTGCCCTTTGCGCCGGAACACCGGGCGTTCCACCTTCAGCACCACGTAACTGGAGGCCCGCTGGGCCAGCCGGTAGGAGGTTTTGGTGCCGAGGATGTCGTACTGGTCGGCGTCCGGCCCGATCTGCTCCGATGGCATGTGTTCAATGACTTCCACCGGCACATCGGCACTAAAGCGCAGACCAGTATCGTTCAGGCAGTCGTCATCCCGCTGTTTCTTGCATGAATAGAAACTTTTTCTCTATTGGCCCGGTCGGTTACTACCCATGCTTATAAACTGGGATAAGTGGGAAACTGGGAATTTCTGATCCTTTTCCAATTTACCAACACCTCGCCTCAACCGAAAAAATCCTGCTGGCAAGTCTAGCAAGAGCGACACTCCCGATGCACCACCGCTGATACACCGAAGTTTGTACTGACACCACAAACTATTGATTCTATTACCAATTTTTCCATTTCCCTCTTGCGTATTTGCAACTTCATGCGAGTATTTTAGAAAACGCAGGAGTTCAAAATGACCAAGTTGAAGACCATTTGTTTTGCTGTAACTACAGCCGCGCTCGCGGGTTGCGCTGTCATGCCTCGACACTATGACGACGAATCATCCCGCGCACTGAATCTGGCCCGTGCCGGCGGCGTCTACGATCAGGACCTGCGGGATTCACCAGACGGGACGCGCTCGCATCGAAAGGGTTTGCTGGTAAGCGCCCTCGACCTGGCCAGATTGGCCACCTCATTAGATGCGCCGCTTCGTCATCTTACCGGCACCCAGACGCTGTTCTTCAACGCCACTGACATCATGATGACGCCGGACAACCCTTCGGCGCGACCCAGCCTGATGGGCTGGATGCCGGAATCACTGGCGGCGAACGAGGATGACGCCTATGACCACTATGTTGCCGTTGTAGATGAGGCCATCACCCAGGCCGCCGAGTCGATGGCGATAAATGTAACGAAGCTCACAGACGTGAAGACGCCGGAGATTGATGGGAACCCGCTCATGCTGTGGTCGGTAACAGTCGAGCGATATGGCTGTGCCGATAGCAACTGCATCATCGCCTATAACATCCAACAACCGAATCACTGGAAGACACCAAGCTATGTCATCGGCCGTGAAGCAGCCAGTTACAACATCGCTGCCAACCATCCCGAGAAATATTCCCGACTGGTATTTCGGCAGTCCGGCCATGAACGTACCTTTCCTGTAGATGAATTCTATGGCGCTGTCAGCGCCGGCATGCCTCCCTGGATAGTGATGTACTTTCCACCGAACACCGTGATCCAGGACGGCGAGCCGCTCCCCTATCCGGTGTTGTATGAACAGGGCCAACAGCTGATGTTCAGGGAGCCCGACCATGAGTGACTGGCACGATGAACTTGAGTTGGCACTGCTGCCGCTGGAGGACCTGAGAGTCGATAGCGTCTACATGACTTTTGTGATCAGCAATGCCCTGAGCGAGCGAGGCATTTTCCATCAATGCCGGATCGGATACGCGGAGGACCGACTGAGCCGAATGACCACCGCTCCCCATTGCTGGGTCGAGCTCGAGCAGGACTTGAGGGCGATGACGAACGATGCCTACAGCAAGGTGAAACCGCCGTGGCTGGCCGGGCAAGCCGCAGCGGCCTGACGCCGGGAAAAACTTGCATTTTCTCAGGTTCTGGTAGCTTCGAAGTAAAGAACTATCGGGGACTGAGGCCATGGTAAGAGTGGCAAAAATCGTAACAGTGGGGCTCGCCGGGATCGGCGTTGTGGAGCTCGCCTTTAGGGGTACCGATGCAGCGCTTTACGCATGGTATTTATTGTTCGTGCTCTGGGTGGTCGCACTGTTCATTCGCTTCGCACTGGCCGTAGTCGATGCCTACAAGACGGTTTTCGCCAAGGGACCCGATGGGGAAATGACGTTTCCTGAATTCGAACAAAAGATGGCGTCGTTCAGTCGAGGCAGTGATGAGGAGGCAACCGGCGCGGGCAACAAGGCAACTTCCGGCAATGGGAGCAATGGCGGTACAGAGGGTTTCTTCGATGACGACAGAATCAACCAGATTTATCGAGCGGACGATCCGTTCGGGGAGTTTCTCGACTCTTGAGGTGGTTCCTTATGGGTACAGATCAGGAGAACCAGAGGTTCGAACCCGGTAACGGCCACCAGAACCACCTAAACCAGACCGGCCAGAGAGAACCACTTATAACAGACTGAGGAACCGACGATGTTTATTCGAGCCTACCTTCGGGCATCCACGCAGGAACAGAATGCGGAGCGAGCCCGGGAGTCACTGGTACAGTTCGCAGCCAACCACGGTCAGCGTATTGCCGCTTTCTACGTGGAGAACGTGTCCGGCGCTACTTTGCACCGACCCGAGCTGATGAAGCTGATCACAGATTCCGGTGAGGGTGACATTGTGCTGGTCGAACAGATCGACCGGCTGGCTCGCCTCAAAAAAAGTGACTGGGACTCCCTCAAGCAAAAGCTGGCCGCCAAGCGGTTAGCCATCGTCTCCCCGGAATTACCAACCAGTTGGCTCGCTCTGGAAAAGAAAGACGACACCGGATTCACCGACTCCATTCTACGAGCGGTCAACGCCATGATGCTCGACATGCTGGCTGCCGTGGCCCGCAAAGATTACGAAGACCGTCGGCGCCGGCAGTTCCAGGGCATTCATAAAGCAAAAACGGAGGGCAAGTACCAGGGGCGGCAACCAGACCTGAAGCGCAGACAGCACATCGCCAGCCTGCTACGCAGTGGCCACAGCTACAGCGAGATCCAGGAGATGCTGAGTTGCTCGCGGCACTTGATTGCGTCTGTCGCCAAAGAACAAAGACAGGCCGATGCTGTGGCCTGAAACCAACAAACTGCCCTCAAAGGGCAGTCAACTATTGGAGACGTGAATATGCTGAACCTATCTGCCACACTGATTGCATTCCTGAGCTTTGTCGCAGTTGTACTTTTTATCTGCGTTGTGGCCTACCGCAACGCGGACCGGCTGGAAGCGTTCCTGGAGCGAAAGTTCCGAAAAAAATCACCCCGACACAATGGCGATCTGAAATAAATTCGGGGCAAACCGGTGTTCTTGCCCAAAACGGGCAGTTTGAGAGCCGTGCCTACTGCGTCGTCCATGGCAGCATAATCGTGAAGTCGATATGAGGTTATGCACATGACGGACAAAACAGCCATGCTTCCCGAAAGCTTTCTATTTTTGCTGGAACAGGAAGAAAAGCGGAGGCAGCTGCGGGAGGACGCGGGGCTTCCGGCTCTCACAATACTGATCGACGCCGCTCATAGTGGAGGCGGCCAGGCCCGGCATATCCGGCGATTCCTGCTTGGCCTATATAACGCGAGTCACTGGCCATTCGAGCTGAACCGGCTGAGGGCCTTGGATGCCGAGCTGCAACAGGCTGCGTTGCAGGTTCTGGCGCTGGATTGGAATGGCCGGGAGGTTCACACCTATGTGCCGGGTGGTGACGAGCTGTTTCAGTCCTGGTGGGAGTGGGAAGCGAGCGCCTGACACACCGCCTCCCATTGCACTGCCGGGTGGATCTATGACTGTTTGATGAAGGTAATTTCGAAGGCCTTGCTAGACCGAAACTGCTGCAACCGGTTGGCAAACGCGAAGGCTTCATTCATCTCGTAGTGCTGGAAGATGTCCAACCCCCGATCCAGCGATATCTTCCAGCCGTGGTCCGTAACGATATGACGGGCGTGAATGGTGCCGCTTTCGTCAAACGCCCAGGTGAAGTCGATGCCCACGGTGCGAGCGGATTCCTGGATTTTTTCAAAACTCTCGTCTTGCAGGTCACCCTTGAACTCGTCCCTGACGGTGACGAGGTGAACCTCCACTTCATCTTCTTCGGCCTTGTTCTTCACGATGGCTTCGAGAAACTCCATGAAATTGCGGATCTGGTAGAAAAGCCGGATGTAGGGGTCTGTGACGGTGATCTTGCTGGCTCCTTTCAGGTATGCGCCAAACAAGCCGTCGAATGAGATGCCCTTCTGATTTTCCTGGAAGGTCAGGTGCTTTTCTTCCAGTACTGGCTCGGGGGCATTCAGCTCTTCTGGCTCGACACCTTTAACGTCCGCTGTTGGCTCGGGTTCTACTCCCTCGTCATCAGGAGTCGAGACCGTCTGGTGGTAGTAGCCTGGGTACTCTTCCTCCTCAAGTGTCGTGACCAGTATTTCCTGGCCTTGTTGATCCTGATAGGAAAAGCGTACTTCGCCGTAGGTGGTATCAATCCGCTGTAACTGGTCCTTGACCCGCTTGCGCCCCTCAATGGCAAAGCGCAGCACTTCTTCAACCTCTTCCCTGGTCGCTCCCCCCTGGGGGAACAGGATCTTCATCAAGCCGGAAAAGGTCTTGTTAATACCGTCCCGATCACGGGTCGAGATATCCGAAGAAAGGGTAAAGTGCTCCTTATACTGGTCGGAGTAATCGTAGTTCCGCATCGAGCGCAGGATTTCTGCAAGGTAGTCCACCACGAAGCCATAGCCGTCGGAGAACATCTCGCCCCGGATGATGTCGACCTCCCATCCCGGAATATAGAAGTGGATCCGGTCCAGAAAGGCAGAATCGTAGAACTTGTCCGGCAGTTCATCGAACAGGTCTGAATGCTTCAGCATGTAAGGAACAGTGTGCCGGGTGTTCCCCACGAACACCATGGACGCCTCGGCGCCCAGGGTTTCCACGCCACGGGAGAAGGACTTGTTGGCCATGTAGTTCTTCATGATGTCGACCAGGGCCTTGTCGACTCGCTTCTGTTTACCGGCGAATTCGTCAAAGGCCACGCAATCCCAGTAGCCCACCAGGCCGATTTTGCCGCTGGAGTTATTCACAAACAGCTTGGGTACGGTGACTTCACCACCGGAAACCAGGATCCCATGGGGCGAGAATTCGGAGTAAACGTGGGATTTACCCGTCCCCTTGGGGCCAAGTTCGATAAGGTTGTAGTTCCGCTCGCAGAACGGAATCAATCGGACCAGTTGCGTCAGCTTGCTGCGCCGTCCGAACATCTCCGGGTTAAAGCCGATACTCTGGATCAGCAGGTCAATCCACTCATCGGTGCTGAACTGCTGCCGCGCGGCAACGTAGGCGTCGTAGTCGAAGTGCGATAGCTGAATCGGCTTGAGGGTGGACAGAATCCAGGGGCTGACGTTCTGGTCTTCAGAAAATACGTATTCGATGTCCGCAATGCACCATACGCCGCTTACCAGCAGTTTGGGGTGGGCCTTGACGGTCCCAGAATCCACCAATACCTTCTTGATTCCCAGGTTGGAAAACTGCGCCTCGTAGGCATCCGTCTTCTCATTCAGGGCCACACTGATCTTGTCGATAACCTTGTAGCGCCCCTTTTCCTTGATATTCGAGCGCACCAGTCCGGCCTCGTTCCGGTGGACATAGTGCTTGGCCAGAATCTCCTTGACCGTTTCAATCCCTGTTTTAATCGTGGCCTCGTCGTTAGTGGCGCAGTATTGGCCGAGCAGATACTCCAGCACGTATGAGGGAACGATGGCGTTGCCCTTGACCGTTTTCACCAGGTCTTTGCGCACCACCAACCCGGGGAAGTGTTCGTTGATCTTTTGGTCAAGCGTACTCATTGGCTATAACCCTCAGAAATCAAAATCGCTGGTAAAGGACCGCCGCATCAAATACCTGAGCGACTTGTATTCCTTGTAGTGGGAGGTGCCGGCGTGCTGTTCTTCCAGCTTCAGGAAAACCTCCTGGCCGTTGGCCTCGTCCGCCTTGCGGCTGAGCACAAAGCGCACCTGAAGCTCCCGCTCGCGGGGGTTCTCCGAGGTCAGGTCAAACGACAGTTCGTGACTGTCCGAAATCAACTCCCCTGACTGGGTATAAATCCCAGCCCGCAGGTGGCGAGGCTGTACTTTCTCGGTAACCGGTCCGGACTGATACAAGGTGACGGCCAGTTGGCCGGAAGTGATCACCGAGCTGGCCCCACGCAGGATGTCCACCTCAACGGCGCTGACATCACTCTGGCGCTTCTTGTTAACCTTCAGGACTGGAATCACAACCTCCTGAAGGGATGCGCCGCCATGCACAAAGCGGCTGCCAGAGCCTTTAAGACGCAGCCGGTTGATGGACTTGGGAATCTGCACTTCCATATCGCCATCCAGCCCAAGCTGCTCAGACGAGAAGTGATGGAAGGCCGGAGAGGCGGACAGCCCCTTACCCAGCACGAACCGACGGTCCCGGTAGCGAATATCATCGCCAGAAACGGCATCGCCCAGGAAATCACTCTCATCCAGCTCACGGTTCTGGTAAATAAAGCCATGGTCAGCGGTGATCAGCAGGTTATTGGCGTTGGCCGCCGTGAGCTTCTTGATCAGTCGAATCAGGTCATCCAGGGTTTGTTCTGCGGCTTCAAAGGCCTGCCCCTCTGAATGCATCTTGTCGCCGGTGTGATCGATGCGGTTGTGGTAGATGTACAGCACATCATTACCCTTGAGCAGCTCACGGCTGTCTTCCCGGTTGAGCTGCATAAAATCCTCCGCCTTGACGGCCTGGCCCCGACCATCCAAGGCGGCCTGCAGGATTTTGGTACGGTTGACCGTGCCCTGTGAGCTTTGGCCATCCACCAGTACCGTACCGGTATCGTTGTCGGCGATTGCCAGGGACTTGTTGGGCAGTAGCGCCGCCATACCGAGCTGGGTATAGCTGGGAAGGGTCGAGAGTGCCGGTTCAAGCTCCGCTCTGTAGCGATCTTCCTGCCGGATAAGGCCCAGCAGCTCATCACCAATCTCATAGCGCATGGCGTCGGAAATGATCACGCAGATCCGTTTGTCCTTGCACAGGTACGGGCGAACCCAGTGCTCGAAAAAGGCTGTTTGCTGAACGACCGGATAGGCCTCCCAGCGCGGCGCGGCATCCACGTGAACCTGGAAGCCGTCGCCCAGCTTGAGCAGGTAGTTGTTGGAATACAAATTCTCCACCTGCTCACTGAGATCGCCCATTAACGATGCCTGGCCGGACATGCGCACATGGTAGGTAAATTTGCGGTAGAGCTGATCCAACTGGAACCAGGAACGGCTGTATCGCTGAACGCCGTCGGAGAGGCTGTCCATGGTGAGACGAGCCTCACCGAGCATCTGGACAAAACGGGCCGCAAACTCAATGGCTTCATACAGGTGGCGGAACTCCCCGTACCAGTGGCCCTGGCGCCGCTGCCGTACCCACAATGCCACATCGCCACTAGTGACCGTGCGGCCTACCACCGCCCGCACCAGGTCACTGATAATCTTCTGGTCGATTAGCCGGAAGTAATCCAGCTCAACCAGGTCCCGGAAGTCCCGCTTACCCAGATCCTGCTCAATGCCCAGCACCTCGGCACACTCGGCAGACAGGGTTTCAAACCCCTGCTCGAACTGCCGGCTGTCTTTCCAGCGCTTGAGGAACACCAGGGCGTCGCCGGTCAGTTTGACATCGCCATCGGTACCCATGGCGTAGCAGGACTTGAACAGCTCGATCACGAAATCGCGCAGGCTGGGTTCACTGGCCTCGTAGCCGTAGAAACGGGTCAGTTGCTCCCACAGGAAGCTGCCCAGACCACAGCGCTCAATCAGCCGGATGCCATCATCACGGTCTTCAGCCAGTTGCTGCAGCAGGGTTTCCACCACCGAGTCCATACGGGGCTCGCTACCGGCACACACGGCCAGCATCTTCAGGCGCAGCTGGCCGGCGGTATCGTCCGGCTTCAGCAACTTCTTCAGTGCCTCCTTGCGCTTGATCGCCTGAAAGAACTCCGTATGGGCCTGAGCTATCTCGGCGAACTCCAGGCCCAACTCCAACTCGGACAGCCAGATGGCCACCTGGTCGGTCCGGAACTCGCCGTGGGCCAGCTGTACGTCCAGCAACCAGTTGTCCAGATCCTCCGGTTGTGGCCCTTCTTTGTACAGCAAGAATTTCTGTTCCGGTGCCTCCCGCAGGATGCGATGTTTCAGGCCGTACTCGTTGTTGGCGATCTCCAGCTTCTCCACGTCCGGAATGGAAACCGCCTCGAAGTCACTGCGCAGCTCTTGCTTGGTGTCGTACCAGAACACAACCCGGTGCTTATCGAAAAGCCTGCCCAGCGCATAATTGATTTGCTGGCTCATTCTTTGCCCCCGAGCTTCTCCAAGCGCGACACCCACTCATCAAAGTGTTTGCATGAGGCCCGCAGAGCACCGAGGCCGATGTGAGCCGCAACCGATACCCCTGATGTCACCTTGTCGTACTCCGGTATCTCTTTGAGAATTCGTTTTGATGGCGCTGTTTCTCGACCGTCATTGATGAGCTCCGGATTTTGGGAGCCGACCATCTTCACTAGATTTCCAATTGGCTGGTCGTGCTCCAGGTACTCCCAATCCAGCTTGGCCGGGTCAGCCAGAATCAGGCTTTCAAATTCATGCAACTGGATATAGGGAATAAAGTTTGGCTTGTTCATTTCATTGCCAAAAGCAGCTTCGAGCCGTTCGATCCTTTGATAAGGCTCCAGCCGTTCCGCCTCGTCAAATCCTGGGAAATCGTCTGGCAAGGCATATAAATCGAACATGCTGGTAAACCAGCATTCCTGGTTGGCGTCTTCCTTCATCCAGGTTTCGATGTCTGCTTTTGCCTTCTGGTAACTGATCAAGCCACCCCGGTATTCTTTGGCTGCCCGTTTGTCCTTGCTCGTTAACACACAGCGCGCGTCGGTGTAGACATCAAAGTGCGCCAGATGGGGTGTCAAAACCTGGTCGACGAAGGCTTTCTCGGTCTGGCCCTCTGCGGTTATGTGCAGTCGAATCACGGCTGCCCTCCCAACACATTTTTCTCCCAAAGCTCCGAGAGGCTGTACCGTTGCAACCATTCACCCAGCGCCTCCGCTTCCAGACGGTGGAACGAGCTGGCGCCGGTCTTTGAATCGCGCTCCACAATCACAATCTGCTCCGGCAGGAATTCATCCACCAGCCGTGTGGACTGGGTGGCCAGGACCACCTGCGTTTTCTGGGATGCACGTTTGATCATACCGGCAAGCTCAAGCGTGGCAGCCGGATGCAGACCCAACTCCGGCTCATCCAGAACGATCACTTTTGGAAGCAACGCCGGTGGCTGCAACAGTAGTGTGGTCAGCGCCATGAAGCGAAGAGACCCGTCGGAAATCTGATCCGGACCAAAAAGATAATCCTGGCGGTAGGTATCAGACCAGTTCAGTCGCACGAAACGGTCATTGCCAGGAAGGGTATCCAGTACGAAGTCGTTGAACTGCGGCATAATCTTGCGAATATGCCGGACAATTCGTTCGTAGTAAGGACGATAGCTGTCCGACTCCTTCAACATCTTGAGGAAGGCCGCGAGGTTGCCCCCATCGCTGCGCAGGTAGGACACATCATCAACGTACACCCGGTCCTTGATTCGGGCGGTGTCGGATGTGTCGTGAAACTGGAAGGTTTGTATGCCTCTGAGCAGACCGGTAAGCACTTTACTGGTGGGCCGATCATCCTGCCCCAGATCCGCTTCGGGGCCACCACTGGACAGAAAGTATTCCTGCGGTCTGGGGTGACCGGCCTTGTGATAGCTTACCTGTTCACCGCTGACGAACAGCCGGTCCGGCAACCCATACGATAGCTTTACATCGTAGGAGTCCGTGGTGCTGTCATCTTCCAGTTTCACGCTGAAACTCAGCGATTCGGTCACCTTTGGGCCATAAAACAGAAGCTGGCTGACGCCCTGCCTGCCAACGTACTGCTGCAGAGCACCAGTGGTCATAAATCCCAACAGCCGGAACAGTGAAATCAGGTTACTTTTCCCGGAGCCATTCGCCCCCAACAGCACCGTGACATCGTTAAAGGCAATACGCTCGTAGTCGTGATTGCTGATGGATTTAAAGCCTTTAACGGCAATTTCTTTCAATTTCATAGGTAGCCCTCCTTCATGAGCGACCTGGGATATTCATGAGAGGCCTGGGAAATTCGATTACTCATGCGGCGGCATAGTCCCCAAACAGGTATTTGATGGTGGTCCAGAACTCACCGAAACGGCCGTCTGCTCCCATGGTTAAGTAGCCCGACACGAACTGACCCAGCTCATCATGGCTCAAGCTATCATCCAGGAAAGGCTCAATTGCTCCAGCTCTCAACTCATTCAACTTGGGCAGGTCGAGGCCCAGTCGGGTAATGGTTTCACAGGCCGCCCGGTCGTTATTGTCAGCAGGTTTAATCCAACCATCACCTTCAAAACCAAACCGGGGCTCACAATTCGCATCCAGCGGAGATATCAACAGCTCGGGGTCAAACCAGTCGCCTTTCAGGTTACCGCAGTGACGGGGCTCACCCTTTCTGATCTGATTCTGGCAGGAGCACAAAAGATTGCCGTAATCCAGCGGATCCACAGTCGGGTCACTCTGAGGCTGAAAGTGTTCTATGTGGGAATCGCCCTCGGTTAACCGGCGTTCACAATAGCAGCAGATGTAACCCTGCTCCCGCATCAATGATCTCTTTACCGAGGCTTTGGGCTCACCCCTCAGGTCGCCATAGGTAGGCTGCCAGTCTTCATTGACATTGGCCAGAGCCTTCCATTGCGTAAAAACTTCAGGTTCGTGGCGCTTCTCCACATACTTCATCGGCCAATCAGCTCCTTGCGTTTGATCAGCACCTTGGCTTTTACCAGTTCCGGATCTTCGCCAATGTCTCGTTCCAATTCAGCAATGCCTTTTCTGGCAGTATCAAGCTCGCCATCATTGATTTGCCCGTAAATAGCTCGAAGAGCATCTTCCACTTGGTCAGGGCGTGTGGTCTCAAGGCCCATCAGATCTTCAAGTACCCTGTCCACCGTCTTCCCGTAGGACTCATTCGGGCGAACAATCTCCAATTCCCCGGCATCTGTCATGTTCATAAGGAACAGATTCTCCGGTTTCACATGGGTAATTACATGCGGTGAATGAGTGGAGATAAAAAACTGACAGTTCGGGAAAACCGCCCTCAAACTGGGCACCACCAGGCGCTGCCATTTCGGATGCAGGTGCAGATCAATTTCATCGATCATCACAATGCCATCTCCCAGCAGCGGATCTTCTCGCTCCGGGTTGGCTATGGCCATGCGCCTGGCAAGGTCGCCAACCATGGCCATCAAGCATTTTTCGCCATCGGAAAGCTGGTTTACCGTCAGCCGCTGGCCTTTCTTCGTTACCTCCATCCGCAGCGGTTGGCGCCTTACGGTCAGGTTTTGGAAGTCCGGCATGAAAATCTCAAGGGCCCGCCGCACCGCCGTTAGCTGCGAATCCGGGAACTCGAAATCGTCCGGCTTGATCAGATCATCTATGTATTTGCGGTTCTCGTTCTCAAGGTCTTCACGCTCCCGGAACCATTCAAAGAAAGTACGGAAGTTGGCGCCACTGGTTAGCGACTCCTCGTAAGCAGAAAGAAGCCCGAACTGATGCTTTTCTCGGATACGCAGTGGAATATCCAACACAGCGCGATTCACCGGGTAGTAAGCAAACAAGGGGATGTTTACCTTCCCGTTGTGTTCGGTGATGCCGGCCTGAATACCCTTGGCCGTTTCGGATGCAGAAATCAGAACAGAGGCCAGGTCCTTTTTGCTGTACCCCTTACGCACCTTCGCCAAGTTCCAGCCGAAGGAAGTACCCTCATCACATAGCTGAATGGCCAGATTGGCGGAGGATTCACCATTCCTGATATCGGATTCGGCAATCGGACGCCCAGACGCACCCGCATGCTTAATCCGATTCGCCAGCCAGGACAGCATGATGGCCGAGGCATCCAGAATGCTGGATTTACCCGTGCCATTCATGCCGACAAACACATTAAGCTTGTCATCCAGATCCAGCGGTAGATCTTGAGCGCCACGAAAGCGCTGCAAGGTTAGTTTGTTGATATGCATGCCTGTGCTCCTAGCCAGAGAGGCCGGTAATCTTCTTTAAAGCTTCGCCAAATTTCGGATAATTGGTCTTCACCCCGTCATCGAGATCAATTTCCACCTGTTCGGTGGCCAGTGGGTAGAGCACATCCCGCTCGTAGTCATCCAGCTCGGCGAGGGTTTTGTTGATCTTCTCGATCTCTTTCAGGGCCTTGGTCTTCTCACCCTGGGAGGCCCCGGCGCTGATACTCAGGGCCTCCAGATGGTTTTTCCGGGCTTTTAGCTTCTCGTCTTTGAAATCCCGAAGATACTCCAGCACCGTGCCCACGGTGTGAGGCTGGTAGCGGTGCATGTAGATCAACGCATTGAATGAGCCCTTGGGTGAGGAGAACAACCAGTAGATGGGCCGCTTCTTGTAACGGCGCACGTGGTCGTTATAGAAGTCCTTCAGGAAGTACTTGCGAATATCTTTGCCCAGCGCCTGCTCGACAAAGCGGAGGTTTTCCCCATAGTGCTCTTCGCCAAAGGCGATGCGCAGGAATTCACGGAAGCGCTCAGTGATGTCGTCGGTGAACCAGTCGCCATCGAGCATAGGGATAACATTGTCATCATCCGCCGGGAAGCTCGGCTCTGGGATCTGCTTCAGGTAGTCCTCGATGGTCTCTCCCTGATTGGCCAGGATCAGCCCCGGCTCTTCCAGAGCATAGCGGCCGAACATGCAGCCTACAGCATAGGAGACCAGTTCTCGCATGGTATCGGCCAGCAGTAGCGCCTCCAGCTCTTCCTCACTTTTGTTGTTGCCGTAGCGGTAGTGGGGGTTACAAGTGAGAGTGACCTCCTCCAACGGTACATCTGGTGCCAGCTCATCCTGCAAACTATAAGCGTCGATAAAGATGCGGTTATTATCTTCCTCCAACCGTCGCATTTCCTGTGCCATCTCTCGCCAGTAGGCGCGAAGGTTCTGATAGGAGGCATATAGACTTGGCTGACGGTAGTTAGGATTCAACAAAGGCAATCTCGTGAAATCCCAAGAGGTTTCGTATGCGTCCCAGTCGCTTCTGGCAATATCAATGCACTGTCCGCAGGTTTCAATGATATTTTGCGATTGGTTACCCAAAGGAGGCACCACGAGCATATCAAAGTAGCCTGAGAGAAGATTAACCGTAGGACTGAGCGCAGCGAGTTCCTTGGGAGCCAGATTACTATTCGAAAAGGCCAATGACTCTCTCAGATCTTCGGGGCTATCTGAATAGACGCAAAGACTTGCACTTTCGAATATCGCTCCCTCTGGATAGTAGCGGAACGAGCCTGCTGGACTAGAGATTCGGGTCCACGCAAAACATTCTCTAAAGTAGAACTCACGTGATGGCAGCTTGTTGCCCGACCGCGCTAGCCGTTCAAAACCTTGCTTGTCATAGGTGATCACATGCTGAAGATTGCCATACCACTTCCGATACGGGCCGCCTTTGATGAGTGGCGCCCAGCGCGCTCCTGATGACCAAAATTCTTCAGCGGACTTCGCTCCGGCTTTCGAAGATTCAAGGGGAACTTCCCAGAACTGCCTAATAAAAATTTCATTATTTCCCGTGTTCAATCCATCTCTTGAGATGACCTTATCCTTTATCGGCGTTCCATCCTCGAAAAGACTGAAAAGGCGAGGTGACACCCAGTATGCGACAGGAGCACTCGAAATCTTGTTAAAGTCATTTGAGGAAGCCGTGAAACGAAAAATGGAATTTTCGTTATTGGAGGCATCAATCAGCGCATCTCGTTTTACCTGTTCGTTACCACCTTCTACTAGGCGGATATAGGTGCCTCGTGCGCTTAGTCGCCTTTTGTGCTCGAATACAAAAGCTGCTGTTGAAACAACAGCCCCGCCGATCGAGTCGAATGCCCGCTCACCAAGATGGGCCATTGTCACAATATGATTTTCGAGCAGTAGCTCACGCCGAAGCTTTTCGAACGTCGATAGGAACATCCAGCCATGCATAGTGATCATAGAGAAAAAGCCGGCCGGAATTGACAACTGCCCGCACCTCTCAATGAACATCGCGTATAAATCTGCTCTGCTCTTTGGGTATTGTTTCTGAGTCCAAGATGACAGAGCTTCATTTGCGCCACCACGACCCATATAAGGAGGATTCGCCACTACCACATGATATTTCGGCGATAACACCTCGGCCATGCATAGCACGTCCACTAGCCGCTCGTACAAAACTTTTAGCAGCATATCAGAGCCGAAATCTCGCGCTTCCAGCGCTCGTAGAATCTCGGTCGGTTCGCGCAACTTCGGCTCGATCAATGAGCCGAAGTTTCTCGCCTGCTCAAACTGACTCAGTGTCTCACGCAGTTCGTCTTTAAAAAGATCTTTACCCAATAGAGCAGCTATATCCTGCATCTCAGATTCGGTAAAGACCACATTATCAAGAACCACAACATTCGGCTGTACCGGATTCCGAAAGAACCGCCGATGTTTTGCACGCGCTTTCATGGTCAGAGCAAAGGCGGCCAGCTCACCAGCACGCTCGTCAATCTCGATACCGTATAGGTTTTGAGTCAGGATCTTGGCCGGAATCTCAGCGGACTCATAGCCTTCCTCCTCATAAATGGCATACAGCAAATCGAAGGCATAAGTCAGCATATGGCCTGAGCCACAGGCTGGATCGCAAACCTTAATTTCTTCCGGGCTACTGATGCGGAGAAAATCAGTTTCTGGTTCCTCCGGCTTGATGTAGTAATCCATCTGCTTAATCAAGCCAGAATCAGGACGGTTGAGCATCCAAAGGCGGCCGAGTGAGTTCTCCACCAGATAACGCACAATCCAGTGCGGTGTGAACAGCTGGGTCGCCGCAGGGATATTCTCGGGAGTAACCTTCTTGTTCTTCTTAAGATCGGCGAATACTTGGTCTTTCTTCTCGGAGATATAGAACTGATACAGCCAGCCGATCACCTCGACATCCTCACAGGCAACCGGCGTCATGGCCTCGCGGGTGTAGGCCAGAATTGAGTTGCCGGAGAGCAGATCATCCGGCATCAAAAGCTCGGTGTAATCGTCAATGCGCTCAAACAGGAACGGCATTGCGCTGTACCAATAGTTACAGGCGGCTACGACCAGTAAGCGATAGGCTTCCCCTTGTGGATCCTGGCTGGGCATTTTGCCATCGAGCAGGGCGAAGACCCGTTTTCGGGTATTTTCCACGACCATCTCTTCATCGATATGGCCCATCTTGGCATCCGCCAGGATCTCGGGCTGAAACTGCCCCTCGGCAGGCGAGACCACGCCAATGCGGTTATATCGGTTCACGTCCATAAACCGCAGGGCTACGAGCCGGTTAAACCAGATATACGCCACCCGCTCGACAACCTGCTCTTTACCCTGCTCGGCTATCGCCTCTTCCAGCTTTTTGATGGCCGATGAGCTTTCCCGCCGGGCGGGGCTTTCTTCGGCCAATACCAGTTTTAGCTTGGCGCCGACCTGTTCAATCAGGCTGCGGCGGGCGAACTGAGCGAATTTTCTGAGTTTTGCGGTTTCCATCGATTCATGCCTTGGTTTTGATCGTGACCGAGCGATATACGCTGACGCATAAATGAGCGTATATATTTACGCTGAGCGCATAAATTAACGCGTGCGCTTGTAAATAGCCCCTTTACGCTCGCCTAGTTGCTCGATTTCTCCCCTTTTCTTCAATCTGGCCAACAACTTGTAGGCTTGATCCGGGCTGATATGGCACAGCTCAACCACGTCAGCACGTTTGATGCTGCCGTGCGTATCAATAAAGCTCATGACCATCTGCTCTTGCTGGATAGGATCAAACCCTGCCTGGCGTACATAGGCGGCCTTTTGCCCCGCCCCTTGATATACCTTGGCGCCCAAGGTGTAGGTGCGGCCCTTGCCGGTTCCGTGGGCTTCCACCATGCCGGCTTCCACCAGTTTCTCCAGGGTGCCCCGGACCACGGTTTCCGGCTTCTGTACCGACTTGGCCAAGTCCGCCGTTCTCAAGCGCCGCTCATTGCGCAGCCGGGACAGGATAATCAGGCTGTCGATTGGCATGGCGGCGCCGGTCTGTTCCTCGCGCTCGACGATCATGCGCAGGAACTCGGCGTCCGCGTCCGCTGCGCTCATGCGCACGGAGACGGTGTGAGCGGACGACATGGAGTAGTCGGGTGCAGTGCGCCCGTAGCGGAGCATGCCCTCGAAGATCCGGTCGATGCCTCGGCCCGTGCGTTCGGCCAGGCCGATGCGCTTGATAATGTCAGCCAGCAAGGGGTTACGGGAGCGAGGGTCAGCCACCAGAAGGTTGTCCAGGTTGACGCCCTCCACAAAACCACCGGGATTGCTGATGCTCAGGCCGTCATCGTCCAGTTTGACGTGCACGGCGCCCAGGGCGCTGTAGTCGCGGTGAACCAGGGCGTTCACAAAGGCTTCCCGGAAGGCCCGGCGGTCGAAGTTGGGGATGGGCACGCGAAACAGTCCGACCTGAATCTCCTCTTCTTCCACCCGGGCGCGGAACAGTACCTCGACCTCCTCGAAGGTCTCCAGCAGCGGTTTGCGGTAGAACTCATTGACCAGCACATCGGTACCGCGCAGCACCTGGAATGCTACCTCGTGGGAGGGCAGGTGTTGTCGGAGCTGCATGTCGCTCCCCAGCAGCAGCAGCCCTGCCACGGTGGGGTGACGCTGGCCTCCCACGTTCACGGTCAGCCCCAGGGCGCCGTCCAGCTCATCATCCGCCAGGGGCGTCAGGCTCTGGTCGCCGCCGTATTTCTTGATGGCGTTGCGGATGCGGATCCGCTGAATCGGGTCCAGATCCTCAACCGCCAGGTTTTCCACCGGCAAGGCCGAGGGGTCCGTTACTCCCAGGCTGGACTGGCGCTGAACAAACTCATGGGGGTAGAAGGGCACGGCCTCCGGAGTGCCGTCCATTCTCAGGCGCCGACGTTGCAGCAGGCCATCCGAGGTCGACACCAGCTGCCGGGACTTGGGAACCTGGATCCTGGCAATAGTTTGCCCCTCCAGCTCCAGGGCCTCAACGCGCACGGCCAGCGAGGGAATGGTCTTGTTGGCAATCAGTGCGGGCAGGCCGGCGAGGTTGCGGTGGTTGGCATGCAGCCCAGTTGGGGTGCCATCGTCTTCAACGCCCAGGAACAGGTCGCCGCCCTCGGTGTTGGCCAGGGCCACCACCGCGGCCACCAGATCCCGGTCCGGCAGGCTTTTGACGTCGCTCTTGAACTCGACGGCGAGGCTCTCGCCGCCGCGAATGAGCGTCTGGATTTCCTGTTCGGCTTCGTGCATGGCTATCCCCAACATCGACCGGTTAGACGGTTCGGCACGCTTAGATCTGGACCTTTCGGCCTTGCTGGACTTCAACCAGCAGGGCCTCGCGCAGGGCATTCAGGTACCGGTCCACATCACCCTCGTTGGCCAGCCAGGCCTTGTCGAACGCGACACGGAGGTTGCGAGTGTGAACGTAGTCGGCTGCCGATTCCTTGACCTCGGGAGTCCCCCCGTCACTCTGGTCTTCACTCTGGCTACCTGGGTGCTGATCGGGGTCGTCTGCCGGTGCTGATTTCTGATTGGCCAGCGCCACCATTTTGCCCAGCAGCTTCTGGTAGCCCTCTTCTTCAAAGTACCGGGTACGGTCCTTGATCACAGCAATCAGGCGCTCCTGTCCGATGTAATCGACCAGATCCCGGAACGGTTTGTTGAGTTCATCCTGGCGCGGCTCCGGCAGGGACTGATATTCGTCCATGCTTTGCATGCGTTCCTGCATGGTCTTCAGGGAGGTTTCTGCCTGAGCTCGGGTTTGCTGCACTTTCTCGTCGATGCGCTCCTGCAGGCTATCCAGTTGGCCCTTGAGCTGCTGAATGCGATTCCCTTTGTAGCAGTTGGGGTCGTTCAGGATGGTGCGGATCTGCTCGATCTCGTCCCCGGACACATAGATGAAGTTGGGCTCCTGGCTCTGCAGGAAGGACCGAGCCTGGTTGTAGATGTCTTTTTGTGAACCGCCCATAAACTTGCGGATGGGGTCGATGACATCCTCTTTCAGGTCCAGCAGCTGGTCTTCCTGCTTGCCCAATTCCGTCAGGTGCCAGGTGTAGGGCTTTCCGGCGACCTCTTTCAGCGTCACCAGGGCAGGTTTCAAGGCATTGAGAAAGGGATACTGATCGACCTGCGCTATCCGCCGGTCCAGGTCGTGGTACATGTCCTGGAAGGCTTCGCCGGCCTCTTTACCCAGGGCCTTGGCTTCGCTGCTGCGGGGCGGGCTGTCGAAGAAGTCCTCGTAGAACGACTTGAGGGCTCGGACCTGAGAGGCGGTGAACTCAATCTGTGGTTCCAGCACCACGTTGCCGTGGCCGTGAGTGTTACGCAGGGCGCGCTCCAGCTCGCTGTCCTCCAGGATATTCCCGTCGAGACGAACTTCCACCTTGCCACGGGCGCACAGGTTGGCCAGGGTGCAGAGAATCGCAGCGTAATACCAGCCGTAGGGTTTCCGTTCGAACTTTTCCAGCAGGCTCTTGAGGGTGGTGCGGACACCGCCCCGGTTGTTGCTCTGAATGAACGCCAGCACTTCCTGCTCGGATTCCGCCAGGGCCGTGGCGTCGTTACCGAAAAGGCCATCGTCTGTGCGGCTAAGACAGTTGCTGATGTCGTTCTCCGTATAGGAAACGCCGCGCAACATGCGGAGGTTGGGGTAAGCCCGTGAAATCAGCTCATGGAAGCCCCGAATAATGCGGGTCTGGGGGTCCTCATTCGCCACTTCCACATCGGCGCCGCCAATGAGCAACTTGGACTTGCCAATGAGGGTCTGAACCTGCTGCCGGAGCCTGGCCTCGCGCTCACGGTTCTGAAAGCCCTTGTCATTCAGGATCCGCTTAACGGCTTCCTGCTGGGTAACGGAAATGTTCTGCTTGATGTACTTCTCGGTGCGCTTGAACATGAGCAGATCGCGCACCAGGCGCTCGTCTGACGGCATTAGCACAAACAACTCGTCCGCCTTGTAGGTCGAGGCTGTGCGTAGCATCTGCTCGTTGTCAGTATGCTCGTGGAACGGGCTGATGACATTAATCGAGAGCTCGTATTCACGCCCATACAGACGATCATCCAGTTTGCGCGAATAGGAGTAGTCCTGCCCCTGGTTTTGGGAGGAGCCGGCGTCATAGCGGATTTTGCGCTGTTTTATAACAAAGTCGAAAACGATCTTTTCCAGCTCGTCCGCAACGTCCGATGACTCAACCTCTGTGTTCTTGATCTCCTGCTCGACGTCCTTTTCCTCGTCCGTGAGGTACTCGTACTGGTCGCCGTTGCGCTGTATGTAGGTCTGTTGCTCCAGAAGGCTCAGGGCTTCCTCGACCTTAGTGCGAAGTGCCGGCAAGTCCTGATCGAAGGCATCCAGCATCAACACGCATAGGTTGCGCACCGTGGGCTTGAATTCCTTGACATACTTCACTAGGAACAAGGCCTTCAGCAGCCGGATGGCGAAGGCATTATCGAGGTGGTTCTCGGCCTGAATAATCGCCCTCTGTATTTGTGATTTCAGTGCAGAGCGGATGCCTTCAAACATCAGGTCAAAGGTGGCCAGCTGGCCCACCTCATGGTTGCCGATGTGGATGGCCACCTGCTGGAAAACCCCAAGCATGGAGCGCTCACCGACAGAACTGTGTTTACCCTCGAAGGCGTTGTGCTGTGACAGGTTCTGGATCGCCGATTGAAACAGCGCGAACTGGTAGGGGACGAAGGGGTAGCTGTGGATGAAGTGGTCCCTGTCCCGGAAGTTCCGGTAGGTGGCCGATCCATCCGCGAAGTCAAACAGGGTTTTGAAGTTGTTCGCCTGTGCGTGGTAGACGTCCGACAGCTGATTGACGCCTTCTTCGGTCTTGGTTAGTAGGCGCTTCTGGATTACTTCCGCGACGTCCGCGCTGGAGAGCTTCATGCGGTTATTGAACCGCGCCTGAATTTTCGAGAAATCGTTGCCTTGCTGCTTGCCCATTTCGCCAACCACGTTTTTCATTTCTTCCTGGGCAGTGACGATAATCCAGGCCCGGCCCCGACACTTGGTGGCGAGGCTCTCGGCAATGGTTTGCAGGTTGGTCATCAGCTTGGTGTTGTCGGCAATGTACTGGCCAACCTCGTCCACAAAGAAGTTCAGGCGGAACTCTTTGTGGCCACCCTCTTTTGCCTGCTTCTCGATATAGGCATTCACATTGTCCGCGAAGTCTTCAATTGAAACTCGGTATTCGCTGCGGTACTTATCCAGAATGCCCGCTGCCGACTGCGGGTCGCCACCGGTCGCAGCGGCGTAGGCTTTGGCAATATTCGGGCCTTCCAGAAGGGCTTGCTCCCGGCCTTTCTGCCAGAGGCGACCGGCGATGGCCTCGTACTCGGCTTTGAACTGCTCGTACAGGCCACGGCCGTCCAGATCGCGCTCAAACTGGGCGATGTGCCCTTGTTTGCCGTAGTAGCCGCACATTTCGTCGAAGACTTTAACGAACACGGCCAGAAGCGCATCGATCTGGGTTTTGCTGATGACATCGGCTTTCTGGTCGATGTTGAACAGAATGCTCTTCGCCGGAATTGAGACAGCTCGCTTCAGGTCGCCCCGGAGAATTTCATTCTCACTGCACTTGGGAAGGAACAGGTCCAGGGTTGTAGCACCGTCCATTTCCCGGTTTTCAAGCAAAAGGGCCAGCATTTTGAGGAGGTGCGACTTGCCTGAGCCGAAGAAGCCGGATACCCAGACCCCGTTCGCCCCTTCGTAGTTATTGTAGGCGTCCAGGAACTCTTCGAGGCGTTTCTCGACTTCGTTGGTCAGTACGTATTCTTCAATTTCGAGGCGAAGACTGGCTTCATCGTCGGCTTTGATAACGCCTTCAATGGGGCGGTCAACGGGCTTTAGAAAAATATTCTTCAATGTCATTGTACTTTCCCTTAATGATTACGCCTCGAATCGTATCGTCCGCTCAGGCTTCGTAATGAAAGATGTTGAACGCACGGTAGTACTTGTCGTCATGCAGCCTGCCGAACAGATCCAGCGATGCACCGGTTTCCAGCGAGTGGGTATAGGACCCCGGAAAGAACATCACCGTTGGCTGGTCTTTGGCGGTGCTCTGCAAGTTGTTGAGCACGTTATGGGAGCGTATGTAGGGGAAAACCTCGCCCACCCCTGAGAGAAACAGCACGTCAAACTCAACGGACTGGAGTTTTGCCGCAATAGCGGGCACCAAATGGGCTTCCGGGTCCAGCACTCCCTGTAGCAGTTCTTTCAGCTGATCCTTTGAGACCGTGGGCTCGAGCTCCAACACCTGCTCCCAGATGTCTCTTTCTTTCAAAATATCGACGGCCAGGTCGTACAGATTGATACTCAGGATCCGGATGCCCGCCTGCTCCAGCCGGTTAACCAACTGCCGCTGAAGACGCTCCATCTCGACCGCTTCTTCAGGCCGGTAGGGGCAGATGAAGAAAGGCACTTCATTACCCAGTCCCTGTTTGTTCAGGAACCGCTGGCCGGAAACCACGCTAAACAGGTGCTGTAGTCGCTCCTGCATCGGCATTTTGGCAATGTCCTTTTTCAAGCTGACATCCCCCTGATATCGGATTCATAGACTGGGAAGTAGAAAAACTCGTCAGGATTGTTCTGACGCAGCAACTCAACCAGCCTGGGGCTGAGCAGAACTGCGTTTATGGTTTTGTCCTTAGCTAACAACCCTGCCTCCCGCAGCATTCTGAACAGGACCTGCCGCAATTTATCGCGCGTTGAGGCGCTGGCATTATCCAGTTCGTCATGCCATTCCGATTTACGGTTATAGAAGGCATCGAAATCCTCAAAACTGAGATCCAGCTTCATCGCGACAAACCGTTCGTGTAGCACTTCCACCGCAAAGTCCGCGATAAAGCGGTACAGGCGGCACACTGCAACCCAGAGGAGGTGCGCCTGGTCCTGGTGGTTTGCCTCGGCCAGGAAAGTCAGTTCGCTTTCGGTCAACGTCTTCAGGCGTGCAATCGCCTCTCTACAGGTGCGCTTTGCCGTGCTTTCCGTTCTGGCCTGTAGAAGGTTGTCATGTAGAGCTTGAGTCCGCACCTCATCCCAGTCACGGAGCGACAGGTACAGCTCGGCCAGCTTCACCGATTCGCGGTGATACAGGCTGCCGGACGTGAAGGAGATGCGATACCGGCCTTGGGTCATTCGGAACGCTCACCTTTGCTCGTCTCGGCGGCTCCTCCGCCCTTGACCCACTCATCTACTTCGACTTTTTTGAACTTCCAAAATCGCCCCATGCGGTGGGCGGGCATTGAGTGCTTGTCGATCCAGCGGTACACGGTGTCATTGCTGACACCGAGGTGCTTGCCTATTTCGTCTACGGATAACCAGCGATCTTCCATCTCGGCCATGTTTTCGCTTCCTATGGGCGATGGTGTTGCCGCCTCATCTGAGGCGGCATGGTTTCGTGGGCGGAGCAGCCCTACACTAGATTGACTGATCAATATATAGAGGTACCACGCCGCATTCAACCGATTTGACCCGGATAGACCAGCAAAGAACGGCGCATATAGCCATGTAAAATCTGGGCGACCCCATCAATAGCCCCACACAATCAACACCTGCGGTGTGAACGACAGGCCTTTTACCGCCAAAAGCCCTCATCTCTCCTCGCTGGAGCGGCTTGAACTCACGCTGGTAGCTTCCTTCAGTCCACGGAGGTGGTCCTCTAGATCTTTCAGAAGGCGCTCGCTTTTCCGCACGATTCGACAAAGCTCCGCCTGGTTGGCATTGAGCCTTCGCAACATCTCAAAACCGGTCTCAGTCTCCATGATGAGCGGTTGCTCCCAATCCTGGGCCCGCGTGAAGGCCGGTTTGTGGTAGCGATACTGACCTTCTTTGCGGATGTATTCACTGAACACCGAGCGGCCTTCACTACCCTTCTTCGGTACAAAGCGATTGTAGTACCAGGACAACTCCAGCTTTCTTTTTCTGAGTCGAACGCGGCAGCCGAAGTGCCCGGGATAGCCGGGTGTCTGGTCGGTACGATGCGCGACGTTGTGGGACCAGAAGTGATCACAGAGCCGCTGCGCCAGATAGCGATATCTGGCTTGCTCCACGTCTGCTTGTTGCTGAATCGCGGCCAGAAATTGGCGGCACTGCCTGATGGCGGCTTCGGTGCCGCGACGATGGTCCAAATTTTGGGCTCGGCTGACCGACTCCCACTCTTCGCAGATTTCCTGGTGAGTCATTCGTTTGCTCATGGCTGGCTCCTCGCTATGGATTTGCCAACAATCGTAATCCGTCGAGTGCTTTGAGCTGCCATGTGCTTTTGTCCTTTTTGGACACAAAGGCGGGGGCGGAGGCAGATTCCTTCCTCCAAGCCATGGGACCTTTCCAATTCCTGTCCACGTGACTACCTGATTTGGGACTTTGCCGCTGCGCTCCCACGCGCCATGAAATAGCTCGCATGGGCTGAAGGATCCGCGCTCCATTATTTATTTGGGACCCTGGCCTCCCACCTCAGTGAAAACACCGGTATCCGGTGGCTTGATGGAACCGGACTGACTGTCGTCGCTACGACAATTCCCGCTACTTCCTCGGGGCACTTACAAAGGGCTTGGAAGAGACCTTTTGGAGCCCCGTTGTGATATGGACATGCCCCGTAAAATAACAGGGCCTCGAAAAGGCTCTTTAAGAGGCTGTTTTGATCACGTCCAGCATTGACTTTCACATGTGAAAGTCAATGCGCATTACCGCTTCACAAAATGATGCCGTGATGGTGGCGGGTAACAGCGATTGCTTACATTTCGCCAGATTTTGCTCGTAAACCGATGAGGCTCCCATGAAAATCGCCTTAATGACAGAAGTTAACCTTTAATTTCATCTAGTTATAATTTTTTTCTCTTTGCGCCCAAAATGGCCAATTTCACGGTTCTGGTCCTGACTCCTGATTACTAATAATCACTCCTGCCGTTAATCAACGAACCAGGAGTAGATAATGAAACACATGTTTTCTAGCGAGACCAACGAGCGCTTGCTCACATACGAAGAAGTGTGCGCCGTCACTCAGCTATCGCAAGCCACGCTACGTCGATACGTCCGATCAGGTCGCTTCCCCGCCCCCATCAAGCCAAACCCGCAAGGTCGAGCCGTCAGGTTTCGGATCCAGGATGTTAGAAACTGGCTGGATCGGTTGTGACGGAGGGGCAAATGAAATTTCAATTGAGAGACTCTGGCCTGTACTGCTTCAGCTCTGATGAATGGCAAAGAGTTGGTGGATGGATTGAGGTTATTGCCAGAACCCGACTCTCCAACAAGAAGCACGGTCACGGTGCGCTGCTGCAGTGGAAAAATATGGACAACGTCCTGCTCCGCGAGGTGGTGTATGCGCGCAACCTGAACGGCGATAACGCCCGACAGATACGGGAGCTGCTCGTGGACAGCGGCTATCCGCTGGAGCCTGGCAATATCAGTTGGGCACGACTACAACGCTACCTGCTTGAGGAAATGGCAAAGGCGCCGCCGGCCACAACCGTCGACCGTACAGGTTGGCACGGCCCCATCTTCGCGACGAGTAGCTGGACGGCAGGTCAGGCGGATGAGCAGCACTACTTCGTCGGGCAG
This sequence comes from Marinobacter sp. C1S70, assembly GCF_000475355.1. Classification (NCBI taxonomy): domain Bacteria; kingdom Pseudomonadati; phylum Pseudomonadota; class Gammaproteobacteria; order Pseudomonadales; family Marinobacteraceae; genus Marinobacter; species Marinobacter sp. C1S70. Next base: position 145,499 of record NZ_AXBW01000029.1, on the reverse strand, counting down.
CTATCAACCTCCCCTCTACTTCAGGAAAACGGTTCTCTCCAGGATTGGCAAGCTCAAGTGGGGAAGCTGTGTGAGGGCAACCCGCTGGCGATGTTCAGCATTGGGGTAGCCCTTGCGGCACCACTGCTGAAGCATGCGGAGATTGAAAATGGGGCTTTTCACTTCGGCGGCAATAGCTCCAGCGGTAAAACGACACTACTGCAGGCGGCCGCGAGCGTGTGTGGTGCACCAACGTTTGTGCGGAACTGGGTATCGACTGCCAATGGCTTGGCAGCCGTGGCTGCTGAGCACAATGACATGTTGCTGGCATTGGATGAAATTGGCCTGGCGCGCCCGGAAGATGTCGATGTAGCGACGTATCATATAATGACCGGTGCCAGTAAGTTGCGTGCGAATATATCAGGGGACCTTACTGCACAAACGCACTGGCGAACTCTGGCTTTAAGTACCGGTGAGGTATGGCTATCGGAAGTATTTCAGGAAATAGGCAAGTCGGTTAAAGCCGGCCAAGAAACCCGACTTGTCGAGATTCCGATTTTTGGGAGGTTTGGAGCCTTTGACAAGTTGCATGGATTCAACAGTGCCCAAGAGTTCGTGGACACGTTGAAAAGCCGTACCGGGCACTACCACGGCACACTGTTCCGGCACTGGCTCGAGCGTCTTACAGAAGATGTGAATGACCTACCCAGCTACATCCAGAATGAGGTTGCCCGGTTGACGGAGCAATGGAAGACCCCTCATATGGCTTCGCAAGTCGTCCGAGTGATCAGGCGGTTCGCACTGATCACCGCTGCACTATGCCTGGCATGTCGGAACTATCTCCTCCCCTGGACGGAAGCGGAGTCGGTTCGAGCAGTACACCAAGTCGTTGGAGCCTGGCTTCGGAGCCGGGGTCACATCTTCAATTCGGAGGAGTACCGCCTGTTGGCCCGCCTTCGCGATGCTATTTACAAATGGAATCACCGTCTCGTTGACATAGAGCGGGGGGATTACGGAAGAGCAATTGGTCTGCGACGCAAAGTGGCCGGTGAGACGCAGTGGCTGATACCCAAAAATACTCTTATCAAGGAGCTTGGCCTTCGAAGTCGATACACCCGGGAAATTGAGCCGCTGATCCAGAGAGATTTCCTGGAAACCAATGAACAGAGCCGTGGCACCATGAAAATCAAGCTACGGGATCGATCGGAGCGTTTTTTCGCCCTGTGGCCTGATCGCATCAAGGCGTATTGGGAAGCGCTACCGGATGGAGATGGACTTTCCCAGTTTCCCACTATTCCCACTGGTGATTCGGAGGTAGAGGAGGATGATTGATAAAACCTTCAGTCCGCCTTCGGAAGAGGTGCGCACCAAGCTTCTGGCTCGTTCTGGACAGTGTGAGCGGCTGGTTCGGGAGTCGGACCGTCGAACGATTACGGGTGTCAGTCGGACGCAGTGGTGGACTTTGGAAAGAAAGCGAGTGGCTCCGGCACGGCTCAAGTTGGGCTGCAACTCGGTGGCGTGGCGACTATCGGATCTGTTGGCCTGGATTGAGCAACAAGGGGCCTGATCTGGCCCCTTTACCCTCCAGAGCTGACTTCACCTCTCACGATGGGCGCCAGCCACTCGCAGAGCGCCTCGTGAGCCGCTCTTCGCTCTTCAAAGTACGCATGCTTGTTATAAACCCGGTCCGTCCGGTTGCCGGGCAGTTGATTCAGGCAGCGCTGAGCCAGATTGTCATCAAAACCAAGCTTGCCCAGCTTCGTCCTGGCCGTGCCACGCAGATCGTGGACGCGGCGCTTGTCGAACGAAAAGAACTTTTTCTCAAAGAGTTTCTTGAGCGCATGGTTCAGCGTGTTTTCACACACAAACGGCGTCCGTGCTTTTTTACTGATCCTGCGAGCTGGAAATACCCACTCACTACCGCAGGAACGTACCTTCAGCTCATTCAGCCATTCCACGGCGGGCTCCGCCAACGGGATATCGATGGCCCTTCTCTTTTTGGTCCTTTCCTCGGGCAGGTACCAGATACGGTTCTCCAGATCGAATTCCGACCAAGGCGCTGCCAGCAGCTCCATTTTTCTCGTACAGGTCGCAATCAACAAAGCACAGGCCAGGTAGTTTTCACGGCTGAACTGCGCCGGAATCACCCGGAGTTTGGTGAAGAACTCGGTGACTTCGTCTTCATTCATTGGGTAGTTGGCGGCCTTCTCCTCCCCGCCGGCGTCCCTGGGACGGAATGGCGAGGCTGGATTGAACCTGGTGACGTCCAGTTTGATGCCATGATCAAACAGGTTCCTCAGCAGGCGCATCAAATCATTTGATAGGGTTGGGCGGGGCTTATTGTCGTCATAGCCAGTGGCCACGTCCCGCAGGATTTCACTGATATCCACTGGTCGGATCTTTTCAAGTTCCACCTTTCCGATGCGCCAGGCGACCTCACGCTCGTACAGGCTCTTCTCTTTATGGTGGGACGCGATTTCTCGTTTGCGAAGCTCGTAGTAGTCCGCGTACAGGTCATTGAGCGTTTTGAAGGGGTTTTGGTTGACCTTCTGCCGCTCCTGAACCGGGTCAGCACCCTCACGCTTGATCGCCAACCTCAGCTTCGCCGCCTCATCACGGGCGTCGGCCAATGACCAGTCGTCCACCTTGCCGATGGTGTATTCGCGCCGGAGCTTGGTAGCTGGGGTGGTATAGCGCAGCATCCAGTAGGCATCGCCGCGCTTCGGGGTCATGAGGTAGAGACCATTGCCATCGGCATGCCGCACGGATGGCTTCTCTTTGATCAGTTTCTTGACGGTCTTGTCGTGTAGCTTGCCCACTTTCCTGCCTTAAAAAAATTGGGGAGTACAATCTCGCCGATACAATATAGCGAGAAAATACTCCCCAATCTACTACCCATCACTACCCAAACTTGGCAGAACTTACACGAACATTATGAGCGTCAAAATTACATAACTATTTGATTTATAATGCCATCAAGAACAACGTCGAACCCCCAAGAACATCACTCAATATTCTGCACCTGTTCCCGCATCTGCTCGATCAGCACCTTCAGGTCCACCGCTGCACGGGTGACGGCGGCATCGATGCTCTTGCTGCTCAGGGTATTGGCTTCCCGGTTCAGCTCCTGCATCAGGAAGTCCAGGCGCCGGCCGATGGCATCGTCGTTTTGCAGGGTGTCGGTGACTTCGCTGATATGGGCATCCAGGCGGTCCAGCTCTTCGGCCACGTCGCTCTTCTGGGCCAGCATGACCATTTCCTGGGCCACGCGCTCCGGGTCCAGCTCTACCTTGGCTTTCTCAAAGCGATCACGAAGGTTCTGCTCCTGGGCGGCCAGCAGCTGGGGCATTTTCTCCCGAACTTCCGCCACCAGCTTACCCATGGCGGTCAGGCGGTCCTCGAACAGTGGCCGCAGGCGCTCACCCTCTCGCTCGCGAACCGTCATCAGCTCCTTGACAGTTTCCGCGAACAGCCCCGCCGCCGCTTCCTTGGCCGCGCTGTAATCCTTCTCCGGCAACGACATCACCCCCGGCCAGCGGAGAATATCCAAAGCGTTGATATGGGCCGGGTTATCCAGCATACGATTAATGTGGTTGGCTGCCTCATTCACCGCCTGGGCCATTTCATCGCTAATCTCGAAGCTCTGCACCTCGCTCTCCACCGACTGCAGGCGCATGGAAATATCCACCTTGCCCCGCTTCAGCCCCTGCTTGCGCAACTCCTCCCGGAACCGGTTTTCCAGTTCACGGAAAGCCTCCGGCAGGCGGAAAGATGGCTCCAGGTAGCGATGGTTTACGGTACGGATCTCACAGGTGAGAGTACCCCAGTCACCCCGGGAATCCTTGCGGGCAAAAGCAGTCATGCTGCGGATCATAATGGCTCCAGTCTTATTCAACAGAGTTTCGAGTTTAACAGGCAAACGCCCGGAGCAGCGAACCCGACCAAATGCTATACTCGGTGCCCTTTCAAAACGCCCGACCGGCAACAGCCGGACATTCATCTTCAAAAACAGGACACACTATGCGACCAAGCGGCAGAACGCCCGAGCAACCCAGAGACGTTCGCATCACCCGCAACTACACCCGCCACGCCGAAGGCTCGGTGCTGGTTGAGTTCGGCGACACCAAGGTTATCTGCACCGCCTCGGTAGAGAACAAAGTACCGCCCTTCCTGCGCGGCGAAGGCAAAGGCTGGATCACCGCCGAGTACGGCATGCTGCCCCGCTCCACCGGCAGCCGCATGGGCCGGGAAGCTGCCCGTGGAAAACAGGGTGGCCGCACCGTGGAAATCCAGCGCCTGATCGGCCGCAGCCTGCGCGCAGCGGTAGACCTCGAAGCCCTGGGCGAACACACCATCACCATCGACTGCGACGTCATCCAGGCCGACGGCGGCACCCGCACCGCAGCCATCACCGGCGGCTGCGTTGCCCTGGTAGACGCCCTGAACCACCTGGTCACCAACAAACGCCTGAAGCGATCCCCGCTCAAGCAAATGGTCGCGGCCATTTCAGTGGGTGTATACAAAGGCATGCCGGTAGCCGACCTGGACTACCCGGAAGACTCCGAAGCCGAAACCGACATGAACGTAATCATGACCGATCAGGGCGGCTTCATCGAAATTCAGGGAACTGCCGAAGGCGCACCGTTCGAACAAACAGAACTGGACGCCATGCTGGCGCTGGCAAGGAAAGCGATTAATCAGTTGTTTGAACTGCAGAAAGAAGCCCTGAAAGGCTAACTCAGGAGTCTGGGGTGGCGTTGTGGCAAGCCTTCCCCAGAATTTCGAAGGCCATGGATGGCCTGAGATAAGCGCACAGGGATGTGCTCGTAGCGGTTCTGGGGAAGGCTTGCCACAACGGCGCCCTCCCCCGGATTAAGGAACGGCTTAAAAACCGATTTCGATATCGTAATCCATGATCACCGGCGCGTGGTCAGAGAACCGCGTACCGTCATCAATCCAGCCATCGCGAATGGTCTTGCGAATCCCCGGCGTCAGCAAATGGTAATCCACCCGGATACCGGCCTTCTTGCGGGAACCCTCGGTCTGCTCCGGCCACCAGGTAAACTGGTTGCTCTGCTTGTTGATCTCACGGAATGCATCAATACAGCCCATCTCATCGAACAAACGATCCAGCCACGCACGCTCATGGGGCAGGAAGCCGGAAAAATCCGTCTTGTGGTAGAGCGGGCTGGCATCCGTTACATGGTGAGCCGTCTGCAGGTTGGCACAGAAGATAAACTGACGACGCTTGCGCAGGGTTTTCTGCATGTGCACGCCAAAGGCTTCCATGAACTCGTCTTTGTGATCGAGAACCGTCAGATCGTCTTCACCAGTCAGCTCTTCTTCGCGGCCCAGGGCGCAGGGCGCGAGCACGCAGGCAACGGAAACCTTGTCGAAGTCGGCCTGGATAAAGCGGCCTTCCCGGTCTGACTGTTCATTGGCAAAGCCATACATGATGGCCTTCGGAAAATGACGGGTGTAGATGCCTACACCACCATGTTCGTTCAGTTCACCATCAATGAAGTAGGCCTCGTAGCCTTCCGGAACCAGGTTCCTGTCTTCAATTTCGTAGGCGCGCATGCGGTGGTCCTGCACACAGACCACATCAGCGTCCTGTTCGGCAAGCCAGTCAAAAAAACCCTTTTCAACAGCCTGCTCAAGACCATTGACGCTGATTGATACTACCCGCATACGTGTTCCCTGATTCGGTTTGTGTGTATGATACCGTTTTTACGCTTTAATTAAAGATCAAACCCCGCCAGAAGCCTTGCCATGCATGACTATCAGCAAAAATTCATTGAGTTTGCCATCCAGCGGAATGTGCTGCGTTTTGGAGAATTCACACTCAAATCCGGGCGCACCAGCCCCTACTTCTTCAATGCCGGACTGTTCAACACCGGAAACGACCTGCTTGAGTTAAGCAAGGCCTATGCCGCTGCGATAGCACGCAGCGGGCTGGATTATGACATCATTTTCGGGCCTGCCTATAAGGGCATTCCGTTGGCCACGGTAACTGCCATGGCACTTGCAACAGACGGTAACAGCAAACCTTTTGCCTTTAACCGCAAAGAAAAGAAAGATCATGGTGAGGGTGGCAATATTGTTGGCGCCCCACTACAAGGTAAGGTACTGATTGTTGACGACGTGATTACCGCAGGCACGGCCATCCGGGAATCTATCGACATCATCCGGGCCGCCGGAGCCGAACCGGCGGGCGTGCTGATTGCCCTGGACCGACAGGAAAAGGGCAACGGTGAACTGTCCGCCATCCAGGAAGTCGAGAAAGAGTTCGGCATCCCCGTTGTCAGCATCATTCGTCTTGAACAGGTACTGGACTACCTGAAGTCCAATCCGGAATTTGCCGGCCATGCGGAGAACGTGGCCAGCTACCGGGACCGCTACGGAGTCTGATGAATGCGTCACCATCTGACCGTTTCTCCTGTTGTTGCCGGCGTTGCGGCCTTCGGACTGCTGTTTGCGGCCGGCGCCCAGGCAACCATGTACCGTTACACGGATGAAAACGGACGGCTGGTTATCAGCAACACCATTCCCCAGGAAGCGACCAAACGTGGTTACGATATCCTGAGCAACAACGGCCGGGTGGTCGAAACCGTTGCCCCCGCCCCCACCGCGGAAGAAATCGCCGCCCGGGAAGCCGAGAAAGAGCGCCAGAAGCAACTGGAACTCCAGCAGGAGCAGGATCGTCTGCTCCTGAAACGCTTCAGCCATCCGGATCAGGCTGTGCGCGCCATGCATCGCAAGATCCGCGAACTGGAGGGCATTATCCAGCTGAAGCGCGGGAACATTTCAGTAATTTCCAGCCAGCTCGACAGCGAGCAGAGCCGCGCGGCGGATATGGAGCGCGCCGGCCGGGACATCCCGGAAACGACGCTGGAAAAAATCCGCAGGCTCGAAGCCCAGATTCGAGATATCGAGCGGGAGATTTCCGCTCAGCGGCAGGATATCGGCGAAATGAAAAGGGCCTACGAAGAAGACATCAAGCGTCTGGAAGAAATCACCGGGGAGACACGAACACTCCCCCTGGAGCCGGAAGAAAACTAAGCTCCACTAATGACAAAGGGCGCTCAACCGAGCGCCCTTTGCGTATGACTCACCAACTCGTCGAATCAAGCAGTGGCGGCAGTGGTTTTCTTGGCCGCAGGCTTGCGAGCAGTGGTCTTGCGCGTAGCCGGCTTCTTGGCCGTTACGGACTTCTTGGCATCCTGAGCGGCCTCTGAAACATCGTCGGCTGCCTCTGAAACAGCGTCCGCACCTTCGGCAGCTTCTTTTTCCAGCTTCGCAACCAGCTCAGCGGCGAAGTTGCCAAAGCGGAAGTTCAGCGAACGCAGCTGCTCGAACAGGTTCTCGGAGTAGCCGTTGTAACGCTTGCGCAGGGTCTTTACGCTGTACTCACGCGCTTCCGCTTCCAGCTTTTCTGCATAATCAAACGGCTTGGACGCCAGCTTCTTCTGCTGCTCTTCAGCCGCGTTGATGCCTTTCTCAACGATGTCTTGCAGCTGTTCCTGGTAGGATTTCAGTTTACCCATGGTGGTTCTCCCTGTTTTCCGAGTCGTTTCGGCACCGCGTTTTGCAGAGCCTTTGGTAACTTTCACCTACCAAAGTACGGCTAAAAATTAGAATGTTCATACTAAACACGGATAGGGGTTTTTACCGATTATTCACTTGATCACAGAATACTCGCTGGCATAATCGCACACTGTTTTAACGAAGCCCGTCTCCCGGTTGTATTCAGGCTCCATACGAACGAACACCAGAGGGTGCACCTGCAGCGCCCCGTATGCGAGTAGTTATGAAGAGAACGCTTTATCCCAGTCCGCTGTCACGAACCGCGGCCACACTCCTTTGCCTGTTTGCCATAGTTCTGGCCGGCTGCCAGGAAGACACGCGAGCCAGTAAACTGGATTCAAAACGCGCTTCGGAGATGGCAGACAGCCGCCTGAAACAGGCGCAGGGCGACCTGCTTGCCACGCTCGGCCAAAGCCAGCCGGACGATCAGGAAACGCCACAGCCACCTGGCGCCGACATCCCGAAAACCCTGGTATGGAACCCACCGCTCACCCGTGAAGATGGCTCAGCACTGACACCTGGTCAGATTGCCGGTTACCGCATCTATTACCGACTGAAACATCAGGAGAGCTTCAGCGTCATTCCGCTGAACGATGGCAGCAAAACCCGATACACCCTGTCGGAGATGCAGCCCGGCGCCTACGAGTTCTCAATCACAACCATTGATGTGGATGGCCTGGAAAGCAGGCGATCAGACCCGGTTGAGGTCAACCTGATCTGACCGGAAGGACGGGTTACCAGCGGAAGATCACCCAGCTGGGCACGAGCAGGTCGGACTCGGTATCCTGAACCCAGCCACCGCCGTCGGCCGGCACCAGGTAGTATTCCGGGCCAATTTCAGGCACCACTTTGATCTCCATCAGCTGGCCATTCACCCGATACTCATAAAACACTTCTTTCTCGCCGGGGCGAATAACAATCTCCGCACCACCCTCCGGCGGCTGGTAATCGGAAATAACCACAGGTTCCTGAGGGGTAACCACCGGGGTGGCATTCAGAGCCCCTTCATCCTGGGCCAGCAACGGCGCAGAGAAGCAGCCCCACAGCAGGGCGGAACAGGCGATTCGTTTCATTTTCGTGGTACCCTTTGGTTCATCTTTCTGGCTAGAGTTGCACAAGCCAATCCACGCTTCAATCAGAATCCGGACCTGTTTTGATATGACTGAACAAACCAACCCTCCCGTGGTTCTGGTGGACGGATCGTCTTACCTGTTCCGTGCCTACCATGCCCTGCCGCCACTGACCACCAGCAAGAATCACCCGACTGGCGCCATCAAAGGCGTAATCAGCATGTTGCGGCGGATTGAACAGGACTTTCCGGGCTCAAAAACCGTGGTGGTATTTGATGCCAAGGGTAAGACTTTCCGGCACGACATGTATGAGGAATACAAAGCCAATCGCCCCCCCATGCCGGATGATCTGGCGGTACAAATTGAACCCATTCACGAGATTGTCAGGGCGATGGGCTTACCACTGTTGATCGTGCCCGGCGTCGAGGCCGACGATGTCATCGGCACCCTGGCCCATGAAGCCACCAGCAAGGGCATCGATGTGGTCGTGTCTACCGGCGACAAGGACATGGCCCAACTGGTCAGTGACCACGTTACCCTTATCAACACCATGACCGAAACCGCCATGGACCGGGACGGGGTCGTTGAAAAGTTTGGTGTTACCCCGGAGCAGATCATCGATTACCTGGCCCTGGTGGGTGACAAAGTCGACAACATTCCCGGTGTAAACAAATGCGGCCCGAAAACCGCCGTGAAATGGCTGCAGAGCTACGACAACCTCGACAACCTCATTGAGCATGCCGACGAGATCAAAGGCAAAATCGGCGAATACCTGAGGGAAGCAACCGACACCCTGCCCCTGAGCCGGGAGCTGGCCACCATCCGGACCGATGTGGAACTCGAATTCGGGCTGGAGGATCTTCAGGAACGCCAGCAGGACGACGCCAGTCTGTTGGAGCTCTTCAAAGAGTACGAATTCCGCACCTGGATCGCGGAACTGGAAAACGGCTCCTCATCAGACGACGGCTCCCAGAGCAGCCAACCACAGCCGAAACCTTCGGTGGAAAAGCAGTATCAGGTCATTACCGAGCAGGCGGACCTGGACCAGTGGCTGAAGAAACTCAAAGATTCCGATCTGTTCGCCTTCGACACCGAAACCACCAGCCTCCGCTACATGGATGCCGAAATTGTCGGCGTTTCGTTTGCTGTTGAGCCGGGAAAGGCCGCTTACGTGCCACTGGGCCATGATTATATGGGCGCGCCGGAGCAACTGGACCGCGACTCTGTGCTGGAACAGCTGAAGCCGTTGCTTGAAGACCCGAAACACAAAAAGGTCGGGCAGAACCTCAAGTACGACAAAAACGTGCTGGCCAACCATGATATACAGCTGGAGGGCATCGCCGAGGACACCATGGTGGAGTCCTACGTACTGAATTCGGTCGGCACCCGCCACGACATGGACAGCCTGGCCCGAACCTATCTTGATGAAGAAACCATCACCTACGAATCGATTGCGGGCAAAGGCGCCAAGCAACTGACGTTCAACCAAATCGATCTGGAAAGCGCGGGGCCCTATGCCGCCGAAGACGCTGACATCACCCTGCGCCTGCACCAGACTCTCGCCCCGAGGCTGAAAGACACCGGCAAGCTGGAATCCGTCTACCGGGAAATCGACCTGCCGCTGGTGCCGGTGCTGTCCCGGATGGAACAGCGGGGCACCCTGATCAGTGCCAGCACGCTACGCCAGCACAGCCAGGAACTTGCAGAGCGCATGGCTGAACTGGAGAAGGAAGCCCACGAGGTTGCCGGCGAAGCTTTCAACCTGGGCTCCACCAAACAATTGCAGGCCATCCTTTACGACAAACTTGGCCTGCGGGTCATCAAGAAGACACCAAAGGGCGCGCCATCGACGGCCGAGCCGGTTCTGCAGGAGCTGGCCCACGAGCACGAACTGCCCCGGCTGATTGTCGAGCACCGCAGTTTAAGCAAGCTGAAGTCCACTTATACTGACACCCTGCCCGAGCTTATCCACCACCGCACCGGGCGAGTGCACACTTCCTATCATCAGGCGGTGACAGCGACAGGACGTTTGTCTTCATCGGAACCCAACCTGCAGAACATTCCGATTCGGACCCGGGAAGGCCGACGCATACGCCAGGCATTTATTGCCCCGAAAGGCTACAAGTTGCTGGCCGCTGACTACTCCCAGATTGAGCTTCGCATCATGGCTCACCTGTCTGGCGATAGAGGTCTACTGACCGCGTTCGAACACGGCGAAGACATTCACAAGGCCACCGCAGCCGAAGTCTTCGGCGTGACAGTGGATGAGGTAACCGGCGACCAGCGTCGGAGTGCCAAGGCGATCAACTTCGGGCTGATCTACGGCATGTCGGCATTCGGACTTTCGCGCCAGCTGGAGGTGGACCGAAAAACCGCCCAGGAATACATCGACCGGTATTTCGAGCGTTACCCCGGCGTACTCAAATACATGGACAACATCCGCAAACAGGCCCATGACGACGGCTACGTGGAAACGCTCTACGGCCGCCGCCTGTACCTGCCGGAGATCAACGCACGTAACAAGCAGCTGCAGCAGGCCGCCGAGCGCACCGCCATCAATGCGCCCATGCAGGGCACGGCCGCCGACATCATCAAGCGAGCCATGATCGAGGTAGACAACTGGCTACGTAGCGAACACGCCGACGATGCCTGCATGACCATGCAGGTACACGACGAACTGATCATCGAAGTTCGCGAAGAAGCCGTCGAGAAAGTCAAAGAAGGCCTGGTCAAGCGCATGTCCGCCGCCGCCAGCCTGGATGTGCCACTGCTGGTGGAAGCCGGTGTGGGTGACAACTGGGACCAGGCTCACTAAAAGCCCCGCAACTTCGGATAACGCCCTGTTTCTGAACAACATCCCGCTTCCGGGCACAGAAACAGGGCAGACTCTCCGCTCACACCCTCGCAGACACCAGCAAAGACGGCCATCGGCACTGAGGCACGAATTCTGCATTGTCCTCCGATGTCTCGGGGCCCTTCGCCCCATGCAGTGACACCAATGCGAGGTCCAAGCGATGAATTCCGCAACCAGCGAACGCAACTGGCTGTTCGACCCCAGTCTTCTGAAACTCGTGCATCAGTGCCGCCGGCTTATCCAGTCTGAATTCGGCGTAAAACTGCACCTTAACGAAGATGGCCTGGAGCAACACCTGGCCGAGTACGCCCGTAAAACCCGTTCAAAGCATCTGGTTCATACCTGGGAAGCGCTTAAGCAGAGAGTGCCGGAGCTGAATACCTCCAATATCGAAGAGGAAATTGCGCCACGGATGTACCGCGGACAACCTATCGCGGAAGAAGGTAACAGAAAGGCTACGGCGGAAATGTCCGGAAGCGACTGCCCCCGGCAGAAAAAGGTGATCTACCGGGGGCAGGTGGTGGGCTGATTCCGGAAGGAATCAGCCGCAGAGGGCTATTCGAGAATCAGAAGGCTTTACTGACTTCGAATGCGGCGCTCCAGGCGCTGAGTTCGTATTCAGCTTGGTAGTTTGAGGCACCGGAGTTCGGATCAACTGTAGATGGCGCATCATGAAGGTATTGGAACTCATCAACCTTGGCGTCGTCGGCAAAGATCAACGTGCCCACAGCCACATCAACAGTCCAGCCGCTTTGCACGTCCTTCCATTGAGTACCCAGGGTGAGCCAATGACGGTCTTCAGAAGGAATGCGTGCAGTCACATATTGGTCGACTGGCGACTCATCAAAGGCATAGCCTGCCTTAAATGCCCACGCAGGCGAAGCCTGCCAAATTCCACCAACATTAAACTGCCAGGTGTTTTTCCACTTCTCGGTAATGTGGGTAATTGGCGTGTCGCCAGTCCTACCAGTCGCTGACGAGATATCTCCGGTCGCTCCCTCGCGGGAGTTGATGTCCAGCTCTTCAAAACGGCTCCAGCGCGCGTATGTGGCCCCGGCCAACAAAGTTATGCTGTCAGCTAATTGGTGCCGGATGCCCACAGATATGCTTTCTGGTATTTCCAGCGGAACTTTTACCTTCTCAGATTGATTGGTTTGCTCCCCCGTGGGAAACACCTGCTCTCCCACGCCAGGAATCGTCACAACAGCGGTATCTGGAATTTTGCTGACCTCAGCATCACCCTCGAGATCAAACCGTGTTGGAGTCTGCGCTGTCAAACCAATCTGAGTTCTGTCTGAAAGTTCATACAAGAAGCCGATTCTAAAATTAATCGCGACGTCATCGCCCTCGATATCAGCATATCCTTGATCAAAACCATCGATAGAGGATGGATCAGGAACCCCTACGGCAGTGGGAGGTACAGGAAGACCGGCCTCCAACTGACTATAACCCGCCTGCCATCGACCGTAGATGCCTGAATAATCCTGGTACTTTGTCAGTCGGCCCTCGGCATACATGATATTAAGACCTAGGCCCATCGACAGACCCTTGCCGTTATTAATGGCAATAGACGGCGTAAAGGCAATCGCCGTCAGCTCTGTCTTGTCCGCAAAATAACGTCCAACAAAGTCGTTTTCATAATCAGCGGCAAGGCCGTAAGGAGCATGAATACCAAAACCAACATCAATAGAGTCATTGATTTCGTGGGTCAGATAGAAATTCGGCAGAACCGCAGGATCAGCAATATCACCACCGCGGGATCCCTCTACGTCACCGCCGAGCTGGTTAACCGCTTTCGCACCACTTTTCGCCTCAGCATCAATATCCAACACCGCCGCACCAAACGAAATATTGGTGCCGGAAAGCTGGCTCATACCGGCCGGGTTGAACAGAACCGTGGTGGCGTTCTCGGGGTTGGCGGCAGCGCCGGCATTGGCCACGCCCATCTGGCTGGCGCTCTGCTCGTTCAGGGAAAAACCGCCGGCCAGAACACTGGCTGGTGCTGCTATGACTGCCAGCGTCGCCAAACGGATCGCTTTTACGAGTGCGTTGGTATTTTTGTGCATGGTGTCTCCTTTTTTAGAATCGCGCGGAGTATACGCAGCACATGGCAACTGCCTCAAATGCCAAAGCTACTGGTTCGCGCCGCTAACCAATTACAACTTTGGTATTAGATGCCGCCCCCGGTGAACGGGGGCGGAAGACGAGGACGTCAGTCGTCCTGAATGGTGAGTTTGTCGACGGAGGAAGACAGCTTGTCTGCACCCTGGGCGTCAGCACCCAGCTTGATCATCAGGCGCAGATCGTTGGCGGAATCTGCGTGCGCGAGGGCATCTTCGTAGGTGATGGAGCCCTCGGCATACAGCTTGTACAGAGCCTGATCGAAGGTCTGCATGCCAGACTCGTTCGATTTTGCCATCAGCTCTTTGAGTTTGTGCACTTCGCCCTTGCGGATCAGGTCTGCCACCAGCGGGGTGTTGATCAATACCTCGATAACCGCCTTACGCCCCTTGCCGTCCGGCGTGGGAACCAGTTGCTGGGCGACGATGGCCTTCAGGTTCAGAGACAGATCCATCCAGATCTGGTTGTGCTGCTCCGGCGGAAAGAACTGGATAATCCGGTCCAGCGCCTGGTTGGCGTTGTTGGCGTGCAGGGTGGCCAGACACAGGTGGCCGGTTTCGGCGAACTGAACCGAGTATTCCATGGTCTGGCGTGTCCGCACCTCACCAATCAGAATGACATCCGGCGCCTGCCGCAGAGTGTTCTTCAGAGCCACCTCAAAGCTTTCGGTATCAATACCCACTTCCCGCTGGGTCACGATACAGCCCTGGTGTTGATGCACGAATTCGATCGGGTCTTCGATGGAGATGATATGGCCGCGACTGTTACGGTTGCGATGGCCAAGCATGGCCGCCAGCGAGGTGGACTTACCGGTACCGGTTGCACCCACAAACATGATCAGGCCACGCTTGGTCATGGCCAGATCCTTGATGATCTCCGGCAGCGACAGATCGTCAATCTGGGGGATTTTCACCTCAATCCGGCGAAGCACCATGCCGCAAAGGTTGCGCTGGAAGAAGGCCGACACCCGGAAGCGGCCAATGCCCCGGGCACTGATGGCAAAGTTGCATTCGTGGGTTTCTTCTAACTCGGCGCGCTGTTTGTCATTCATGGCGCCGTAGACAAACTCCCGCGTCTGTTCTGGCGTCAGGGCCCTCTTGGTAACGGGCAACACCTTACCGTTCACCTTCATGCTGGGAGGCACCCCTGCTGTGATAAACAGGTCTGAACCACCCTTTTCTACCATGAGCCGTAACAGTTTCTCGAATTCCATTTTTCTACCCAGTTTTCAGTATCAGAAGTTATCCGGCATCTTCGCCTTGGCCCGAGCAGCCTCGCGGGAGATCAGACCTTTCTGCAACAGGCGCTCCAGGCACTGGTCCAGCGTCTGCATACCCAGGGAACCACCGGTCTGAATGGCCGAGTACATCTGGGCGATCTTGTCTTCCCGGATCAGGTTCCGGATGGCGGCGGTGCCGATCATGATTTCATGGGCGGCAATACGGCCACCCCCCATTTTCTTCATCAGAGTCTGGGAGATAACCGCTTGCAGTGATTCCGACAGCATGGAGCGAACCATGGACTTTTCTTCCGCAGGAAATACATCCACTACCCGGTCGATGGTTTTCGCGGCGGAGGTGGTGTGCAGGGTGCCGAATACCAGGTGGCCGGTTTCAGCAGCGGTCAGTGCCAGACGAATGGTTTCCAGGTCCCGGAGCTCACCTACCAGAATGATGTCCGGGTCTTCCCGCAGGGCCGAACGCAAGGCTTCGTTAAAACCCAGGGTATCCCGATGCACTTCCCGCTGGTTCACCAGACACTTTTTGGATTCGTGCACGAATTCGATCGGATCCTCAATGGTGAGGATGTGCTCGTAGCGGGTATCGTTGATGTAATCCATCATCGCCGCCAGGGTGGTGGACTTACCGGAACCGGTAGGCCCGGTTACCAGTACCAGACCACGAGGCACAGAAGAAATATCCTTGAAAACCTGGCCCATGCCCAGATCTTCCATGGTCAGAACCTTCGAGGGGATCGTACGGAATACCGCGCCAGCACCGCGGTTCTGGTTAAAGGCGTTAACCCGGAAGCGGGCCACGCCGGGGACTTCGAACGAGAAGTCGGTTTCCAGGAACTCTTCGTAGTCCTTACGCTGCTTGTCGTTCATGATGTCGTAGATCAACCCGTGCACTTCTTTGTGCTCCATGGGGGGCAGGTTGATCCGGCGCACATCGCCGTCGACACGAATCATTGGGGGCAAACCGGCAGACAGGTGCAAATCCGACGCACCCTGTTTGGCCGAAAAGGCAAGCAGTTCAGTAATATCCATAGGATTCCTCGGAGGGCTTTTTCTTTTAGTCCAGAAGCGGCAAACTCACATTATGAGCAGCATAGCAGACAACATCGGGAGCGTAACCCGACGCATACAAAAAGCAACATTGCAGGCAGGACGGGAGCCCGGCAGCGTGCGCCTTCTCGCGGTGAGCAAGACCCGACCGGCGGAGGATCTGAAGGCCGCTTTCGAAGCCGGCCAGATCGCCTTTGGCGAGAACTACCTGCAGGAAGCCCTGGACAAAATGCAGGCGCTCTCCGACATAGAGGGTATAGAGTGGCATTTCATTGGGCCGATCCAGTCCAACAAAACCCGCCAGATTGCCGAAGCCTTTGCCTGGGTTCACAGTGTGGACCGATTGAAGATCGCTCGCAGGCTCAGCGAACAACGACCAGAGACCCTGCCGCCGCTCAATATCTGTCTGCAGGTGAACATCAACAATGAGGACAGCAAGTCCGGCTGCACGCTGGACGAGCTTGATGAGCTGCTCGAGGCCATTGGCGAACTGCCCAATCTGCGCCTGAGGGGATTAATGGCGATTCCGGACCCGGACCAACCCGAGGCCGAGTTGCGGCTGAGTTTCCGGAAGCTGGCCTCCACCCTGACAAAGCTGCGGCAGGACCATCCTGAAGCCGGCCCACTGGACACCCTCTCCATGGGCATGTCAGATGATCTGGAAATGGCTATTGCCGAAGGTGCCACCTGGGTTCGTGTCGGTACGGCCCTGTTCGGCGCCCGCCCGGCCAAACACAGCCAGAGCTGAACGCTGCGGTTCCTGCTATCATCCGAACCAACGATTCAAACGATCAAGACCGGGAGTGAACCTTGAGCAGATCACCCACCATCTCTTTCATCGGCGCCGGCAACATGGCCAGCGCCATCATCGGCGGTATGCTGGATAGCGGATTTCAGGCCGGCGACATCTGGGTGAGCGCCCCGGATGACGGCCATCTTCAGTCAATTCGCAAACGTTTCGGCGTCAGCGTCACAACCGACAACCGCTATTGCGCCCAACAGGCGGACATTGTGGTGCTCGCGGTCAAACCCCAGGTGATGGGCGACGTCTGCCGGGACATTGCCCCGGTAGTTCAGAACACCCGCCCGCTGATGGTTTCCATTGCGGCCGGGCTGACCGCCGGCACACTAGATACCTGGCTTGGTGGCGGGCTGCCACTGGTTCGGGTGATGCCCAACACTCCGTCTCTGGTGGGCAAAGGTGCCGCCGGTCTGTTCGCCAACAGCCAGGTGAAAGACGATCAAAGAAATGCGGTACAGAAAGTGTTCGAGAGCATCGGCTCGGCACTGTGGGTTGACGACGAAAACCTTCTGCACAGTGTCACCGCCCTTTCCGGCAGCGGCCCCGCTTATTTCTTCCTGATGCTGGAAGCACTTGAGTCCGCCGCAACCGAAGCCGGCATTGAGTCCGAAACGGCTCGCGCCCTCGCCATTCAGACCATGGCCGGGGCCGCCGAGATGGCCGCGCGCAGCGAGGATGACCCCGGCCAGCTCAAACGCAACGTGATGTCCCCTGGCGGCACCACTGAACGCGCCATCAACACCTTCGAGGAAGGCGGCCTGCGCGATCTGGTGAAAAAAGCCTACAGCGCTGCCTTCGAGCGCTCACGCGAGATGTCCAGAGAACTGGCCGATAAACAGTAACCGATAACGGAGACTCAGCTTCATGCTGGCAGATATTGTTATTACGATCCTGCTGATTGCGTCCACTTTCTATATGACCATCGTTTTGCTGCGGTTTCTGTTGCAGCTGGCGCGGGCGGATTTCTACAATCCCATTTCACAATTTGTAGTCAAGGCCACCAACCCGCCACTGCGTCCCCTGCGGCGTTTCATTCCGGGCTGGGGCGGCATTGACGGCGCATCCCTGGTATTGGCGGTTTTAATCCAGGCCATTACCTTCTTCCTCATTCTGGTCGCACTGAACGGCGGCATTCCCGCCATCAATCCGGTTACTCTGCTGGTTTGGGCCGTACTGAACGTGCTCAGCCTGATCGTGAAGATCTACTTCTGGTCGGTCATTGCCGTGGTAGTGGTCAGCTGGATCGCCCCCCAGAGTGGCCACCCTGCCATTCAACTGGTGGCCCAGATCACCGAACCGGTGATGCGACCCGTGCGTAATATCATGCCCTCCATGGGCGGTCTGGATCTTTCGCCAATCATCGTGTTCCTGATTCTGAACGTGATTACCGTGGTCATTGATCACATGAAAGTGGCGGCCGGACTGGGCTCAATCGGGCTCGGAATGTAACACGCGTCTCGAATATACATTTCGTTACACAATACACTGATTTGTTACTATCGATGGCCAGCAATTCAACCCACTGAATTGCTGGCCTTTTTGATAGCAAACTCAGGCCCTTTCCCGGAAATGCCGACTCGCGCACCCTCAAACATTAACAAAACAGGTTATTATTAAACGCATTTAATCTGGGCGAGCGATTGGCGACACGTGTTCACCATCACCGACTCACCCAGGACATACCCGGAAGTCGCGCAGAAGGATTATCCGATGAACCCGCAGGGAACTCTGTCGCAGCAGGTTGAGGCGTATCACAACTGGAAAAAGGAACTGATCCGGCAGATTGGCCGCTATCGGCTGTGGCTGCAGGATAACAACCTGTTTTCAGAAGACGTCAGCACCCGTATTCGTCACGGGCTGGAGCTGCTCATTGAAGATGAGCTGACCATTGCTTTTGTTGGTGAATACTCCCGTGGCAAGACGGAGCTGATCAACGCCCTGTTTTTCTCGGAATACGGCCAGCGCATGCTGCCATCCCAGGCCGGGCGCACCACCATGTGTCCGACCGAGCTGTTTTTTGATCGCAGCGCCAACCAGAACTATCTGCTTCTGCTCCCGATCGAAACCCGCACGGGTGAGCTGTCTCTGCAGCAGCTGCGCAAGAAGCCGGAACAGTGGATTCGGCATGAGCTCGACGAGCGCAATCCGGACGTCATGCGCGAAGTGCTGGCGGAAGTTGCCCGGATCAAGAGCGTGAGCCCGGAAGAGGCCCGGGAGCTGGGCTTCGACGAGGCCATGCTGGAACACGATCGCAATAATCCCGGTAATGTGCTGGTACCGGCCTGGCGTAATGCCCAGATCAGCATTCGCCACCCCCTGTTCGAGCGCGGCCTGCGCATTCTTGATACTCCGGGCCTGAACGCCCTTGGCTCGGAACCCGAACTGACCATCAGCATGCTGCCCCGGGCCCATGCCGTTATCTTTGTGCTCAGCGCGGATACTGGCGTCACAGCCAGTGACATGACTATCTGGAAAGAGCATATCGATACCGAGCACGCCGACCACCGGGCCGGCCGGTTTGCAGTTCTCAACAAGATCGACGTTCTATGGGACGACCTTCAGGGCGAGAAGCACACCCAGGAATCCATTGACCGTGTTCGCAACTACACCGCGGACCATCTGGGCATCCGCCAGCAGGACGTTATTCCTCTCTCTGCAAAACAGGGATTGCTGGCACGGGTTCGCAAAGACAACAACCTGTTCGACCGCTCCAACATCGGTAGGCTGGAGCAGCTGATCATTCAGCGCATCCTGATGCATAAGGAGCAGCTGATTACCCAGAACCTGATCAACGACTTGCTGGGAATGCTACAGAACAGCCAGGCGGCCATGCAGTACCGCCTGGATGCCCTGGAAGAAGAACGCCAGGCCTGCGCCGGCGCCACCCTCGACAAGGCCGCGCTGTCCCGGCTCGCGGAACGGGCCCAGAAGGATTATGACTTCTACTACAAGAAGCTGATCACTCTGCGTTCATCGCGTCGACTGATGGAATCCCAGGGTGACATGCTCACCAAGCTGGTCAGCGAAGATCGCTTTGAGCAGCACGCCAGCCAGGTACGGAAAATGATGTCGAAAAGCTGGACCACGGCCGGCATGAACCGGGCCATGGAACACTTTTTCGAACTCCTGGAGAGCGACCTCACTAACCTGCTGAGCGAAGGGCGGCTCGCGGAGAAAATGGTAGGCGCCATCTATCGCAGATACAACGAAGACACCCGCGCCCGGCACCTGGAGCCCATTCCGCTACGGGCCGGCCGGCATGTGATTGCCATTCGTGAATTGCGCAAGAAAGCCCGACGGTTCCGCAATAACCCGAAGAATCTGCTGTCGGAACAGTCAACGGTGGTCCGCCGCTTCTTCAATGTGATGGTGAGCGAGGCCCGTACGCTGCATGGCCGGGTGCGCAAAGATGTAGAGCGCTGGCCACACGAAGCCCTGCTGCCAATCATGCAGTTCTCCATGGAACAGAAACAGCTGCTTGAGCACCAGATCCGCCGCCTGCGCGACATGGTTCGCACCGATCGGGACAGCCGGGCCGAACGCCAGCGTCTGGATCATGCCACGGCAGACCTTCGCAAGCAGCTGGAACTGGCCGACGCCATGATGCGCCAGATTCGCAAGCCGGCGCCCACGATGATCCAGCAAAAAGTCGTCAATATTTCCGGCGCCATGTAACCAGGCACTGGCGAGCCGCACTACTTTGGTGCGACTCGCCAGACAGGCACCCTAAACGCCGGTTGCAGCAACCTCCCCCCGCCTTTAAACTGCAGTGCTGGCGCCAGTTCCGGTGCCAACCAAGGCCTGTGGCCAGACACCAGTGGACCGAACCAGGAACTCATCACACCCATGCCTGATTCCCTGCCCTCGGATTCCGTGGGCCTTGTAAGCCCGAAGACCATCCACTTCGACAAGCCGTTGGAGCTGGCCTGCGGCCAGTCGCTGGAAAGCTACGATCTGGTGGTGGAAACCTATGGCAAACTCAACGCCGATGCCAGCAATGCGGTACTGATCTGCCACGCACTCAGCGGCCATCACCATGCCGCTGGCTACCACTCGCTGGACGACCGCAAGCCGGGCTGGTGGGACAGCTGTATCGGCCCCGGCAAGCCCATTGATACCAATCGGTTTTTCGTGGTCAGCCTGAACAATCTCGGTGGCTGCCACGGCAGCACCGGCCCCAACTCGAACAACCCGGAAACCGGGAAACCCTATGGTCCGGATTTCCCGGTCGTTACCGTGGCTGACTGGGTCGCCAGCCAGGCCCGACTGGCGGATCATCTGGGCATTCAGCAATGGGCCGCTGTGGTTGGCGGCTCCCTCGGAGGCATGCAGGCCCTGCAGTGGAGCCTGGACTACCCGGACCGGCTAAGGCATTCCGTGGTCATCGCCTCGACTCCACGTCTGACCGCACAGAACATCGCCTTCAACGAAGTCGCACGGCAAGCCATCACTTCGGACCGGGAATTTTTCGAAGGCCGCTATTACGACGAGAATCTGGTGCCGAAGCGCGGCCTGATGCTGGCCCGGATGGTTGGCCACATCACCTATCTTTCAGACGCCTCCATGGGCGAAAAATTTGGCCGTGAACTGCGTGAGGAAGCCTACAAGTTCGGTTTCGACGCCGAGTTCCAGGTGGAAAGCTACCTGCGTTACCAGGGCGAGCGCTTTTCCGAAACCTTCGACGCCAACACCTATCTGTTGATGACCCGGGCACTGGACTACTTTGACCCCGCCTACGACTTCGGCGGCGATCTGTCCAAGGCCCTGGCACCGGCACAATGTGAATACCTGGTACTGTCCTTCAGCACCGACTGGCGATTCTCGCCGGCGCGCTCCGAGGAAATGGTCAATGCCATGATTTCCGCCAGAAAGCGCGTAAGCTATGCCGAAATTGATGCACCCTGGGGCCATGATGCCTTCCTGATCCCAACCCCCAGATACACCGACATCTTTACTGCGTATATGGACCGGGTAGCACGGGAGGTCGGCGCATGAGAGCAGATCTTGAAATTATTCAACAGTGGGTGCGCCCGGGCCACCACATTCTGGACCTGGGTTGCGGCGACGGCACCCTGCTGGATTTCCTGCAACGGGAGCGCAATGCCACCGGATTTGGCCTTGAGATCAACCCGGACCACATCACCACCTGTATGGGCCGCGGCGTACGGGTGATCGAGCAGAACCTGGATACCCAGGGCCTCGACAACTTCGATGATGGCATGTTCGATATTGTCCTGATGACCCAGGCCCTGCAGGCGGTACGCCGCCCGGACAAGGTCATTGATGAAATGCTGAGGGTGGGTCGCGAAGGCATCGTCACCTTCCCCAACTTTGCCCACTGGCGACTGCGTTGGGGCCTGGCGCTGAGCGGCCGAATGCCCGAATCCGATGCACTGCCGTATAAATGGTATAACACCCCCAATATCCGCCTTTGCACTTTCAAGGATTTTGAAGCGCTGTGCCGGCAGAAAGGCATCAAGATCAAAAGCCGCCGGGTAGTGGACGGGCAGCATCAGAACAGCTGGCTGGCGCGGCTCTGGCCCAATCTGTTGGGGGAAATCGCCATATACCGCATCACACGGGAGAGCACATGATGAACCTTCTGACTGCAAGCAAGACACTGTTTCTGGCATTCGGGCTCATGCTGGTATCGATCACCAGCCAGGCCGGACAAAAGGATTTCGGAGAATATCAGGTGCACTGGAGCGTGCTCCCCAGCACCTTCCTGGCGCCGGAAGTGGCACAGGCCAACAATCTGCAACGCAGCCGGGGCATCGGCATCGTTAACATCTCGATCATGACCGAAGACGAGCACGGCCAGATCCAGCCCGTCAGTGGGCAGGTGGAAGGCCAGGTCTCCAACGATATCCAGCAGGTGAACTTTCTGGCGTTCCGGCGCATTCAGGAAGGTGATGCCGTGTACTTCATTGCCCAGTACCAGTATCAATCCGGAGATCTGATGACGTTCAACGTCACGGCGCGCCCCAGCGGCCACCAGGAAGATCTTCCGATCCGTTTTTCCCATACCCTGTTCAACGACTGATACCATGGCCCGCAAACTCGTCATCGCCAGCAACAACAAGGGCAAGATCGCCGAACTGACTGATCTGCTCGCGCCACTTGGCTTGCAGCCGGTCGCCCAGGGTGAGCTTGGGGTATCAGAGGCCGAAGAACCGGCCGTTACCTTCGTTGAGAATGCCATTATCAAAGCCCGCCATGCGGCGAAAGCCACCGGCCTGCCTGCGCTGGCCGACGACAGTGGCCTGGCCGTGGATGCCCTGGACGGCCGCCCGGGCGTTCGCTCCGCCCGCTTTGCCGGCGAAGAGGCAACCGACAATGATAATGTCGAGGCGTTGCTGGCAGCGTTGAAAGACACGCCTGAAGCAGAGCGCAGCGCTCAGTTTCACTGCGTTCTGGTTTATCTCCGCCATGCTGACGATCCCACGCCGATCATCTGCCATGGTCGCTGGCCAGGCCGCATTCTTGCCGAGCCGCGCGGGCAAGGCGGCTTCGGTTACGACCCGGTCTTTCTGGTACCGGAGCATGGATGCAGCGCTGCCGAGCTGACACGGGAGCAGAAAGGCAGGATCAGCCATCGGGGACGGGCTCTGGCCAGCCTTCTGGATCAACTCAGGGCGGAGCTTTAATACTGTGACCGCCACCCTGCCCGTGGCGGTCTGCCCGCCCTTGAGTCTGTACATTCACGTGCCCTGGTGCGTGCGCAAATGCCCGTACTGCGACTTCAACTCCCACGCTGTCAAGGGAGAGATTCCCGAACACGCCTACCTGAACGCCCTTCTGGAAGACCTGGATCAGGATCTGGGCCTGGTACGGGAACGCCCCATTGAAACCGTATTCATCGGTGGCGGAACCCCGTCCCTGATGAGCGGCGCGTTCTACCACCGCCTGTTCGAGCGGCTCCGGGAACGGCTAACATTCAGCCCCGAGGCCGAAATCACCCTGGAGGCCAATCCCGGCACGCTGGAGACTGGTCGATTCGAGAGCTTCCGGGAGGCTGGCATCAATCGGCTGTCCATCGGTGTTCAAAGCTTTGATCCGGCGCAACTGAAAACCCTGGGCCGGATTCACGACAGAGCTTCGGCCCACAGCGCCATTGAAGCCGCCCGCAAGGCCGGTTTTGATAACTTCAATGTCGACTTGATGCATGGCCTGCCCGACCAGACACCGAGTCAGGCTCTGGATGATTTACAGGCAGCGTTGAGCTACCAGCCCCGGCACCTGTCCTGGTATCAGCTCACCATCGAGCCCAACACCGAGTTTTTCTCCCGACCACCCGCCCTGCCGGACGATGACCGGCTCTGGGAGATTTACCAGCTCGGGGGAGATCTGCTGCGCCAGGCGGGGATGGACGATTATGAAGTCTCCGCCTGGAGCCTGCCGGGCGCTCAGAGCCGGCATAACCTGAATTACTGGACCTTCGGGGATTATCTGGCCCTTGGGGCAGGCGGCCATGGCAAGGTGAGCCTTGCCGACGGACGCATCCTGCGATACTGGAAGACCAGGCAGCCCGACGCATATCTCAACCGGATCGGCTCCCGCACCGCTGGCAGTGAAGCCATAGAGCCGGAAGACCGGCCCCTGGAATTCATGATGAATGCGTTGAGACTAAAAAGCGGCACCGACGAAAGACTGTACGGTGAGCATACAGGTTTACCACTGTCGTCCATTGCGGTAAAACTTGAGCAGTTACGAAATGAAAACCTGATCGTCCCCGACCGTCTGCAGGCGACGGCAAAGGGGCAAAGATACCTGAACAGCCTGCTGGAGCACTTTCTCTGATGGACTCAGCCCAGCGCCCACCGCTTATTCCCATGCGCCCGATGAAGCTGCCCATGAAGGTTTCCCTGGTGGCTGCACTGGCACTGTGGCTGGTTCTGGTGGCGTTGAACCAGCCACTGCATACGTCCGCCGCGCCTCAGGGGATTGTCAGTTTACAGCTGGCCGGTACCGCCGAGCAGACTCACGCCATTCTGCGCAGCTGGCGGGACGGCAATCTCGCCATGGCACGGCTATCACTGTGGCTCGACTTTGTGTTCATCGTGGTCTATCTGGCCGCGCTGCTTCAATTAACCCGCCACTTCACCCGGGACAGACCGGGTATCCGGGAACGGATGGTCGCCCGCTGGGTGCGCGCCCTTTTTGTCATCGCAGGCATCAGCGATGTAGCGGAAAACATTGTTCTGCTTAATAACTTCAATCCGCCTTCAGACTCCCTGAGCCTGACCGCCACCATTCTGGCGCTGGTGAAATTCACCGGCCTGATACTTGGCATGGCGGGCCTGGTGGTCATCCGTGCTTCCCGCCGCAGGCCCCTGACTCACTCCCACTGAACTCAGTTGGTGCGATAAAACAACAAATCCCATACTCCGTGGCCAAGATTTTCGCCACGCTTCTCGAACTTGGTGATCGGGCGGTCATCAGGCTTGGGCGAATAACCACCTTGCTCCTGAGTATTGGCAAAGCCTTCTGACGCACTCATCACTTCCAGCATGTGCTCAGCGTAGTTCTCCCAGTCTGTGGCCAGGTGCAGAATACCGCCCACCCGCAGCTTATGGCGGATGCGCTGAACAAATTCCGGCTGGATCAAGCGGCGCTTGTGATGCTTTTTCTTGTGCCACGGGTCCGGGAAGAACACCATCACCCGATCCAGACAGGCATCCGGCAGACACAGGTCAATCACATCATTGGCATCAATGCTGTATACCCGCACATTCTCAAGACCACGCGATTCCACTTCTTTCAACAAGGCGCCGACGCCAGGCAGGTGCACTTCCACGCCGATAAAATCCTGCTCGGGTGCAGCTTCGGCCATATCGGCAAGGGATTTGCCCATCCCGAAACCGATCTCCAGGTTGAGCATGTTATCGCGGCCAAACACCTCACGGGGGTCGATCATGCCATTGTCACGGCTCAGTCCGTACTTGGCCCAGTTGCGATCGAAGGCCTTCTTCTGACCTTCGGTCATCCGCCCCTGGCGCAGTACAAAGCTGCGAACACCGCGGCGTGTGGTGACCGGATTCGTATCCTGAGTCTCGTTCTGGTCAGTCATTCTGTGTCCTCAAGCTTCAAAGCGGATCTCATGGAATAAACCTGGCACACAGTTTACCAGAGTCAGCAGCTTCAGGCGGAGACAACCGACCCCTGGCCAGCCTGACGGTCGAGTTGACGGTAACCCAGCGCCTCCATCAGGTGCGACTGGCTCAGGTGTTCAGCACCCTCCAGATCCGCCAGGGTGCGGGCCAGTCGTAATATTCGATGGAGCGCCCGGGCCGACAACCCCAGTCGCTCCATGGCCCGGGTCAACAACCGCTCACTGGCGGCATCCAGCCGGCAAGCCTGATCCAGCAACGCTCCCGAGAGGGCCGAGTTGAGCATCCCACGAGCCTCCTGCCGGGCCCTGGCAGCCAGAACCCTGGCCCTGACACTGGCGCTACTCTCACCGGACACCCCGGAACCGAGCAAGACCTCTCCGGACTGCACCGGAACTTCCACATGCAGATCGAACCGATCCAGTAACGGCCCCGAGATCTTTGCCCGATAACGCATCACCTGTGCCGGCGTGCACTGGCACTCGATATTGGGGTGACCACTGTAACCACACGGGCATGGGTTCATGGCGGCCACAACCTGAAATCGCGCTGGGAAAGTGACCTGCCGCGCCGCCCGGCTGATGGAGATTTCGCCTGTTTCCATAGGCTCCCGCAGCACTTCCAGGACCCGCCGTTCAAACTCCGGCAGTTCATCGAGAAACAACACCCCCCGGTGCGCCAGAGAGATCTCGCCCGGGCGAGGACTGCTGCCACCGCCCACCAGCGCCACCGCAGACGCCGTGTGATGAGGCGCCCTGAATGGTGGCTGACGCCAGCCACCTGGCTTTAGCGGCTGGCCCGCAACGGAATGCACGCTGGCCACCTCCATGGCTGCCTCATCTGGCAAACCTGGCAGAATGCCCGGTAACCGGCTCGCCAGCATACTTTTACCGGTTCCGGGAGGGCCGAAAAACAACAGATTGTGACCGCCAGCTGCGGCCACCTCCAGCGCCCGACGGGGCACTTGCTGGCCTCGCACCTCTGAGAGATCGGCCACAGACACCGCTGCGGCACCGTCTCCCGGCGTTTCAGATCGAGGAACAGGAACCAGCCGGGCACGACCCGCCAGATGCTCACAGACCGTCAGCAGATGGCTGGCGGCAAGCACATCATCACGGCTGGCCAGGGCGGCCTCCTCGGCGTTGTCCTGCGGTAGCAACAGCGAACGACCCGCCTCGCGAGCCGCCAGTACCGCGGGCAATATCCCCTTGAGGGGCCGAAGCGCACCATCCAGGGACAGCTCTCCGAGAAACTCGTGGCTTTCGAGGCTTTCGGGGGGAATCTGGCCGGAGGCTGCCAGGATGCCCAGGGCAATGGGCAAATCAAAACGGCCACCTTCTTTGGGCAGGTCAGCAGGCGCGAGATTGATGGTGATTCTACGGGCGGGGAATTCGAAACCGGCATTCAGCAGTGCACTGCGAACCCGATCCTTGCTTTCCCTCACTCCGGTTTCCGGCAACCCGACGATGGATAATGCCGGCAGGCCACCAGACAGGTGCACCTCAACGGTAACTGGGGGAGCAGACACGCCAATGCTGGCGCGCGAATGGACAATAGCGAGCATGACAACCTTCCATGGCACAGAACAATCAGTCGTTGCGGGCAGCGACCCTGCCGCCCGGGCAAACCATCAGGAACTCTGGCGTTGTTCCAGTTCGGCAACACGTTTTTCCAGGGCCTCAACCTTTTCACGGGTTTTCATCAGGACCGCCTGCTGGGCATCAAATTCTTCCCGGGTCACCAGCTCCAGCCGGGACAGAACCGACATCACCGTGGCCCGGGCCTGGGTTTCAAAATCTTCCCGTGCTGCCCGCGCCATATCGGGAACAAACTGGCCAAACTGACCCTGCAACTGAGAAAAAATTTCCTGGGGCCCTTTCATCAATCACCTCTCGAATCGGTTTTTCGGCGATATCAGACTATTTTCCGTGTCGCCGGGGTGTTTGCGGGAGTGTATCACACCCTACCCCCTGCCATACTGTACCCGGTCGGCATTATAATGGCCGCGGCCGATGGCCCGACTGCGCTGTTTTGAGACAATCGCAGGCACAATGCACCACAACGGTGCATCAAGCTGCGCCATTTCGGCACAGACAATAATTAAGAGTTTGTTTTAAAAGCTATTTTTTGCGTTGGCATACCCGATGCTAAAGCCCTCGTACGCAATCCGCACAATTGATGTGCGAGGTGGCAGCATCCCGAACTCAACAACCGGCCGACGGGCCCTCACTGTTGGGACGGCTTTACCAAGGAGAAAGCAATGAAACTTGTGACAGCGATCATCAAGCCTTTCAAATTGGATGATGTCCGTGAGGCACTATCCGAGATTGGCGTACAAGGCGTAACCGTCACTGAAGTCAAAGGCTTCGGTCGGCAGAAAGGCCACACAGAGCTCTATCGTGGCGCGGAATACGTGGTGGATTTCCTGCCCAAGGTCAAAGTGGAGATCGCCATTGGCGACAACCTGCTGGACCAGGTCATCGAAGCCATCACCAAGGCAGCCAATACCGGCAAGATCGGCGACGGCAAAATATTCGTGACTGAACTGGAACAGGCTATCCGGATCCGGACAGGCGAAACCGGCGAAGAAGCGGTCTGATCCAGAACTGACACCCAGCCAACGCAAAAAACTTATAACCTGAAGAGCCTTGTGCGGAGGGCTTCCTATGGAAAGCAATCTCTTTCACCTGCAGTATGCAATAGATACCTTTTATTTTCTCGTGTGTGGCGCATTAGTCATGTGGATGGCCGCAGGCTTTGCCATGCTCGAGTCCGGCCTGGTGCGTGCTAAAAACACCACCGAAATCCTGACCAAGAACGTCGCGCTCTTTGCCGTGGCCTGCACCATGTACCTGGTGTGCGGTTACGCCATCATGTACGGCGGTAACGTCTTCCTCTCCGGCATCGCCGATGTGGACGTGGACGGCGTACTGGGTGACTTCGCCACCCGTGAAGACGGCTTCACCGGCGGCTCCATCTACTCGGCGGCCTCTGACTTCTTCTTCCAGGTCGTGTTCGTGGCCACCGCCATGTCCATCGTGTCCGGCGCGGTTGCCGAGCGCATGAAGCTGTGGGCGTTCCTGGTATTCGCGGTCTTCATGACTGGCTTTATCTACCCGCTGGAAGGCGCGTGGACCTGGGGTGGCGCCGATGTGTTCGGTATGTACAACCTCGGTGATCTTGGCTTCAGTGACTTCGCCGGCTCCGGCATCGTACACATGGCAGGTGCCGCTGCGGCCCTGGCTGGTGTACTGCTGCTTGGCCCGCGTAAAGGCAAATACGGCCCCAACGGTGAAATCCGTGCCTTCCCGGGCGCCAACATGCCACTGGCCGCTCTGGGTACCTTCATCCTGTGGATGGGCTGGTTCGGTTTCAACGGTGGTTCTGTACTGAAACTCGGCGACGTCGCCAGTGCCAACTCCGTGGCCATGGTGTTCCTGAACACCAACGCAGCCGCTGCCGGTGGCGCTATTGCCGCCCTGATCACCGCTCGCCTGATGTTTGGCAAGGCTGATCTGACCATGCTGCTGAACGGTGCGATCGCCGGTCTGGTGGTAATCACCGCCGAGCCATCCACCCCGAGCGCGCTGACAGCCACTATCTGGGGCGCCCTGGGCGGCATCCTGGTGGTACTGAGCATCGTCACTCTGGACAAGCTGCGCATCGACGATCCGGTCGGCGCCATCTCTGCCCACGGTGTCTGTGGTCTGCTGGGCCTGCTGCTGGTACCGGTTACCAACGGCGATGTCAGCTTCAGCGGCCAAATCATCGGCGCCCTGACCATCTTCATCTGGGTATTCGTAGCCAGTCTGGTCGTCTGGGGTATCCTGAAGGCTGTCATGGGCATCCGTGTGACCGAAGAGGAAGAGTACGAAGGTGTCGACCTCTCCGAATGCGGTATGGAAGCCTATCCGGAGTTTGTCAGCGGCAAGCAGTAACACCGCTACCTATCGGAACGAAAAAGGGCGCCCTTGTGGCGCCCTTTTTCTTTAAGCTCTGGTTCAACCCTCTTCCGGGCGAACCTCATCTTCCAGCGCATCCACCATAAACTGCGGCATGGCCAAGGCACCGTGGTGCACCCCGGCATTGTAGTAACGGGTGACAAAGGGGCGGTTGTTGGCATCTTCCTCGCGGAAATACTTCAGCGGGTTTTCCTTGCTGCCCATGGTGCAGCTCCACCAGCCCGTGGGGTATACCGGCTGGGGGAATGGCAATGTCTGCACATGGCCAAAACCGGCTTTGTGCATGTCATCGTGAATGTCCTTGATGATGGTATTGGTGTGCAGCAGGGGGGATTCGCTCTGCTGAACGATGATACCGCCCTCCCTCAGGGCCAACATGGCATCGCGATAGAAATCCAGCGCGAACAGGCCTTCCGCAGGACCCACCGGGTCGGTACTGTCGATAATCAGCACATCAATGCTGTTCGGTTCGATATCACGCATCCACTGGATGCCATCACCGAAAAAGAAGTTGGCACGGGGGTCGCCATTAGCTTCGCACAGTTCTGGAAAATACTTCTCAGACATGCGGGTTACCCGCTCATCGATCTCCACCTGCCAGGCTTCCTGCACTCCTGGGTGTTTCAGAACTTCTTTCAGGGTGCCGCAGTCGCCACCACCGACGATGACCACTTTTTTCGGGTCCTTGTGGGTGAACAGCGCAGGATGGGTCATCATTTCGTGGTACAGGAAATTGTCCCTGGTGGTCAGCATCACACAGCCGTCCAGAACCATCAGGTTGCCGAAGGTTTCGGTTTCATAGATTTCGAGTTTCTGAAATGGCGTCTGCTCTTCATGGAGCTTGCGCTTTACCTGCAGGGAAAAAGCGGTGCCCTGGTCCTGAAATACCTCGGTGAACCAGCCTTCGTTCAATGCGGTCATGTCTGTCTCCCACTGTGTGCCGCTGCAATGTGCCGGGGCATCTGAAAGGGGCGTATTGTAGGTGCAGTGGTCAGCTCCTACAATGCAGCCTGTTACCGGCCCGCCGGCCGCCCCGGGTTCCCTGACAGGATAGCAACAATGGCTGAAACCGCTGCATCACCAGCCCACAAGGTCTACAACATCGCTCACTGGAGTGACGGATACATTTCAGTCAACGGTCAGGGCGAGGTTGAAATCTGCCCGGACCGGGGCAGAAGCGACGCCCGCATCAACCTGCCAGCGCTGACTCGTTCGCTGGCCGAAGCCGGTGTTCCCCTGCCGGTTCTGATTCGCTTTACCGATATCCTGCACGACCGGGTCAACAAGCTCTGCAATGCCTTCAACAAAGTCACTCAGGAGCAGGGCTACCGGGGCCGCTATACGGCGGTTTACCCCATCAAGGTAAACCAGCAGCGCCGGGTGGTGGAGGAACTGCTGTCAGCCGAACCGGCCGCCTCGGCCAACCAGGTGGGCCTTGAAGCCGGCAGCAAACCAGAGTTGATGGCCGTACTGGCGCTGGCAAAGCAGGCCGGTTCGGTGATTGTCTGCAACGGCTACAAGGACCGGGAGTACATCCGCCTGGCACTGATCGGCCAGAAACTGGGTCACCGGGTGTTTATCGTGGTGGAAAAGCAGTCGGAACTGCCACTGATTCTGGAAGAAGCAAAGAAGCTGGGCATTTCCCCGCTGATTGGCGTGCGAGCCCGTCTGGCGACTATTGGCAAGGGCAACTGGCAGAATACCGGGGGCGAGAAATCCAAGTTCGGTCTGTCTGCCAGCCAGGTACTGGATGTGGTGGATACCCTGAAACAGGCCGGAGCCCTGGGCACCCTGCAACTGCTGCATTTCCATCTGGGCTCACAGATTGCGAATATCCGGGACATCCAGACCGGCTTGCGTGAGTGCGCTCGCTTCTACACGGAACTGCACGCTATGGGCGCCCCCATCGGTACCGTCGATATAGGCGGCGGCCTGGGTGTCGACTACGAAGGAACCCGTTCCCGCAGTAGCTGCTCCATGAACTACAGCGTATTCGAATACGCCTACAACGTGGTGCACGTGCTGCAGTCCGAGTGTGACCGCCAGGGTATCCCGCACCCGGACCTGATCAGTGAATCCGGCCGGGCGCTCACCGCCCATCATTCGGTACTGGTCACCAATGTGATTGACCGCGAATACCCGGACAACCGCGAGCCTACGGAACCCGCTGCTGAGGCCCCCGCGCCGCTGCAGGATCTCTGGCGAGACCTGGAAAGTCTTCAGGATGAGGACTCGCCCCGCTCACTGGCGGAAATCTATCACGACATCCTGCACGCCATGGCCGATGTCCACGCCCAGTTTGCCCACGGTTTGCTGTCCCTGCAGGAGCGGGCCCAGGCCGAAACCCTGTACGTGCGCTGCTGCCGGATGCTCCGGGCCGAGCTGGACAGCGCCAACCGGGCGCACCGGGAAATCATCGACGAGCTGAACGAGAAGCTTGCTGAGAAACTGTTCGTGAACTTTTCCCTGTTCCAGTCCCTGCCCGATGTCTGGGGCATCGATCAGATCTTTCCGGTGATGCCGATCAACGGGCTTAACCGGTCACTGAACCGGCGGGCCGTGATCCAGGATATCACCTGCGATTCGGACGGCCGGATTGATCAGTACGTGGACGGCCAGGGCATCGAAACCACCTTGCCACTGCCCGAACACGACCCGGAGTCCCCTTTGCTGATGGGCTTCTTCATGACCGGCGCCTATCAGGAAATCCTTGGCGATATGCACAACCTGTTTGGCGATACCCACTCGGTGGACGTGAAACTGGACCAACAGGGGCAATATCAGGTGGGGGAACCCATTACCGGGGACACCGTGGCGAAAGTACTGCGTTATGTGAATTTCGAGCCCGCCAACCTGCTTGAGGCCTACCGGCAGAAGTTCCGGCACAGCGGCCTGTCTGAAGAGCTGCAGCAAACGCTGCTGGCCGAGCTGTCCTCCGGGCTTGAGGGTTATACCTACCTGGAGGAAGGATAAATCGTCAGGACGGACGAAAAGGCGTGATCAGGTCTGATTGTCCCGGCGCCAGGCCGAGGGCGACATTCCTTCCCACTTGCGAAAGGCCCGGCCGAAATTGGACGGGTCGCTGTAACCCAGATGCTCGGCAATCTCGTCAATGCTCATCGCCGAATGGCGCAACAGCAGCTCCCGGGCACGCTGATGTCGCACACTCTCCTGAAGACCATGAAAGCCTCCACCCTCGGCGGAGAGCTGCCGCCGAAGCGTTCGTGGCGACACCCCCATTTGCTGCGCCACATCCTCGAGGCCGGGCAAACGACCATCCCGGGCAGACTCCAGCAAACGCAAGACCCGATCGCTCACCGAGGCAGAAGCTTCCATCTGGCGCATTTCTTCCTCGCACTGGGCTTCTGCCACCCGGCGGGCAACCGGATTGGACAGTGACATCGGTAATCCCAGAAACGACTTGCGAAAACGCAACTGGTTTACTCCCGCCGAGAACGTGACCTTGCCGCCGAACAGATACTGGTAGCGCTCAACATCCTCGGGGCGAGGGTAATCCACCAGGCACCGCCCGCCATCCAGTAACTGAGTGCCGAATAACAGGTAATTCACATCCATCAGGGTGGCCATCACCACTTCGATATTAAACCGATGAAGCTTCTCGGTGTCGTGGTGAATCTCCAGCTGAATCACTGCATCCTCATCCTCGACAAAGAACGCCAGCGACATGTAGGCAAACCGGATCCGGAAATATTTGATCAACACCGCCAGCGCCTGCTCCAGGGTGTCGCAACTGATGGCAGCCTGGGACAGGGCTCCGTGCGCGGTGAACTTCAGGCGTTTGCCGTATTCCAGCCCCAGGCATTCATCACCACAGCGGGTCAGTGCCTGCTGGCATAACGCCGTGAACTGATCAAGTGTAATGAAATTGTCGGGATGACTGAGCTGGCTGTTTCGAATACCAGCCACTGACACGAGATCCGAACGACGCACCCCACGCTCCTCTGCCAACTGGCAGAGAATTTCAGCGTAATGCACCCGCATAACGGGCAAAGAGCCACTGGAGAGCGTTGCGTTCATGGTCTGGAATTTTTGATCGTTGTTTTACCGATCAGACTAGCCCCTGCCGGGGCAACCGGCAATAACCCCGGTGACGCAGTTCTTCCGGCCTTCAGGCCATCCCGACAATTTTTTCGGAATCCATGAATCCGCCCGGTAATCCATTGCGTAAACACTCTCACTGACAAATCTGTGACGAGTGCATAGAATGATGACCATAGCCAGCTCAAATACGATAACTGTCAAGGAGCGCCCGGTGACAACACTGGAGCAGCAACCAACGAAAACCGAAGGGCGCAAAGACCCCTGGGGTGTTTTGTTGGAAAAAGTCGGCAAGCATCAGGATCGGGCGGCTTATCATGCTTTGTTCGAGCACTTTGCCCCGCAGATCAAGTACTACGCAATCTCGAACGGGCTGGCCAGCCACGCGGAAGAGCTGGTGCAGGAAGTCTTCGTCTCTATCTGGCGCCGCTCTTGTCTTTACGACTGGCGCAAAGCGGCCGCATCCACCTGGATTTTCACCATTGCCCGGAACCAGCGCATTGATATGCTGCGCAAAATGCAGCGCACCAGTGCTGAGATGGCGGTGGAAACCGAGGATCTCTGGCAGATCCCGGGTGATAATGAAGACGAGCCGGTCACCTCCCTGCACCGCCTGATGTCCGAGCGGCGCATCCGGGAGTCGCTGAGCCAGCTCCCGGAAGAGCAGATTACCGTAATCGCGAAGGTGTATATGGAGCACAAATCCCACCAGATGGTGGCAGATGAGCTCAACATTCCTCTCGGCACCGTGAAAAGCCGGGTTCGCCTGGCACTGAACAAACTGAAAGTGATTTTGCAGGATCAAAACGTATGACACGGCACCATCCCGACAGCCTGAGTCTGATGGAGTACAGTGCGGGCAACCTGAGCGAGCCCCATGCACTGTGCATCCGCCTGCATCTGGAGCAGTGCCCCCACTGCCGTAGCCGGGTCGATACTCTGAACAGTCTGGGCGCTGTCATGATGGATCACCAGCCAAAGGTGACGGTGACTGATTCGAGCTTTGATCAGTTGATGGCGCGCATTGATAGCTCACCAGAAGCATCATCCCCGGTGGTTACCCAGCCAAAGGTGAGCCCTCTGCAGAAACTGCTCGGGGATGACATCAATGCGCTGCCCTGGAAACGTCAGCTTGCGGACGTGAGTGTGCTCGACATTACCGACAAGTTTCCCGGCCAGAACGAGCGGGTCGTCCTGCAAAAACTGGTAGCGGGCGGCAAGGCGCCGGCCCATACCCACCGTGGCGATGAAACCACGATCGTGCTGCAGGGCGCGTTCGCAGACCAGAAGGGCGTGTTCAATCAGTGGGACTTTGTCGTACTGAACGAACAGGATGAACATCGTCCGGTGGCCGTCGGTTGCGAGGACTGCATTACGTTGTCAGTGCTCAGCGCCCCGCTGAAGTTGACCGGTACCTTCACCCGTCTGCTCAACCCGTTCCTGCGTTAACAGCATGCTGCGGCACCGCCGCAGCATGACTTCGCTACCATGGCAGATCACTGCCATCCCAACTGATAAAACGTCCATTATCCCTGGCATCGAGACTTTCCAGAACCGAAAAAAGATTGCCTGCCGTCTGCTCCGGCTCGTGCACCGTTAACCGCTCCAGCGACTGCTGAAACGGTTGACTCAGCGGCGACAATGTCGTGCCCGGGTGCAGAGAAACGCAGGCCAGTGGCGCATAACGCCGCGACAGTTCAACAGAAAGGTTCCTGACCAGCATATTCAAGGCCGCCTTGGAGGCACGATAGGCGTACCAGCCCCCCAACTGGTTGTCCGAAATGGAACCGACTTTCGCAGACACCGCGGCAATACGCTTGAAGTGCTTTCCCCTCAGCGCCGGAGCGAGCCTCTGCATCAGCAGGGAAAAACCGAGGCAGTTCACCTGGTAGCTCCGCATCATGCTTCGGCCATCGATATCCTCCAACCGTTTCTCCGGAAACATCTGGCCATCGTGCAGCAGGCCTGCGGCATAAATAACGGTTTGAACCGGACCAGAAGCTTCCAGCGCAGCCGTTAACTCGGCGACATCAAGCCGCTGCTCGTCCTCTGCATCCCAGGCCAGCAATCTTACACCGGAGTGATTTTTCAGATCGTCCGGCGCCGTCTCCGGCTTACGGCACAAGCCAACCAGGCTCTGGTCCGGATAGCTCCCCAGATAACGCCGGGCCAATGCCGCACCGATGGAACCGGATACGCCCGCAATAACGGTTGTCATTCGCCACTCTCCCAATGATCAATCAACACCATGCCGTTGATACGAAAAATCAATGCTTTCAGGCCATCCAGAAGCAAACCAAAAATTTCAAACGCCCGTATGAAGAGAGGCTTCCAGATCAAAACGACGACATCCGGCGGTCATTGAGACCGCCAAAGCAAAACAGGAGAGTATCCATGCAATACCAGGCACCAGCGAACGATCTTCGCTTTCTGTTGTTTGATGTGTTGGGTGCAGACAAGCTGCACGAACTGGAAAAGTACGCCGATGCCACACCAGACCTGATCTCAGCGGTCATTGATGAGGCCGGCAAACTGGCGGCCGAAGTGATTCAACCCACCAATCAGGTTGGTGATCGCCAGGGCTGCCACTACGACCCTGAGACCAAGCTGGTTAAAACGCCAGACGGCTTCAAAGAGGCCTATCAGAAATTTGTCGAAGGTGGCTGGACCGCGCTGGACGCGCCACTGGAGTTTGGCGGTCAGGGCCTGCCTCACACGCTGAAATTCGTCGTGGACGAAATGGTATGCTCCACCAACCTGTCGCTGGGCATGTATCCTGGCCTGACACACGGCGCCATCAGCGCGCTCTATGCCCACGGCTCGGATGAGCTGAAACAGACGTATCTGGAAAAACTGATTTCCGGCGAATGGACCGGCACCATGTGCTTGACCGAGCCCCATTGTGGCACCGATCTGGGCCTGATTCGCACCAAAGCCACGCCGAACGACGATGGCAGCTACGCCATTGAGGGCACCAAGATCTGGATTACCGGCGGTGAGCATGATCTGGTGGACAACATTGTCCATCTGGTGCTGGCCAAGTTGCCGGGCGCGCCAGACACCACCAAAGGCATTTCCCTGTTTGTGGTCCCCAAGTTCCTGCCGGACTCCGGTGAGCGCAACCCGGCATTCTGTGGTGGCCTGGAGCACAAGATGGGCATCAAGGGTTCCGCCACCTGCGTGATGAACTTTGAAGGCGCCAAGGGCTGGCTGGTGGGCGAGCCCAACAAGGGCATGAGCGCCATGTTCACCATGATGAACGAAGCCCGCCTGATGGTGGGCATGCAGGGCCTGGGCCTGGCGGAAATGGCCTACCAGGAGAGCCTGGCCTTCGCCAAAGAGCGTCTGCAAAGCCGCTCCCTGAGTGGCCCGAAGAATCCCGACGGCCCGGCCGACCCGATCATTGTGCACCCGGATGTACGCCGTATGCTGATGCGTCAGAAGGTGCTGAACGAAGGCATGCGTGCACTGGCACTGTTTACCGGCCACCAGCTGGATCTCTCCGTGGCACACCCGGACGAAAAGGTGCGTGAAAACGCCGATGATCTGGTGCAACTGCTGACGCCGGTGGTGAAAGCCTTCCTCACCGACGAAGGCTACAACAACGCCAACTGGGGCCAACAGGTACTGGGTGGCTCTGGCTTCACCCAGGACTGGCCACTGGAACAACTGGTGCGCGACGGCCGTATCGCCCGCATCTACGAGGGTACCAACGGCATCCAGGCGATGGATCTGGTGGGCCGCAAACTTTCGCTGAAAGGCGGGCAACTGGTACGCGCCCTGTTTGCCGAGTTGACTGGTTACCTGAAAGACAATCCTGATGCGCCCTACCGGGAAGAACTGAAAGGCGCCATCAAGGGTCTTGAGCAGGCCACTCTGTGGCTGGCCCAGAATGCCCCGAAAGATCCGGAGCAGGCTGGCGCTGCGGCAACACCATATCTGCGTCTGACAGCCCTGACCGTCATCGGCTATCTGTGGTCCCGCATGGCTGCGGTGGCTGGCCAGCAGCTCGAAGCAGGCGCAGGTAACAAGCCACTACTGGAAAGCAAGCAGGTATCCGCCCGTTTCTATTTCGAGAAACTGATGCCCGAGGCGGACTGGCTGCTACGGGATATCCAGTCCGGCAAAGACAGCCTGATGGCCCTGGAAGATGAGCAGTGGATGGCCTAAGCGGCAGAGTTTCCGGTCAGGCCAAAAATTCTGGCCGGAAATGACCGACAAATGGCAATTTGTGACCTTCATCAAGACAGATCAGAAATTGATAATAGTCACGTTGATTAGTGTCTCTGAACTAGTCCAACCCGCCTCCTTGCGAGGCTGGTACCTTCTTGAAGCCGCGCTTTGCGCGGCTTTTTTTATGAATGCTTTTCGCCAGTCCTGCTACACAAGTACAATGCACGCTGCATTTTTAATACTCCAGTAGAGACCGCATGACCACCGATGACTACCATCTCCGCTTTGGCGGCATAGAGCGTCTGTACGGCCGCAAGGCCCTGCATGCTTTCCGCCATGCCCACATCGCCATTGTCGGTCTCGGCGGCGTCGGTTCCTGGGCGGCAGAAGCTCTGGCGCGTAGTGGTATCGGCACCATCACCCTGATTGATATGGACGACATCTGTATCTCCAACACCAACCGGCAGCTGCATGCTCTGCAGGGCCAGTATGGTCGCACCAAAACCGACGCCATGGCGGAGCGGTTGCGGGCCATCAATCCCCAGGCGGACATTCGGGTGCACTTCGGCTTTCTCACGGTGAAGAACGTCGGGGAGCTGATCACAGAAGACATGACCGGCGTGGTGGATGCCATCGACAGCGTGAAGGCAAAAGCCGCGTTGATTGCGCATTGTCAGCGACGCAAGATTCCGATCATCTGTGCCGGTGGTGCCGGGGGCCAGATGGATCCGGCCCAGATCCAGGTTGCAGACCTGGCGAAAACCACACAGGATCCATTATTGGCCAAGGTCCGTAATATGTTGCGCCGGGAATACGGTTTTTCCCGAAACCCGAAACGGCGCTTCGGCGTAGAAGCTGTATACTCTCTGGAACAACTGACCTATCCCGCCCCGGACGGCGAGGTATGTCAACAGAAACCGACAAGCGACGGCCCGGTGCGGCTCGACTGCGCCACCGGTTTTGGTGCTGCCAGTCCGGTGACCGCGAGTTTCGGCTTTTTCGCAGCGTCCCGGCTGCTGAATCGCATCGCCCGCAAGGCCAACGCCTAATTCAACCATCGGGGCCCTTTTATGGCCGTAAGCACCACGTTAATTCTGGCCGGCATCGGCGTTTCTTCCCTGGTTTGCCAGTGGCTGGCATGGCGGGTACGCATGCCGGCTATTCTGTTCCTGCTCGCCGGTGGCATCCTCGCAGGCCCGGTGACCGGGTTCCTGCAACCGGAAGCCATTTTTGACGACCTGCTGTTTCCTGTTATCTCCCTGGCAGTGGCCATCATCCTGTTCGAGGGCAGCCTTACCCTGCGCTACGAGGAAATCAAAGGCCACGGCAAGATGGTGCGCAATCTTATTCCTGTGGGCACCATCGTCACCTGCATTATCGGCACCCTGGCCGCCCGCTGGATTCTCCAGGTATCCTGGGAAGTCGCCCTGTTGTTCGGTGCTATCTCCGTCGTCACCGGGCCTACCGTGATTGCGCCCCTGCTCCGGGCAGTGCGCCCCACCTCCAAGCTGGCGAACATCCTCACCTGGGAAGGCATCATCATTGACCCGGTAGGCGCGCTGCTGGCCGTTCTGGTGTTCGAGGGCATCGTTTCCTGGGGCCAGGGCAATGTTTTCAGCCACTCCCTCTACATTTTCGGCAAGACTCTGCTGGTTGGCTTTGCCATCGGTGCCGCCGCCGGCTACCTGAACGGCCTGGTCCTCAGAAAGCACTGGATTCCCCAGTACCTGCATAACGCCGGCACACTCACCTTCATGCTCGGTGTCTTTGCCATTTCCAATGAACTGGCCCACGAATCGGGGCTGCTCACCGTGACCGTGATGGGCATCTGGATGGCCAACATGAAGCAGGTTCCGGTCGACAGCATTCTGGAATTCAAGGAATCCCTCAGTGTCTTGCTCATTTCGGCCCTGTTTATCATTCTGGCCGCCCGTGTAGAGTTTGCAGCCATCGCCGAACTGGGCTGGGGCCTGGTTGCTGTGCTGGCCATCCTCATGCTGATCGCCCGCCCCGCGAGCATTTTCCTCTCGGCCATTGGCACCACACTGAACTGGCGCGAAAAGCTGTACCTGAGCTGGATTGCTCCACGTGGCATTGTCGCTGCGGCGGTCTCAGCGCTGTTCGCATTCCAGCTTGAGCGAATCGGCTATGAGAGTGCCGGCGTACTGGTACCACTGGTGTTTATGCTCATCATCACCACCGTTACCCTGCAAAGCCTCACTGCCCGACCCGTGGCAAAACTGCTGGGGGTTCAGGAACCGCCCGCGCACGGCTTCCTGATTCTGGGCGCCAACCCGGTGGCCCGGCTGGTGGCCCAGGCCCTGAAAAAGCATGACATTCCCACCATGCTGACCGACACCAACTGGGAGAACGTGCGTCAGGCGCGCATGGAAAACCTGCCGGTGTATTTCGGCAATCCGGTGTCGGAACATGCCGCCACACATATGGACCTGACCGGAATCGGCAACCTCCTGATACTGTCTCCATACAAGCAGATGAACAGTCTGGCCACCTACCATTTTCTGGACTGGTTCGGAGATGATTCGGTATTTGGTCTGGTGGAAGGCGACCAGGATCAGCGGGCGCGGCTTCAGACTGCAGGCAAGGTGCAGCGAACCCGGGGACTGTTCGATGGTGTCAGCTATGCCAAGCTGGCGAGCCTGGTCAGCCAGGGCTACACCGTGAAAACCACGCAGCTAAGCGAAGAGTTCAGCTACCAGCAGTTTCTGAACCAGTATCAGAACCAGGCCCTGGTGTTGTTCGTACGCGACAGTCGGGACCATATTCACCCGGTCAAGGACATGGAAACCCTCGAGCCCGGTGACGACTGGGTACTGATCAGCCTGGTTCCCCCACAACCCCAGAAGGAACGTCGGGACCGGGAAGAACCTGCCGGTGAGAAGGGCGACAAAACGGCAAGCGGTGCCGCTCCAGCCTGACGCTATTCGCCTCCGTCAGCGGCAGTCGAGCACAAGCTTGCCACGGACGTGGCCGCCCTCCAGCAATGCGTGGGCGGCCTGCACCTGATCCAGCGGGAAAGCCTGTTCAATGTGAACCCGCACATCGCCGTCCTCAATCAGCTCGGCGATCTCGTCCAGGTGAAACACATCCGGCCTCACGGTCATACCATGGGCCCGAAGCCCCATGGCCTCGGCGGCGCTGACAATGTCATCGGCGGTCACGGTGGGAATGGTCACCAGCACGCCGGTTTCTGACAGGGTATGCAGGGAGCGTTTGCCGGCTTCCCCTCCCACCAAGTCCAGCACCACATCCAGGCCATAGCACTCCTCAGCCACGTCGGTAGTGTGGTAATCAATCACTTCGTGCACGCCGAGCTCTGCCAGAAAATCCCGATTGGCCGGTGAGGCTGTCGCCACCACATGGGCGCCACGCTCCAGCGCAAACTGAACCGCAAAATGGCCGACACCGCCAGCCCCGGCGTGAATCAGTATCTTCTGACCGGATTCCAGCCTGGCCACCTCAAACAGGGCCTGCCAGGCCGTTAATGCCGCCAGGGGCACCGCGCCGGCAGTCACCAGATCAAGCTCATCAGGGACGATGGCCAACTCGTCAGCACGAGCCAGTGTGTACTCCGCATAAGCACCACCGCCGGCCGGAAAGCCCACCATACCCATCACCCGGTCGCCCGGGGCCAGGGTGGTCACGCCCTCAGCAACAGCGACGACCTCACCGGCAACGTCGTACCCCGGCGTCCAGGGCAGCCGGTTTTCGATCTGTCGGGCGGCGAACCCCAGCCCCTTCCGGGTCTTCCAGTCAATCGGGTTCAAACCGGCGCCATGCACTCGGATGACCACTTCACCTTCCCGGGGCTCAGGCACCGGAGCCTGCGCCACCTGAAGCACCTCCCGCTCACCAAACTCGCGGTAGATCACGTGCTGCATGAGGATTGATTCACTAACGTCGGTAGGTTCCATGGTTGCCTCCGGAGTGCATGGGGTCAGATGTCCCTCGAAGGGCATCAAGGATGAGACTAGCAGATATTTCCGGCGACGGCCCTAGCGCGGCAGGCCCCGGCCGCCGGGCACCAGGGCGCCGGACAGAATATCGACAAAGGCTTTCGGAGCCCGAGCCGGGCGCTGGGATTTCATATCAACGCAGGCGTGAGTGGACATGCCCCGCAACAGGGTTTTGCCATCGGCCCGGCGAATGAGCTGGAACTGTCGGGCCGAGCGGAAACGACCATCCCAGTCCGTCAGCCAGGTGCCCAGCACCAGCTGGTCGCCGGCATTAGCCGACATCAGGTAGTCAACGTCGGTGTGGGTAATGGCCATGGCCTTGCCGGTTTCCTCGTGCAGGGCCCAGGTCATGCCCAGGCTCTCGATGTGGGCCCAGCTCACTTCCTCCAGCCAACGGATGTACACCACGTTATTGGCATGGCCAAGTCGATCGGTATCTTCGGCCTGAACCGTGATTTCCAGGGTGAACGGGCCGGGCAAATCCCAGCTCAGGGCGGGGGCATCAGTCATGGGGTTGCTTCTCCAAGGCCAGGGATGGCCTGCAACGGTAGCCGGCCAATACGGTCGTTGTGAAGTGAACCAAAGTATAGAACACCGTCGTGCGGATTAACTGAGGTAATCTCCTGCAGATGAGTACCGCGAGTGTCGTGCAGGCTGGTCAGCATCTGGCCCTTGCTATCGAAGGCGACGACCAGACCGTAGTTCTGGGGCTTGGGCTTCAGGCTGTCCGGCAACTTGGCAACCAGATCCTTCAGCCAGGGGGACTTGTGCATGGCATCGACCCGGGGATTACGCAAGGTCGGGAAGGCGACCCAGTAACGGCCCCCACCGTCCACCGCCAGGTTGTCCGGAAAGCCCGGCAGGTTGTCGGCAAATACCTCAGCCCGGCCAGCCTTGGGACCGCTGATCCAGTACCGGAGAATGCGGTATTTCCAGGTCTCGTTCACCAGTACATAATCGCCCTGAGGGGATACTGCCACGCCATTGGCAAAATGCAGGTTACCCAGCAACACCTCGGTTTTCCGGGTTTTCGGGTTGTACCGCAACAACCGGCCGTGAGGACGCATCTCCAGCAAGTCGAGTACGTAATCAGGCTGCTGGAAGCGGGAACTGGCGTCGGTGAAATAAATCCGGCCATCGGGGGCGATCACCACATCATCCGTGAACCGGAAGGGGGTGCCCTCGGCCTCCCGGGTAAGCACCGTAATGTCACCCTGAGGGGTAATGGATAACAGGCCTTTCCAGGCGTCGGCGACAATCAGATTGCCGTTGCTGTCAAACACAAGTCCAAGCGGCCTGCCACCGGTTTCCAGCCAGTGTTCCACCGTACCATCAGGGTGAACACGAACAATCCACCCATCCTGGGTACCGCTGTAGAGCACACCATCAGGGCCGATGGTGGTGTCTTCCGGGCCGTATACCTCGCCACGGGCGAGCAGATCGGCCAGTCGCAACCGTTCATTGGGTGCCAGTACGCCAGTCATCGCCGGTGGCGAAGGCGCCTGCCAGGCTTTGCTGTCAATCGGGGACGGGGTCAGCAGAAAGCTGCCAAGCAACAAAAAGACAACCAGCAAGCTAACCAGCAACCATTTCATCATGCGCGCCCGTTCCCTTTTATGATTCTTTGTCCGCAGGCGACCCGGCGGATAACCCCGTGAGCCTAACCTTAGCAGACATCACAGGGTTTCTGACAAGATCAGGCCTGTTCCAGAAAACGCCGGCACAGCATGGCAAAAGCGTCCGGTTTTTCTGCGTGCAGCCAGTGCCCGGTGCCTTCAATGATTTTCAGTTCGGCGCCCGGAAACAGGGTACGAATCGTGTCCCGGTGTTTCTCCTGGATGTAGGCCGAATCCGCTCCCTTGATAAAAAGCACCGGCCCCTCAAACGGTCCCTGCCCTTCCGGCGCCGCCGCCAGCTTGCCATAACAGGCATCAATGACAGGCAGGTTCAGCCGCCAGCGAAATGTCACCTCATCATCGACCTGTTCCTGGGCCGGAATACGCTCCAGGTTTTTCAGAAGGAACTGGCGCACGCCCGCCATTTCAACAAACTCTGCCAGGCGGGCATCCGCCTCGGTGCGGGATTTCACGCCACGAAGGTCCATCTGCTGCATGCCTTCAAGGATGGCGTCGTGGTGGGCCTTGTAGGTAACCGGCGAGATATCCGCCACAATCAGCGACTGCACCCGCTCAGGATGCTTCAGGGCAACCTGCATGGCGACTTTGCCGCCCATGGAGTGGCCCAGCAGACTGGCTTTTTCAATACCCCGAGCATCCAGATAGGCCACAACATCCTCGGCCATAGCCGGGTAGTCCATGTCGTCAGTATGGGGAGAGCTGCCGTGATTGCGTTCATCCAGAGCGTGAATCTGCCAGCCGTCTTCAAGCCTACGGGCAATACCGCCCAGATTTTCCAGGGAACCAAACAGTCCGTGCAGCAGG
Source organism: Marinobacter sp. C1S70 (assembly GCF_000475355.1). Classification (NCBI taxonomy): domain Bacteria; kingdom Pseudomonadati; phylum Pseudomonadota; class Gammaproteobacteria; order Pseudomonadales; family Marinobacteraceae; genus Marinobacter; species Marinobacter sp. C1S70. Next base: position 101,077 of record NZ_AXBW01000029.1, on the reverse strand, counting down.
ATCAAGGGTTCGCCCTGGCCGGAAATTCGGTGGTTCAATGCAACACTCATGGTCTGGCAGCCTCCGGTTGTCGGATCAAACCGGATACACTACCACTGCCAGTTTACGGGGCAAGGGGAATTTGGTGCCAACCCGACAGGCAGAAAAAAGCCGGGCATGGCCCGGCTGGAAGGTCACAGACATACGCCTGAAAGATCAGCAATAGAAAATGCTGTCCAGGTATTCAGCGAGTGCCAGAACGTTTTTGCGCTCCATTTCGCTATGGGGTACAAAGATTTCCTGTTCCATACAACATCTCCACTTTGCAACGCATTACTTCAACCTGATAGCCAACATGCTATCGTTGAAGCAGTGGCAACCCGTTGACTTGCTGTCCCAATCATTTGACATTTTGTATCAGTCCACCAGATAACAAACGGGAGCAGAACCCAGGCATGCAGCCCCAGACCGAATATCCGGAATCGCCCCAGGTGGCGGCATCCAGCACACTGGCGCTGGTGCACTATCTGGAAACACGGGGTCTTCTGGATCGTGTCCGGGTGGAACAGGCTACCGGGCTGACACTGGCGACTCTGAAAGATCCGGACCTGCGGGTACCCGCTTCTGCCCATTACCGTTTGTGGGAACTGGCCGAGCAGTTGACCGCCGATCCGGGCGTCGGCCTGCATGCCGGCCAGGTCATCGACCCCGAGCGCATGGGACTGGTCGGCCATGTGTTCTTCAACTGCGACACTCTGGGCGAAGCCGTGGTGCAGTATGTCCGGCTGCACCGACTGATCAACGAATCAGTCACCCTGAGTTTTGAGCAAACCCCGGACCAGGCCATCCTGACCTGGCAGCCGGATCGTCCGGATCATTACTGTCGCCAGGACATGGACCGCACCCTGGCCGCCGCCCTGTGCCGGACCCGGCATTTTATCCATCGCAGTATCGAGGCTGACTGGCTGGAAATTGCCCATCCGGAGCCCGCATATGCCGCTGAATACCGCAAACTGTTCGGTGGCACCGTTCATTTCGGCTGTGGCGTTACCCGCATGGCGTTTGACAGCAAACACCTGGGCCACCCCATCCCGCACCGGAATCCCTATGTTTACTCAGCGGTGCTGAAACAGGTCAATGCGGTCATGGCCCGGCTACAGACCCGCCGCTCGTTCAGCCGAAAGGTGCGTCGCCTGATTTCGCGGCAGATGGCCACCGACCGGATTGACGCCGACACCCTGGCCCGGCAGTGTCATATGAGCCGCCAGACCCTGTACCGAAAACTCAAGAAAGAAGGCATGAGTTTCCACGACCTGGTGGAGCAGGTCCGCAAGGACAAAGCCCTGCGCTATGTCGCCGACGACCAGTACGCACTTGGCGAAATCGCCTTTCTCCTGGGGTTCTCCGAGCTGAGTGCCTTCAGCCGTGCGTTCAAGCGCTGGACCGGTATTGCCCCGGCCCAGTTCCGGGCCAGTCATCAGGGACACGAGTCATGATCACAGAGAACCTTTCGCTACTGGCCATTCCGCTGGCAGCGCTGTACCTGGCGGCGCTGGCCTGTGTTTACCGCATCCTGCTCACCTATCGGACGGCCCAGGGAGCCATAGCCTGGATTCTTGCGCTGGTGGGCCTGCCCTACATTGCCGTGCCCATGTTCCTGCTGTTTGGTCGTTATCGCTTTGGTGGTTACGTCAAGGCCCGCCGCATGGGTGACAAATCCCTGACCAGCCTGCTCGATAATTTTGAAAGCCAGACCACCTCCATCACCAATCCGGGCCAGGAGCATTTCAGCGATGAATTGCAGGTCTTGTGCAAACTCGGCCGGCAACCATTCACCGCTGGCAACCACTGCACACTGCTGCGAGACGGCGAAGCCACCTTTGAAGCCCTGTTCGATGCCATGGAAGACGCCCGCCATTATCTGCTGCTGGAGTTCTACATTGTCCGCTCAGACCGGGTCGGTCAGCGCATCAAGGCCATCCTTGAACGCAAGCTGGCCCAGGGCGTGGAGGTCTGGTTCCTGTATGACGACATTGGCAGCGCGTTTCTGTCCCGCAAATGGCTGAACGAGCTGTCTGCCGCCGGCGCCCGCATTGCCTCGTTTGGTGACGGCAACATCCGACGTCGGCGCTTCCAGATGAACTTCCGTAATCATCGCAAGCTCCTGGTCTGCGATGGCAAGGTGGGATTTGTCGGTGGCATCAATCTGGGCGACGAATACCTGGGCACCGCCATGGACCAGGAACCCTGGCGCGACACCCATTGCCGGATCGAAGGGCCGGCTGTCACCGGCCTCCAGCTGGCCTGGCTGGAGGACTGGAACTGGGCCAGCAATACCCGGCCGGAACTGAACTGGGCGTCCGTGTCTCAGCCTCCCGGCGACCAGGAAGTACTGGTATTGCCCACCGGCCCGGCAGACACCTGGGAAACCTGCACCCTGTTCTTCCTGAACTGCATCAACAACGCGCGCACCAGGATCTGGATTGCCTCGCCCTATTTTGTGCCGGATTTCCAGATCATGAATGCCCTGCAGTTGGCGGCGCTCAGGGGGGTGGATGTTCGCATCCTGATACCGGAGAAAACCGACAGCCCACTGGTCCGGCTGGCCGCCTATTCCTATCTGGTACAGGCCAGTCAGGCCGGCATCGGCATCTATCGTTACCAGCCCGGCTTCATGCACCAGAAAGTGGTTCTGGTGGACAGCCGCTACGCCGCCATCGGCACCGCAAACCTCGACAACCGGTCCATGCGCCTTAACTTCGAGATTACCGCCGTCCACACCAGCCCGGCGTTCATCCAGCAGGTCGAAACCATGCTGGAGGAAGATCTGGGCGCCAGCCGGCCCATGACCGAAAACGACTATCGCCAGCGCTCTATCCTGTTCCGGCTGGGCTGCCGGGCGGTACGACTATTGGCGCCCCTGCTTTGATCTGGCCCCGGGCGGGCGCTTGTGCGAACATGAGCGCTCGACTGATGCTGTAAACGACCATTTCATGAACGCATTCAAACCCAGAGAAACCCTGACCGAACAGGTCGCTCGTCACATTGAAAACCTGATTGCCTTCGAGCAACTCCGTTCCGGCGAGCGCATCTATGAAAGTGCCATGGCCAAGCAGATGGATGTCAGCCACGGCTCCATCCGGGAAGGCCTGCTGCTGCTGGAGAAGCGCCATCTGGTGCGTAACGTCCCCCGCAAAGGCGCGTTCGTCACGCCGCTGGATGAACACTTTGTCCGCAGTCTCTATGAGACTCTGGAACTGTACCTGACTCACACCGGACGGAAGCTGGTGCGTCAGTGGCAACCGAATGACATGCAGCGGCTGGAATCCCTGTACGAGCAGATGCGGGACCGTTTTCAGAACAACGATCTGATGGCGTTTCTGGAGCTGGGTATTGAATACACCAAAGCCTCACTGGTGTACGCCGACAATTACTTTATTGTCTCGGCCATCGAGGATCTCTGGCCCTCTGCCAAGCGTTGCGCCTTTGTCGCCTTCCGCCATGGCGGCAAACAGGTTCTGGAAGACAACCTGGTGCACATGGAAGAATCCATCCGGATAATACGGGAACGGGACGAACAGGCACTGGCAGATATCCTGCACAGGTATGCCGTTCAGCAGTGTGAGCAGGTGCTATCTGCTCTGAACAACTGATACCGCGAAAACTCAGTAGAACAGCTGGGTGAATGAGAAGCCGATATTGAGGTATGCGGTCCATTCGTCTTCGTTGTTATAGGCGGCCGAGAGCTGTACCGGCCCCAGGAAAGTATCCACCCCGGCGAAAACACTCCAGGATCGCACCAGCCCGGACCAGGTGGCATCATCCATCGTCTCCCAGGCATTGCCGGTCTCAAATCCCAGGCCGGTGAACCACGGCAGCACCGGCCCGCCGAATTCACGCCGGGCCCAGGTCGCCAGTAAAACGGCATCATTTCCTGTGATCTCGCCCGGGGCGTAGGCTGACAACTGCCGAAAGCCGCCAAGGCGCGCTGCGTTCTCAACGCCCGGTTCACCGCTGATGACCTGCCGGGTATACAGCAAGCCGGTGAGATTGAAACGTTGCCAGGTGCCGGTTCCCAGCAACATGCCGGTGAGGGCATCGAACTCCCGGTCACTGCCGAGTTCTTCCCGCTCTACTCTGGCCCGGATACCGGCAAAAGCACCGGATTTCGGATAGAAGGCATCACTCAGGGAATCATGCACCAGTTGCAGGCTGCCGTAGCCCTGATGCACCTTACCGGAAGGTGCAACCGGAACGCCCACTTCGTCATCCACGGTGGCATAGCCACGGACATAACCCAATCGGATCTCGCCATCGCCACCCAGTTCCATGCCAAGGGCCAGATCCACTTCCCGAAAGGTCACATCTATCTCGGAAATACGGTCGCCGTTGTCGTAGACACTGTAATCATCACGGCGATATTCAACCCCAACCACCGCAAACCGGTCATAACCGTAATCCAGAGGCTGGTACCATTGGCTACGCACCCAGGGCTGGGTGCCTAATTGGAGCCCGGTCTGCCATTCCGCGCCAAGGCGATTGAGTTCGGTCATCCGTAACCCGGTGGCCAGATTGAATCGTGTATCGCCGTCGAAGTTGTCCTCATAATTCAGGCCAAACGACAGATAGTTGGGCCCCCAGCTCTTCTCCCTGGCCTGGATAATCAGCACGGGGCCGGCCTCGGAAGGACGCATGGACCAGGACACGGTCTCGTAGTACCCCAGCCCGTAGATGCGTTTGAGATCGGCTTCCAGTTGCTCCACATCGAGCGGCTCACCCTCTTTCTGCCGGATCCGCTCGCGCAGAAAATCACTGGCCAGGCGGTCGCCTTTACGGAATTCGATCCGGACGACCGGCCCCGGTGCCAGTTTCTCGGCCCGGAGCCGTGCACGGTAATCCCGCCACTCCGAGTCAGACACCGCCAGCCGGTTCAGGGCCACAGCATGATCCCTGGCTCCACTGGCCCCCAGCTCAAACAGCACCGGCGCGTCGTAGAAATCGGCAGAGGTGTGGCCTTGCAGATCTGGCTGGATCAGAATGTCGCGATCGGTTAACAGGCCCAGCTGTAATTCGGTGTTGCGCCGGGTCATCAGCGTGGTGAGCTGCCCGACCACTGAAAAAGCTTCGCGCATGTCCTCTGTGGTCATGAGCGGATCGGTGATATCCACGGCAATGACCACATCAGCCCCCATGTCCCGGGCCACGCTGACCGGTAGGTTGTTGGCCACCCCACCATCCACCAGTAATCGCCCGCCTCTTTCCACCGGGGCGTATACGCCGGGAATGCTCATACTGGCACGAATGGCGTCGGCCAGGTTGCCGTCGCCAATCACCACTTCAACACCGGTTTCCAGATCAGTGGCCACAGCCCGAAAGGGGATGGGTAGCTGATCAAAGTCATCCACCAGCGCGGCGTTACGGGTCAGCTCATTGAGAATAAACCCGAGATTCTGGCCGGTAACCAGTCCGCCACCAAACCGAACGCCCTCGGAACCGACGCCAATACCCGGCACCAGAGGCAGGCGCCAATCGTCCTGCTTTCGGCGCACCGGCTTGTAGGCCCGGCCCGGGTCATCGCGAAAGCTGGACAGCCAGTCCAGCCCGATAAAGCGCTTTTCAATTTCTTCCACCGGCATCCCGGTGGCGTAGAGGGCGGCAACGGCCGATCCGGCACTGGTACCGACCACCACATCAACCGGCACCTGCATTTCTTCCAGCACCCGCAATACACCGACATGGGCCATACCTTTGGCGCCACCGCCACTGAGCACCAGGCCAATGGTTGGGCGAGCGCTACTCGCGCCAGCATCGGCGAAAGCAGAAGGGAATACGGGCAGGACAAGCAGAATGCACAGCAACCAGGACGGCCAACGAGTGCTCACAATCCCGTCACGAGCTCTGTTTATTGTCATCGTCGGCCAGTGACAGATGGGAGGTATCCGGCACAACCGGTGGGGGGAGATCCCGTTTTATACCCAGATCACTGCCGGCCGGAGCCAGTGTCCAGTCATCAAGATGCTCAAACATCGGTGCCTCAGCCTCCTGATGCTCAACCAGAGTCACCCCGACCGGGTCCAGGCTCAGGCCGGAACCGGCCAGAATATCATCCACCTTTTCGCCGGCCACTGGCAGGCGATCGCCCGGTTCAACGGCTGGAGTGTTACCGGATTTCGCTTCCGGTTGCGCCGACTTTGGTGCCGGAGACTGTGGCGGGACCGGCTGTGAGGCCAGAGTCTGAGCAGAGGGCGCCGGTGCTGGTCTGGCCGGCTCGGCTCCGGGCATCGGCTGTGCATACGCCACCATTCCGTGTTTTTTCAGCACCGCCAGATACTTCTCGGCCTGAACCTGCTCAAGCTTGTTACGAATGACGACCGGTTGCCCACTGAACATGCGGTCCAGCTGCTCGACGCTGGCCTTGAACAGGGCCCGGGCATTGTTGCGAGCGGTTTCCAGATCGGTGCCTGGTGTGCACTCTCCTTTGAACACGAGCTGGTACATGGCTATCCCTCTGCTTTTACAACAACTGTTGGTCAATGATAGCTGAAATCACAGGCCACAACAGGCATTAACCAACGCCGGGCCTTACCATCCGGAAATCATTTCAGCATTGCAAACAATTGAAAAATCCAGCGTCCACAGGAGGAAAAGTAAGCCACACTCTGCAACAATCAACTGTAACCAAACTTTACACTTGGTTACACTAACAAGAATCGCAGATTACGTTCCGGGAGCCTCACATGCGCACCAACATTACCGCCCTTCTCTCTGGTCTGGTGCTCGGCTTGTCATCGGCGCAGGTATCCGCCGAAAACCTGGATGTATTGATGAGCCAGGTTTTTCAGGCCAATGAAGCCACCTACATAGGCTATGAAAGCATCGAGCGCGAGGACATTCCCGCCCGGGCCAGCGTAGACCGGAAATACCTGATTGTGGATTTCCGCTTTCCGAACCAACAGCCGGCCGCCGAACAACTCCAGGCCAGCGTACACAAAGTGTGCATGACCCTGCTGAAAGATCGTGAACTGATCCGCTCGCTGTCGGATTCCGGCTACGACATGGTGGCCGTGGCCTTTGACCGCCAGTCCCAGTTTGACTGCCTCTAGCCTGTAGCCCAGGCTATTCCTGTCCCAGTAGGCGGGGGAATGCATCCAGGGCGGTATTCACCGCATCCAGATTAAAGGCCTCCACATCCGCCAGCAGCTTCTCACCGTAGCGCGTGACCGACGATGAGCGGTGCCGCTGCCCCCATTCGATAATGCGCACGGCGAAATCCTTCATCTGTTCCGGGTCGCCGCTCTCGCGCACTTCCTGCCATTCATTACCGAAGTCTTCAGCCAGTTTTTCCCGCAGCCAGCCCCGCTCATGCATGCTCATGGTCTGGGCCAGCAGGCGCTCGGATTCCTCCGGCGCGCCATCGTCATCAGCCTGCTCCACCGTCGCTTCTACCCTGGGCAGTACCACCTTGAACGTCGAGCCCACATTGGCCTCACTTTTCACGGTCAGTCTGCCGCCCATCATTTCCACCAGTTTACGGCTGATCGCAAGCCCCAGCCCGGTACCGCCATAACGCCGGGAACTCTGGCCTTCCTGCTGCTCGAAGGCTTCAAAAATGCGCTCCTGCTGGTCCGGGGCTATGCCTATACCGGTGTCAGCTACGGTCACCACCAGCCGGTAGTAACAAACCTCGGAATCGGCATCCGCCGGCTCGCCCAGCGGCTTGGCCACCGCTCGCACGGTAACTCCGCCGTCGTGGGTGAATTTGATGGCATTGCCCACCAGATTAAACAGCACCTGTCGCAAGCGGGTTTCGTCCAGCATCATCGCCGAGGGCATACCCGACCCCACGCTCACTTCCAGGGTAATGCCCTGCTCCGTTGCCCGCAGGTCAAAGATGTGGCGGACATCACTGAGCAGCCGGCGCACGGACACAGGGCCGAAATCCAGGCGCATCTTGCCGGCCTCGATCCGCGACAGGTCCAGAATGTCATTGATCAGCATCAGGAGGCTTCGACTGCCCGCCCGGATGGCATTGAGGTAATTGCGCTGCTGAGGATCTGTGACCGAATTGTAGAGCAGATCGCTGTAGCCAATCACCGCGTTCATAGGCGTTCGGATTTCGTGGGACATGTTGGCCAGGAATTCGCTCTTGGCACGGCTCGCAGCCTCCGCTTCCCGGGCCAGCCGCTCCGCCTCAAGCTTGGCGGCACGGAGTTCATCCTCACTCCGGCGCAGCGCGTTCTCGGACCGGATTCGCTCATCCACTTCCAGTGAAAGTTTGCGGTTCCAGTACAGGAAGATCAGCACCACCACGATGGCTATCAGAATGATCCGCCGAACCACGGTGTAATCGGCTTCCTGTTCGATATCCAGGTGAATCCAGCGATTATAGATGGCTTCGGTTTCGGACGTCGGCAGACTGCCCAGCGCCTTGTTCAGAATGCGGTGGAGCTCAGGCTGGGCCGGGCTGACCGCCAGTCTCAGATCGTACTGGTAAGGGGTAATACTGGTGATCCTCAGGTTCGACAGACCGAGCCGTGCCACCGTGTAGCTTACCGCCGGGATATGCGTCACCATCACATCCAGATCGCCGTTGGAAAGCGCAAGCAGCCCGTCTTCCACGGTCTGCTGGGGATAGAGGTCGAGATTCGGATGATTAATCAGCAGATAGTCATGACTGGCCTGGCGGTTTACCACGCCGACCCGTTCATCCCGAAGTTCACGCAGGTCTCCGATAAAGCGACCGGTGTCGCGGATCGCCAGCGCAATGGGCACGTTGACATAGGCCCGGGTGAACAGGAATTCCTGCTCGGTACGAGGCGTGCGGGACATGCCGGGAAGCACGTCCAGCTCACCGGATTTCAGTTTTTCCTCGGCGCCGGCCCGACTGTCTACCGTCACTCGCTGGAAGCGAATCCCCAGATCCTTCTCCAGCCGGCTGAGCAAGTCGGCGACCAGCCCCGTGGGCCGGCCATCCTGTTCAAACTCGAACGGCGGCCAGTCCGGCCTCAGTCCGACGGTAATCTCCGAGTTACTGGCCAGCCATTCCAGTTCACCGGCGGTCAGGGCCACGTTTCGGGTCTCGACTTCGGGCAGCTCCCCCGCCAACCAGGACTGGCGAATATTGCGATGTTCCTGATGGGTCAGTGACGATACCGTGCGATCAAACACCCGAAACATGCGCTCCTGCTCAATGGGAACCTGCAGCACCACATCCACAGGTCGCCGATCCAGCAACACCGCCAGCCCGACACCATTGATCATCGCCGATTCGAGGTAGTCAGACACCACCGGAACCGGCCCGAGAAAAGCATCTGCCTCGCCCGACATAACCCGGCTGACCGCCTCACCCAGGCTGGAAACCGGTACCGGCGTAAAGCTTTCCACCGGGTCCAGCAGCGGAAACTGATTGGGGTCGTCGCCGACAATGACAACCTTCGCTGCCTCCAGATCAGACAGAGTCCGGATTGCCGGGTCGCCGGCATTTACAAACACCCCGTAGGTGAGTGACATCAAGGGCGCTGTGTGTCGCACGCCGGGAATAACCGGGGCGCCGGGCAGTCGGGTGGTCAGGATCAGGTCCGGCTCTGGCCGCTCAGTGCCCAGCATCTGGTTCATCAGAAAGGGCTCAATGGGCAATCCCAGCTTGGAGGACAGGCGGTTGAGGTAGTCCACCCAGATGCCCGCCATGCGCCCCTCCCCGGTATCGAACACCAGCGGCACCTGGGTATGCCTGACCCCCACATTGAAGCCATCCTGTTCTGCCAGCCAACGCAGATCTTCAACGCCCAGTACGGGCGCCGGCGAATTCTGGGGTGGATCCGCCAACACGGCCCCTTGAAAAAGCAGCAACAGGAGGCAAAACATGAACTGTGAACGAGACTTCACTGGATATCCTCGGCGGGTCCACTACATTTCAGGAAAACCATACCTGCAAACGGGCAGGATTGCATTTTGCCAATGAGCTGATGGAGGTACGTAACCATGGACACCAGCAAACACAGCCTGAGCACCCTGTTCGAACAACTGGGTCTGCCCTCCGGTCAATCGGAAGTCGAGCATTTCATCGCCCGACATTCACCATTACCCAGTGAAGTCGCTATCCAGGATGCGCCCTTCTGGTCAGAGAGCCAATCCCATTTTCTGGAGGAAGGGCTGGAAGATGACAGCGACTGGGCGGAGGTGATTGATGAACTGGATGCCCTGCTAAGGCACTGATTGGCTGGGTCAGAGCACCGACACCCGATTTCGGCCCTCATCCTTGGCCTGATAGAGGGCCCGATCAGCCCGGTCAAACACCGACTCTTCGGTGTCGTCGTCCTGAAAACCGGTCAGCCCCGCTGAAAAGGTAATGCTTACCGGCTCGCCGCTGAAATGGAACGGCAGGCCGGATACATGTTCGCGCAGGGAATCCAATACCTTGCGGGCTTCATCTGTGGGCGTTTCCGGCAGAAGCACCACAAACTCCTCGCCACCGAACCGGGCGATAAAATCCGTCGACCGCAGGCGAGTGCTCATCTCCCGGGCCACCAACTGCAGCACGCGATCCCCCGCCTTATGGCCATAGGAATCGTTGATACGCTTGAACAGATCCACGTCCAACACAGCCACCGTGAGAGGATGCCGGTAGCGCAACCAGCGGTTGTATTCAAACGACAGCCGTTCCTGCCAGGCTTCACGGTTAGGCAGCTGGGTGAGCAGATCGGTCAGGGCCCGCTGACGCTCTTCACGTACCTGGGCCTGCATCTGTTCTGAGTGCGCCTCCATGGCCGCGACTTTTTCCTGCATGGCTTCCAATTGGTTTGCCAGGAGCTTTTCGCGCTCGCTTTCAGACGTCCGGAACCGCTCAAGCGCACTGCCAATAAATTCCAGGCGCTGGCTGACTGACTGTTTCAAAGCCTGAATGTCGTGGCTGGCGCGGATGTCATCCGCCACCCTGTCCAGCTCGGCACGGATTTCCCGGTCGAGCATTGCTGTGGCGTCCTGACGGCAAGTCTGGACATCACTCTGCTGGGCAAAATGCTCTCGTAACGCCTGCAAACGCTCATCCAGGCGTTTCAGAAAGGCTTCGAATTCGCGCTGGCTGCGGGTAATGGCGGCGATCACCAGGTCGGCGACCCGGTTCAGCCCCTCCCGGAGCACTTCCCAGTCGTTGCTGGTCAGCAAGGTCTGCTGCAATTCCCGGGCTTCCGCTTCGGCAGGCGGTTCCAGCGAAGCCTGTTGCAAAAGTTGTCCCAGCAACTGACCTATGCGGCGGGCAATTCGCAGTCGCTGGGTGGTATCCGCCAGATCCACATGGTCGTCAGTGGCTTTCGGTTCCGGTGTCGGCAACGCAGTCTGAGGCCCGGCCTGCTCGTCCAGCAGGGTAATCTGCCGGTCAATCTGGTCCTGCAGCTCCCGCCAGTGCTGCAGGTTGATCTGCTTCTTACGGATATCCTCCCGCAACCGACCCAACAATTCGTCCAGCTCCGGTCGCTGTCCTTCAGAGGCCAGACTGGTTCGTACCAGCATTCGTTCCAGCAGATTACGTTCGGATTCCCACTGTTTTTCCCGATGCTCTGCCTCTTCCAGTTCCCTGAGATATTTCTCTTTCCAGGAATCTTCAGATGCCATGAACTACTCCCTTACTGGCCAGCACGATGGTCTTCCTCTTCACACCCGGTGCGATCGGTCGTTCGGCGGCGCGCCCGGGGATGGCTCTGATCATAAACCCGGGCAAGATGTTGAAAGTCAAGATGAGTATAGACCTGGGTTGTGGCAATGTCCGCATGACCCAGCAATTCCTGAACCGCGCGCAGGTCGCCACTGGATTCCAGCATGTGACTGGCAAAGGAATGCCTGAGCAGGTGGGGGTGCAAACGCTGGTCCGCGCCGTGCAGAATACCCCAGCGAGACAGGCGACTCTGGATACTGCGCCGGCTCAGGCGGGTACCCCGCTGGCTGACAAACAGTGCCTTCTCACCCTCGGTGACCAGTGCCCGCCGGCAGGACAACCACTGTTGCAACGCCGCCACGGCCTTGCGGCCGACCGGCAGCACGCGCTCCTTGTTACCTTTACCGAGAACGCGGATTTCTGGGCCCTTCAGATCCAGAGCCGACAGATCGGCCCCGGCCAGCTCCGCCAGCCGAAGGCCGGAGGAATACATCAGTTCGAACATGGCCAGATCACGGATTTCGAGGGGGTCTTCGGGGGTGGCATCCAGTAACTGGCCAATCTGATCAACATCCGCAACGCGGGGCAAACGCCGACCACTTTTCGGCGCCCTGATGTCCAGAGCCGGATTATCGATGGCAAGCCCTTCGCGAAGCAGGTACTGGTAGAAACGCCGAATCGACGACAGGTGCCGGGCAATGCTGCGTCCGCTCAGCCCATCCCGGCTGAGCCGGGCTACGTAGCGCCGAACATCGTGGGCAGACAGCTCTGACCAGTCATTGAGGCCGTTATCCGCAAGCCAGGCGACCAGCCGCTGAAGGTCGCGCTGATAGTGTTCGCAGGTACGGGGTGAATGCCGTTTCTCGGATTGCAGATGACGAATGAAGCCGGTCAGCGCCGCCAATTGGCTCGCTGATCCTTTGTGGTCACTCGCCGCCACGCTCACCCCTGGCCGGTCTCCGCCGTCAGATCCGTCACCGGAGCGCCGGTACCATGGCGCTTGAGCATGGGCGGCAAAAGCCGGCTCAGGGTGTCACTGATGTAGCTCAGGAACAGCGAGCCCATGCTCTGATCAAAGTAACCGGGTTCACAACTGCCGACAGCAAACACACCCACCAGACCTTCGTGGCGCAGGGGCACAAGGGCAACGGAGGCGATGGGCTCGTCACGGTCCGGGAACAGGAATTCACGCTCATTCTCGCGGAACTGGCCACAAACGGCCCGCTCCCCTTCCAGCAGGCTTCCCAACCGTTCGCGTGCCGCGGCCGCATCCACCATATGCAGGGCACCCTGTGACTGAAGCTGACCGGTTTCACTGAACAGAAGTACCGACGCGGCATCCAGACCAAAATCACCCCGGATACTGTCATCAATGGCAGCCGCCATATCCTGCAGGTTACGGGCTTCAATCACCTGCATCAGCAGGCGTTTGCTTTTCTCGAACAACCGGTCGTTGTGGCGGGCGATGGACACCAGTTCCACCAGCTCCCGGCGTAACGTGTCCCGCTGTTCCCGGAACAGGTGCACCTGACGCTCCACCAGGGAAATCGCCCGGCCGCTGTCATGGGGCAGAGTCAAACTGCGCAGCAGCTCGTCCTGGCCGATAAAAAAGTCCGGATTGGCCCTCAGATATTCTGCGACCTGTTCCCTGGTGAGTTCGCCGGCCTTCTGGCGGGCCGTTTGTTCTGTCATCGTGTTCTCCTGATCGGTTCAGGCCCCGTTTTTATGAGGTCGGGTGTTCGGGCGGGCACTCCTGCGGCGCCGGGGCTGGGGTTCGCCAGGCAGCCGCAACTGGCCTTCAAATACCGTGGTTGCAGGACCTTCCATCATAACAGGGGTACCTTCCCCCTGCCATTCAATGACCAGCCTGCCGCCACGCAACTCGACTTCGACCCGGCTGTCCAGCAAGCCGCGGAGACAACCGGCCACCACCGCTGCACAGGCACCGCTGCCGCAGGCGAGTGTTTCGCCGGAGCCCCGTTCAAACACACGCAACCGGGCATGGCGGCGATCAATCACCTGCAGAAAACCAATGTTGGCCTTGGCCGGAAACCGGGGATGCTTTTCCAACTGCGGGCCAAGGCTTTCCACCGGCGCCGTATCGACATTGTCCACCACCAGCACTCCGTGGGGATTACCCATGGAGATGGCTGACAGCTCGACCGTCTGACCATTCACGTCGACGGTATACACATCCTTGCGCTGATCTGCCGCAAAGGGGATCGCGGGGGGGTTGAGCTCCGGCACCCCCATGTTGACCGCTACCAGGCCATCCCGACCCACTTTGAGCTCAATCACACCCTTGGCAGTCTGGACCCGGATAACACGCTTGTTGGTCAGGCGCTGATCGCGCACAAAGCGGGCGAAGCAGCGGGCGCCGTTGCCGCACTGTTCCACCTCCGAGCCATCGGCATTGAAAATACGGTAGCGAAAATCCACATCCGGCAGCCCCGGCGGCTCCACCACCAGCAGCTGATCAAAACCGATCCCGAAATTGCGATCCGCCAGTTCCCGGATGGTGTCCGGGGCCAGCCGGAATGGCTGGCTGATGGCGTCGACCACCATGAAGTCGTTACCCAGCCCGTGCATCTTGGTAAAGCGCAGGACCGGACCCTGGCCACGTCGTTGCTGAGACATCTCGTTCCCCCCGCTCATTCCGGCAGGCAACTTTCCGGCGCCAGTTGGTCGTCCAGAGTCTCCCGGCGCCGAACCACATGCACCTGATCTCCGTCCACCATCAACTCCGGGGGCCGGTTGCGGGTGTTGTAGTTAGAGGCCATAACAAATCCGTAGGCCCCGGCCGAGCGCACCGCCAGCAAATCGCCGGCTTTCAGGCGCAGAGCGCGATCCTTGCCGAGGAAATCGCCGGTTTCGCACACCGGGCCCACCAGGTCCCAGGGCCTTTCCTCACTGTCCTGATGGGGCTGAACCGGAATAATGGCCTGCCAGGCACTGTAGAGTGCCGGCCGGATCAGATCATTCATGGCCGCATCGATGATGGCGAAATTCCGGTGTTCGGTGCACTTCAGGAATTCCACCCGGGTCACCAGAATGCCCGCATTCGCGGCAATGGAGCGGCCCGGCTCGAGCACCAGTTCCAGCTCCCGATCACCCATGCGTTCATTAAGGGCTTTCACATAATCTGCCGGTTGCGGCGGGGTTTCCTGGTTGTAGGTCACACCCAGACCGCCCCCCATATCCAGATGGCGGATACGGATGCCCTGCTCTGCCAGGGTGTCGATCAGAGAAAGCACCCGGCCCAGGGCATCCAGGAACGGCGAAACCGACGTCAGCTGTGAGCCGATGTGGCAGTCCACCCCGTGGATATCCAGGTTGGGCAGGCTGGCCGCCCGGGCATAGACTGCCGGCGCCTCGGCGATATCAATGCCGAACTTGTTTTCCTTCAGGCCGGTCGAGATATAAGGATGAGTGCCCGCATCCACGTCCGGATTCACTCGCAGGGAAATGGGCGCTTTCACTCCCAGTTCGCCAGCCACCTTGTTCAGGCGATCAAGCTCGGTGTCGGATTCGACATTGAAACAGCGAACGCCGGCCTCCAGGGCCCGCTTCATTTCCCATTCCTGCTTGCCAACGCCGGAAAAAACCACTTTACCGGCATCCCCGCCGGCACGAAGCACACGTTCAAGCTCTCCGGCCGAGACTATGTCAAAACCGGCCCCCAGACGAGCCAGCACATTGAGCACGGCCAGATTGCTGTTCGCCTTGACCGCATAACACACCAGATGAGGGCGATTCTTCAGGGCCTCATCGTAAGCACGGTAATGGCGCTCCAGCGTCGCCCGGGAATAGATGTAGGCTGGCGTACCAAAGCGCTCGGCGATATCGGCAACGGCAACGTCTTCGGCGTAGAGTTCGCCGTTACGGTAATTGAAGTGATCCATGCTGTTCCTGAAAGCTTAAGGTCGGGTGGTCTGGCTCAGGGCTGTTCATTGTCCTCATCGGCATTTTCGCCCGCCTCCGCAGCTGCCTCGGTGTCACCAGTCTGCGATGGTACGGCGTCGGGCACCGGCGCGTTCCGGTACAGCGGCCCTTTCTGGCCACAACCGGATACCATCAAAACCACAAACACCGAGAGCGCGACGGCCAGGCGGCGCACAAGCCCAAGCTGCATACCCAATCCCCTGAGTGAATAATGGCCGAAGTATACCCGACACCCGGGCCGCACCGCGAGGATTCACATGTTCAGGACAGGTGCTGGTTTAGGGCATCTTCCAACTGCGCCCGGTAGAACAGGTACTGGCTGGTCTGGATATCGCGCTGATACAGCTGTGGATCGAGATCGTGGGGCAGATGCAGGTCAGTCAGATACACCGGATAGGGGTCCGGACTCTGCCGCAGGGAGCGGATGTAATGGGCCACCGCCGGAATCAACCGGTCGCCATATTCCTGCACGGTAAACTCCTGATCGTTGCAATACAGATCAAAGCGCAGAATGCTGTCACCCTGTTGCACGCCCACCGCCTGCACTTCGAGGCCGGACAAGGGCATTCCGGCGACCAGTTCTGGCCGCGGATCGGCCAGCCATCGGCCATCCCTGCGTACCAGTTCGTAACACCGGATACCGGCGACCGGCTCCAGATTATCTGCCTGGCGCAACTGCCGGCGCTCAATAACACTGTCCAGAAATCGCAATAACGGTGCCAGTAGATGACGGCGTTGCTGGGCCTTCAGCTGGCGATGCCACAGACTGCCATACTCATCCACCACCCAGAGCTGGCCCTGGTCTCCCTGCAGCTGCCAGAATACCTGGATGTTACCGGCTTCGGAGGCTTCACATACCGCTTTCAATAGGGGAGCATCCTGCAAAGCATAGCGATCCGGCACCACCGGCAGAAAACTGTCCTGGGGCTGGAACAAGGCATCCATCAATGCCGCGCGGCTATCCAGGGCAACAAACCCCGGCTCCTGGCCATTGAACTGGAGCAGAAAATAACGCTGATCCATCTCGATGATATAACGCAAGGGATGGGGGCCGGTGCCGCCTGCAAAAAACTGTCGGAGCACATCGGCAAACAACTCACTCACACGCCGGGCAATGGCCTGTCCGTGCCCCCGGCTGGGCGCCATCACTCGGATATCCGGCAATTCCGCAGGGTTGATCGCCACCTGAGCGAGCACATTCTTCAAACACTGGATCAGGGTATCCCCAGCCGCGTAATGCTGCAGACTGACTTCGTGCCAGCTGTTCAGGGTAATCTGGTCGATGGTCACCACCAGGTTGTCCCGGGCCCCACTGAACCCGAGCGAGTCGTTGCGGGCGCTGAGTTTATGCAGCCCCCGCTCGGTCAGATGAGCCTGTGGGTCCACCGCCACATTCAGCAACAACAGGTTGCGTAACGGCCGTACTGCACGGGACAGGGCCTGCCGGGGCGCCGGGGGCATAGGCACCGGCAGGAAACCAGCCAGCACATCCAGTATTTCCTTCAACTCGCTGACCGACGCCACGCTCTGGCCCGCTCGCACATTCAACCGTGTACTGCGACTGAGCAGCCCGTTGCAGTAACACCAGACAAGCAACTCAGCCAGGTTGCCGGCGCGGCGAATAACCGGCTGCCAGAAGGCGTCGGACGGATCTTCAAGATCCCGGTACAACAACCAGCCGTCTCCGGCTGCCCCCTGTTCACTGCGATGGTGAAACGACAGATTCTCTTCTGCCAGCGAGGGCACCAGCCCAGGATTGATCAGCTCGACCTTACCGGCCTTGCGCTGGAAGGCGGCATAGAGCTTGCGGCCCAGCAGGTTGATGTCATTGGCGCTGATCGACGCCTGTGCATCCTGTTCCCGGGCCAATCTGGCCAGCAAGCGGTAACTGTGGGTAAGCTCGGCAACCACCCGCCGGCGTAACCCCATCACTTCCTCGGCACACCAGCGCTGACGATCGTCCAGCCTGCCCAGATCCTCCGATGACCAGCCCCAGCCTTCAACCAGGCTGCGCAACAACTCGACCCGCCAGGGGTCACCTACCATACCCGCCCGGCTGAGCGGCAAGCCGGATTTCAGGTACAGGCTTCGGCGCACCAGCTCCAGCCGATCTGCGCCGTCACGGGCCAGCAACCACTGCTCCAGTCTCTGGTACAAAAGCACGTAGGGGTCCAGGGCATCGGCGCTAATCACACCATTGTGAACCGCCTGCTTGAAGCTGGCCGAGAGCAGTGGTCGCTCCCGGTCGGTGGCGTAACATTCAATCAACAGCAGCTTGAGGATGGCTTTCCAGGGCGCATCGATTCCTTTGTAGAGCTGCCAGATGCCAGCGCCAGGCAGTTCTGCGGGAGGAATGTCCGGCACCGCGCCAAAGTCGATGTAATCCCTGGCCTGGATAAACCGACACTCCACCAGCTGTCGCCGGCAGTGGTCGTAATCGGCCTCCCGGTCTACCGGGATCAGCCACCACAACGGATATTGGCCGGCGAGGTGAATGCTGGTGCGGTAGAACTCATCCAGCAACAGAAAATGCTGGGCGCTGCCGCAGTTTTCCCCGGTGACTTCCACGCGCTGTCGCCCGGCCCGCCAATCGGCGGCAGAGAACACAAACACGTGCAGCTCCACCCCCAGGCCACCGGCCCATTCCGACAGTTTTTCGGCTTTTCGCTCCAGGCACCGAATGCCCGACGCCGGCAAATCCTGACGGTGGCAGAGCCAGACATCCAGATCACTGGCCACCGAGTGGCCGAGGGTGCCAGGGCTTCCCATCAGGAACAGACTGTCCAGATCAGGCTTTCGAGTGCCCTTGTCACGATAGTGAAAGCTACGGGCGTAACGGCGGGCGGCGTCCAGCACTTCCTGGCCGGGCGTGTAACCACTGAAGCCGTCCGGGCAGTTACCATCCAGATAGCCAGGCAAGGCCGGATGGTTACGGTGAAAAACCAGCGGCAACAACTCCAGCACCATCTGCTGCCGGTAGGTCAGTGCCGAGCACGCCCGCTGCCAGCGCTGCTGGTTAACCAGCAGAAACCGGTCCCGCAGGCGCCTGAGCGTCTTTCGGTCGATTCCATCCTCGAAATCGAGAACTATGGGCGCGGCGTGAACGGTCAAGAGAGCTCCGGCAAGAGGTTATTTTCGGCAAGATAGTCAGTATGATGAATGAATCGTGGCAAAACCTGTAAAAAAATAAAAGCACAGGCAGTGAACACGCTGCCAGCCCGAGCGAGGCACCCGAGCTGTGAAAGAGTTTCTGATTCAACGCTACCGGCCCGATCCGACGGGCCCCGTTATCCGGCCCACCCTGCTTCGGGTGGATGACGATGGCCGGATCATCCAGGCTGATCGCCATGCAGAAACCATGTTTGGCTACGACATCAGCGATCTGACCGGGCAGAAAGTCCAGCATATTCTGGCTTCCCGCCAGGACGATCCCTTCGCCCCCGCCCACCGACACCGGCTCGACAATGGCCAGACAGTGCTGGTGACGTTTCGCCACAAGGATGGCTTTTTCTTTACTGCCCTGCTCGGGCTGCGAATGGAGGTCCGGGATTCAGACCAGGCCGCTACCGCCTCGATTACCCTCAGAGACAGCGATGCCATGGATAGCCGGATTCAACGACTGGCGGAACAGAATGCCGGCTTTGGTCTCTGGGAACTGGACATGCCCAGCAACGAGATCAGCTGGTCCGAAGGTATGTACCGCCTGCTGGAACTCAAAGCCGGCAGCGAGCTGACACCGGAACAGGCGCTGTTTTACTGCCAGACAGGCCAGAACCGGGTACGAGCGATGTTCAGGCGCTGTATGCGCACCGGCCAGCCGTTCAGCATGGACCTGACCATTCTCACCAGCCGGCAACGGCCACAACGGGTTACTCTGGCCGGTCGTGCTCTGAAGAACGGCGGCCGGGTGCAAAAACTCGGCGGCGTGATGGTCAACCACAGCGAGGCCATGGTCCACGATCTGGAAAAACAACAGGCTCAGCAGATTCTTCAAGCCACGACCGCCGCATCCTCTGATCTGGTGGTAGCCATCGACACCGAGTTCAGGCTGTTGCATTTCAACACCCCCTGGTGCCAGCAGTTTCAACACGCCTTTGACCTGACGCCAAAGACCGGAGACAACCTGCGCAGCCTTTTGAAGGACTTCCCAAATGAGCGGAGACTGATCGAACGGCTATGGCAACGGGCCTTCGACCGTGAGCATTTTGTGGCAGAAATGCCCCTGAACCGCCAGGGAGAGGGACTGCCGATTTACGAATTTCACTTCCAGAGCATCCGCGGAGACCGGGGTGAGGTCACCGGGGCCGTTCATGTCGCACGCGATATCAGCAACCGGATCCAGCACACCAGCAACAGCGATTACCGCATGCGACACGATCCGGTCACCGGACTGATGAATCGCCGTTCTTTCATCGAACACCTGGAACGGGCCATGGGCCATCGCCACAAACGCCAGAGCACCGACGGGCTGCTGTTTCTGGATCTGGACAACTTCGAACAGTTCAACGAGGACGCTGGCAGCGGCACCTGCGACCGCTACCTGCGGGAACTGGCCGCCATGCTCGGGCTGCGCGTACGACAGCGTGATGCCCTGGCACGACTGGCCGGCGATACCTTTGCGCTGTTCATCGAGAACTGCCCGGAACCCAGAGCGCGAAAGATCGCCGAGGAAATCCGCGAACAGATTGCCCAGTTCCAGTTTGAATGGCAGGGGCATACCCTGCAGACCACTACCAGCGGCGGTCTGCTGATTCTGGACAGTGAGTTGCCGGAGCGGGCCGACACGCTGCTCACCCAGGCTGCGGACCTGTGCCATACCGCCAAGACTTCAGGCCGGAACCGGATCCACACCGCCCATGCACTGCCGGATGCCGCCGGCGATACTGGTACAGACAAGCAGCTGGAACAGCTCCGCCAAGCCCTGGACCAGCATCAACTGATCCTTGAGTTCCAGGCTCTGAAGCCGGTGGCGAGTGTGACCTGGGGCGACCATATTGAAATACTGTGTCGCATTCCCGGTCAGGGACCGGACGACACCACACTCCTGCCCGGACAGTTCCTGCCCCTGGCCGAGCGCTTTGACCTGGCCAAACGGCTGGACCGTCAGGTCATTCGTCAGACCCTGGACTGGCTGGGGCAGCACCGACTGCTGGAACCAAGGCTGAAATACTGCGGCTTCAACCTGTCTCTGGCCTCGGTACTGGATGACACCTTTGCCGATTTCATGGAACAGCTACTGGCACCCTCACCGTTCCGGGCGGAGTGCTTCTGCCTGGAGATCCGGGAAGCCCATGCCACCCAGTATCCGGACGAAGTGGCCGTGCTCTGCGATGCACTGCATCGAATCGGTTGCCGGGTGGCCCTGGAGGGCGCTGGCGCCTCGGTGGAAAGCTACAGCCTGGCCGCCCACCTGCCGGTGGATATCATCAAACTGGATAGACGGGTGATGGATCATCTGGAGGACGATCCGGTTCAGCAAGTGATGGTGGATGCCCTGCATCGTATTGCAGAAGCCGCGGGCAAGGAGACCGTTGCCACCTTTATAGAGAGCGACGAGACCCTGAGAAAGGTCCGTACCCTGGGCATCCATTTTGGCCAGGGTTACCGGTTATCCAAGCCCAGCCCGCTGGCGGAGCTGAAGCCGGTGGGGGTTGAGCTGAGTACGGGCTGGATCGGCGGCTAAGTTATGTTGAGGGCAGGCTTCGTTCTACCCCGACCTCACACTGGGTCACTTTAGAACCGCTTCCGCGGCCGCTTACCAGCCCTCCATAGGGACGCCGTGTTCCCTGAGGTAGTCACCGTGTTTTTCGAGATAATTTCTGGTGCCTACCTCAAAATCATCCGGGTCACCCGGCACTTCCGTCGCCTGCATCCGCATCACCTCGATCTCATTGCCAATCTGGTTCGAAATCCAGACCACCACGGTACCGCCGGGCGCCAGGCCAATGGTCAGGAGGTTCCGGGGGCCTGAGCGCACATCAACCTGCGTAACATAGGTTGCCGGCTCCCGCATTCGGTCCAGCAGGTCTTCCGGCACCTGAATGATCTTGGTGTAATATTTCTGCTCCGCGTAGGAAAACCAGTTGACCAGAATCAGTTCCGGAAAGGGGTCAGCTCTGCCCCCAGGCCCGGTTGGGCCACGGGCCCCCTTCCAGCAGCACCCCACCGTGCCTATCGGCTGGCGCCAGCTCCGCTCACCCGACTTCTCCAGGAACATATCAGTCACCCAAACTTCGTAGTGCTGTGGCGCCGCTATCCTGACCATCCAAAGAGTGTCGTCCGCCTTCGACCACGCCGAACAGCCGCTGCCCAACAGGGCGATGGCCATGACTCCCATGGCCAGAATTTTCTGAATCATTAGTCGCCCTCTGTCTGTGGATACACCAGGCGCTCGCCTGAAGGTGCTGGTGCATTGGGATGAATCCCCTGCAACTTCGCAGGCAAGCCCGCCACCAGGGTCTCAATAGCGTTGTAGTGCGCCGAGTAATGGATATAGCGCTGGAGCAACAGATGCTCATATTCAGTAGCCAGTGAGGGGGCATCGCTCCCTTGTTCAACTTGCTCTAGAATTTGTTGCAGGATGGGGATCAGTTCCTCTGGCAGGGTATTGTCGGTTTTTTTGGTATCGATATCTTGCAGCGGCACACCGCTATCGGTGGCCAACCAATGCATCAACCTCAAGGCCACCTGCGAATACTCCCCCCGCACCTGGCGCAGCATCCGCAACACCAGTTCTACCCGGCCATCCTGGGCCGGGTGCTCGTGGCGCAGGGTGACAATGTCCAGCCGGGCTGGCCCTTCCGGGCCCTGGTCTTTCGGCCATGCCTGCAATTGCTCGGATTGCCCTACCGGCAGATTATATGGGCCAATCCAGCCTGCCGCCTCCATCTGTTGCCGCTTGGCCTCCAGGTTATCCCATTGGAGGGTTTGGTCCGGCCTGCTCAGCCGGTCGCGAGGCACCTTTAACCTGAGGCTTAACAGCACGTCCTCCCGCTGGCTGTCGCCGTAGCCACCGCCAATATCGGAATGAACGCCCGGCAGGGAAATTTCCCGGAAGTTGGCCGGCAAGCTGCCGTCGCGGCTTCGCAGACTGTTCAGGGCAAAGTTCCTGCGGTGCTCATGGGCCGCGGTCAGGTGCACCGCCTGGCCCACCTTGCCTGGATCCAGGTACAACTCCACCGGGTGGTTGCGGTTGTTATGGGCCAACGCATCACCAGCAGCGAGGTTAACGATGGCGGCCACGGAGTCGAACAGCCCCACGAAGCGAATTTCTACCGTCTTCGGCCAGAGGATACCGCTGTCAGCCAGCATCTGGGCCAGCAGACCATTCTCCCCCTGATTTATCTCGTGTGCAGTATGGCGGCCAGCCGCCGCGCCCCGGCTGAAGCCGAACAGGTCCAACGTAAGTTTGTCGATGGGTTTGTCCAGGCGGTCGGCGGGCAGGTTCTGCAAGACTTCTTTCACCCGCAAGGCCAGTTGCGAGAAAGCATAGTCCACCTGTGCGATAACGCCGGCCTCCCCCATGCCGGTGGCTGCGCTATACATCACATCATCCTCGCCAGTCTTGGTGCCAGCCCCAGGAGCATAAATTTTACGCCGGTAGGTGCTGGTACCCTCCTCCTCTTTTTCGTCTTCGACGTACAAATCCCACAGCTTCGCCACATTGCTGGCCGCATTGGCGTAACTGTCGCCCAACATCAGACCCATCCGCCGCTCACACTCTTCCCGGCCGATGGTGTTATTTTCGTAGGGAATCAGGCACTCCTGCTCCAGCTGCTCAACGAAGGCCCGGGTATTGGCGGCGTTGTTCATGGTGCCATCGGTAAACAGGCCCACTTCCAGGTGTATCTTTGGGGCGGGTGCCTGAGAGGAGTCTGCCTTAGCGTCTTCGGTTGCGGATGCTGCAGACATCAACACGGGAGCCACCAGTGCGGAAGCCCCTAAGGGCAGGCTCAGCCGATGGTCATCCACGTTACCTTGAGCCGCCCGCTCCCGGCGCTGGCGCTGCCGGTAGTTCATTGAGAACATGTTCACTTCCAGCGACCCGACACCCCAGGATTCGGATTGGCGCAACTGCTCGCAGGTGATGCCGCAGTTGTTCAGCTCTGCTACTGCACACTCAAGCTCAGATGGAACGTTCAGCCAACTGCCCTCTATCCGCCACTGGCCACCGGCAGGCAGACTGTTGTCTGGCCGCCAGGTCACCATCGGCGAGAAAGGCTTATTCCACTCCGAACAGACCAACATCAACTCGCCGTCTCTGACCGCCCGATGGACAGTTTCCGCTAGGTTCCGTCGGTCACCAGAGCCATACCTGAACAGCGATTGCATGCTTGAACGAAGATGGTTGTCCTGCTCAACCAGGAGGCGAGCCCTATCGGCAGCAAAAAAAGGAGTTTCAACAAAGGGAATGTCGAGGACCTTCAATTCTGAAGGCCTGACCAGTTTCACAAAGCTCATCGTCAGCGTCCTTGTTGACGGTAGCAAGCAGGTAAAGTTAGTCGGACAATCCTAGCCGATATTGTGTATTTATGACAAAACCGCACTTTACGGTTTTGTCATAAACTTTTTTCTAAACTGCCACGCCCATGACAGCCAGTCGACTATGCCAGATTTTTCCGAGCGCGGGCCACCGCTGCACGTACCTGGTTTGGCGCAGTGCCACCCAGATGATCACGGGCCTGCACGGAACCTTCCAGGGTCAGCACGTCGAACACATCCTCGCCGATCACATCGGAGAACTGTTGAAGTTCCTCCAGCGTCATATCTGACAGGTCACGACCTTCGGCGACACCGAAAGCAACTGACTTGCCGACAATCTCATGGGCATCACGGAACGGCACGCCTTTCTTGACCAGGTAATCAGCCAGATCCGTGGCGGTGGAGAAGCCCCGCTTGGCGGCTACCCGCATGTTGTCGGCCTTGGCCCTGATGGCCGGGATCATATCGGCGTAGGCCTTCAGGCAGCCCTTGATGGTATCGACCGTGTCGAACAGCGGCTCTTTGTCTTCCTGATTGTCCTTGTTGTAGGCCAGCGGCTGGCTCTTCATCAGGGTCAGCAGGCTGATCAGATGGCCGTTTACCCGGCCGGTCTTGCCACGCACCAGCTCGGGTACATCCGGGTTTTTCTTCTGGGGCATGATCGAGGAACCGGTGCAGAACCGGTCCGGCAGGTCGATGAAATCGAACTGGGCGGAGGTCCAGAGCACAAGCTCTTCACTGAACCGGGACAGGTGGGTCATCAGCAGCGCGGCGAAACTGCAGAATTCAATGGCGAAGTCCCGGTCGGAGACCGAATCCAGGCTGTTTTCAGTGGGCCGGTCAAAGCCCAGCAGTTCGGCGGTCAGATTGCGGTCAATCGGGTAAGTGGTGCCGGCCAGGGCAGCGGCCCCCAGAGGCATCACGTTCACCCGCTTGCGGCAATCCTGCAGACGATCGGCATCGCGCACCAGCATTTCGTACCAGGCCAGCAAATGGTGGCCAAAGGTAACCGGCTGGGCGGTCTGCAGGTGGGTAAAGCCGGGCATAATGGTGTCTGCCTCGCGCTCGGCCAGGTCCAGCAAGCCAGCCTGCAGGCGCGCCAGTTCCTCGGCAATCACGTCGATTTCATCGCGCAGGTACAGCCGGATATCGGTGGCGACCTGATCATTCCGGCTGCGGCCGGTATGCAGTTTCTTGCCGGTGATGCCGATGCGATCGGTGAGCCGGGCTTCGATGTTCATGTGCACATCTTCCAGGCTGACGGACCATTCGAAGCGCCCGGCTTCGATGTCTTCCTTCACGCCCTTCAGGCCGTCGATGATCTGGTCGCGCTCGGCGTCCGTCAGCACACCCACCTTCGCCAACATGGTGGCATGGGCGATGGAGCCGGTAATATCATGATGATACAGGCGCTGGTCGAAGCCCACCGAGGCGGTGAAGCGTTCAACAAAGGCATCGGTAGGCTCGCTGAAGCGGCCACCCCAGGGTTTTTCGGAGGATGTGGTCTGGTCAGACTTTTTCTGATCCGTCATGGTCTATCTTTCCTGCTGACAGCCCGGCATCATCATGCCGGCAATGGATAAGTTAAAAGTTGCGGCAGTATAGCATTCCGGCCCCGGTTAAGGAGACTCCCCTGAAACCCGACAAAGGCATGAACCACAAGGACACCGACAGCTTCTACGTGCCCGATCTGTGTCGTGTGCGGGCCGTGTTCATGCTGTTGATTACCAGCGAACTGCTGGTTCTGGTGCTGGCCATCGTGCAGGCACAGAACAGCTGGATCGACTGGAACTACTTCGGTCTGCTGTCCCTGTTCGTGCAATGGACCACCCTCACCAGCGCCGCACTGATCTGTCTGTTGCGCCCCCGCCTGGCCCGCATGAGCAACAGCCGCGCCACGATGACCATCGCCGCCATTGTCTTGCTGGACGTACTGGCGTTCAGCCTGTTTGCCGACAGCGTATTGCACCCGCAGCCGGGCGTGGCGCTCTGGCAGGGCATTGCCAAGAAGCTGTTACTGGCACTGCTGATTATCCTGATGGTGCTGCGTTATTTTTACCTTCAGCACCAGTGGCAGCAACAGCGTGAGGCGGAAATGCAGGCCCGGCTGACCTCCTTGCAGGCCCGGATCCAGCCACACTTTCTGTTTAACAGCATGAACACCATTGCCAGCCTGATTGCCACCAATCCGGAGCAGGCGGAAGAAGCAGTGCTGGATCTGTCGGAACTGTTCCGGGCCAGCCTGCGCACCGACGACCAGCTCATTCCCCTGAACCGTGAGCTGGAACTGTGCCAGCGCTACCTGGCGATTGAGTCTCTGAGACTGGGGGAACGCCTGCAACTGGAGTGGGATATTCAACCCGGGCTCGGGCAACAGGTAATACCACCCCTGACACTGCAGCCGCTGGTGGAAAATGCCATCTATCACGGCATTCAGCCGCGGCCGGAAGGCGGTGTCGTCCGGGTCGAAGTATCGGCCAAGGATCACTTTGTCTACCTTCTGGTGCAGAATCCCGCGCCGGAATCTACGGAACGCCAGCATCAGGGCAACCGGGTCGCCCTGAGTAACACCCAGGCCAGACTACAGGCACTGTTTGGCGAACCGGCCGTGCTCAAACACAGTCGCCAGGGCAATACCTACACCGTCACCCTTCGCCTGCCCCGGCGCAGCATCAACACCAGCAACCGTCAGTCACGAAACAGGCCATGAATACCGAAGACAGCAAACGCGTACTGATTGCCGATGACGAACCCCTCGCCCGCCAGCGCATTCAGCGCCTGCTGGAAGCCCTGCCGGATTACCGGGTTTGTGGCGAAGCGGTGGATGGCAACGACACCTTGCGCAAAGTGGCCGAACTGGAACCGGATATCCTGCTGCTGGACATCCGTATGCCCGGCATGGATGGCATGGAAGCAGCCGACCAGCTCAGCAAGCTCCACAATCCGCCCGCAGTGATTTTTTGTACCGCCTATGACCACTATGCCATCCAGGCGTTCGAGGTTCGCGCCGTCGCCTATCTGCTCAAACCGGTCCGGCGTGAGGCGCTGGCCGATGCTCTGGCCCGGGCCGGCAAGCTGAACCGGGTACAGAGGCAAGCCCTGGCGCAAAGTACCGATGCCGGTAACGACCAACTGGCGGTGCGCACGCACCGAGGCACCGAACTGATCGACCTGTCAGATCTGTACTACTGTGAGGCCGACCAGAAGTACGTGACTCTGCACCACCGCCACGGCGAGACGGTGTGCGACTACACCCTGAAAGAACTGGAGCAGGCTTACCCGGATCACCTTCTGCGCGTCCACCGACACACACTGGTTGGCGTGCGCTTTATCCAGGGGCTGCGGCGGTCGTCCGATGGACAGAATCAGCTGGCACTGAAAGGCAATGCCACCCTGCTGCCGGTCAGCCGCCGCCATGCCAGTACGGTCCGCCAATGGTTACACGAACACCAACCCTCCCCCTGAGGGGGTAGGCGGGGGTTCACCGCGGGACTTTTTTTCTGCCACAAGGTAACCTTGGGGCACATTTTCCCGAACGACAGTGAGTGACATGTCCAAACGTACCCTTCGCATTGCAACCCGCAGCAGCGCACTGGCGCTGTGGCAGGCGGAATTCATCAAGGCCGAGCTGGAAAGGCTGCATGACAACGTTGACGTTGAACTGATCAAGATCAAGACCCAGGGCGACAAGATCCTGGACGTCCCCCTGGCTAAGATCGGCGGCAAGGGCCTGTTCGTGAAGGAGCTCGAAGAAGCCATGCTGGACGGCCGTGCCGATCTGGCCGTGCATTCCATGAAAGACGTGCCCATGGAATTCCCCGAAGGCCTGGGGCTGGTCGCCATTTGCGAGCGTGAAGACCCCACCGATGCCTTCGTCAGCAATCAGTATGAACACATCGACCAGCTGCCTGAGGGCGCGGTAGTAGGCACCGCCAGCCTGCGTCGGGAAGCCCAGCTGCGGGCCAACCGCCCGGATCTTCAGATCAAGGTACTGCGTGGCAACGTGAATACCCGGTTGGCGAAACTCGATGCCGGTGAATACGACGCCATTGTACTGGCCAGCTCCGGCCTGAAGCGTCTCGGCTTCCACGACCGTATCCGTTACTGTCTGCCAGACACGTTTTCCCTGCCAGCCGTTGGCCAGGGTGCTTTGGGCATCGAATGCCGGGTCGGTGACACGGAACTTCTGGAGCTGATTGCCCCGCTCAATCACACCGACACCTGGGACCGCGTCAGCGCTGAGCGGGCGCTGAACCGTCGCCTTGAAGGCGGTTGCCAGGTACCCATTGCCG
Organism: Marinobacter sp. C1S70; assembly: GCF_000475355.1. NCBI lineage: Bacteria > Pseudomonadati > Pseudomonadota > Gammaproteobacteria > Pseudomonadales > Marinobacteraceae > Marinobacter > Marinobacter sp. C1S70. Next base: position 72,733 of record NZ_AXBW01000029.1, on the reverse strand, counting down.
CCTATGCCCTGCTGGAAGACGATAACACCCTGTGGCTGCGGGGCCTGGTTGGCGCAGTCGATGGTACCCAGATTTTCCGGGTGGAAGGCCGTGCCCCGCGCGCCGAAGGTGAACGCCTGGGCCGTGAACTGGCAGAACAGCTGCTGTCCATGGGGGCCGACAAGGTGCTGGCTGAAATCTATGGCCACACCCCACGCTGAGTTTCAGCAACCGTCTGAACTCCAGGGCCGGCGTGTATTGATCTGCCGGCCCGAGCCCGAAGCCAGCCGCCTCGCCGAGGCCTTTCGCAAGGCCGGTGCCGATGCCCGGGTGATGCCGATGATGGCGCGCGAGCCTTTACCGGAAACCCCGGAGCAGCGCGGCATCCTGCAGCAGCTGGACAACTTTTCCCACATCATCGCGGTCAGCCCCTATGCCGCCCGCCGGCTGATGGAGGAAATCGACCACTGGTGGCCTCAACTTCCCGCCGGCCTGCAATGGTACGGAGTGGGCGCCGGCACCGCCGCGGTCTTTCGCGAACATGGCCTGAAACCGAGAATGCCCGCCGAAGGCTGGACCAGCGAAGCGTTGCTGGCGCTGCCATCACTGCAGCGCGTTGACGGAGAGAAAGTTCTGCTGGCTCGGGGCGAGCATGGCCGGGAACTGATTCGTGAGACCCTGGCGCAACGGGGCGCACGGATTACCACCCTGCCCCTGTACCGGCGCGTGCTGCCGTACTATTCTGCAAAACAGGTGAAGGCTCTGGTTGCCGACTTCCACCCCGAGGTGGTGATTGCGCTTTCCGGCGAAACCCTGAACAATCTGGTGGAGCTGGGCCACAGATACCAATTGGCTCTGACGCCCGACATAATCGTAGTACCTGCGGAGCGTGTAGCGGAACAGGCGCGCGCGCTGGGCTTCCGCAAGCCATTGGTGCCCGGTAGCCTGAACGATGACGACCTGGTCATCAGTGTTGCTTCCTGCCTGTCGCAGGAGGCCGGTGACAACGGATAACCAAGTAAGGATGCCCGTGACTGAAACAACAAAACAACTCCCCGCTCCCGTACAACCCGCCAGGCCAGAACGCCCACGCTTGTGGCCAGTGTGGATTGTGGCGGTTCTCGCGCTGATTCTGGCGATTGCCCTTGGGCTCTGGAACTGGCAACAGTGGCAGAAGCACCAGGCCACCCTGCAGGTGGTTCAGGACCTCCGGCAGGATACCAACCAGTTGGAAAGCCTTTACGGCAACCGCGGCAGCGAACAGAGCGAGCGGCTTCAGGCACTGGAAAACCGCGTGGCGGAACAGCGGGAGCTGATTGCCACCCAGCAACGCCAGATCGATCACACCGCCCGCGAATTGCTGGAAGCCGGCAACCGCACCCGCACCGACTGGCTGCTGGCGGAAGCCGAATATCTGCTGCGTATTGCCAACCAGCGCCTGCTGATTGAAAAAGACATCCGCGGTTCACTGTCCGCCTTGGAATCGGCCGACGAGGTGTTGCGGGAATCCGACGATATCGGGGTTTATCCGGTACGCCAGCAACTGGCACGGGAAATCCAGTCCTTGAGAGGCATTCAGGGTGTCGACCGCACCGGGCTATACCTGAGACTGGAGGCTACCATCGCCAGCGTCAACGATCTCACCGACCAGGCCCTGATCAGTGATCAGGCGCCGGGATTCGACATGGTCGAAGACCAGAATGCGCCGTCTGACGGCAGCAACATGTTCACCAGGGGCTGGAACCGGTTCCTGGGCACCCTCAAGGAAGTCGTTGTGATCCGCCGGATGGACGAACCGGTAAAACCCCTGTTGTCTCCGGACCAGAGCGCCTGGGCCCGTCTCAACCTGCAACTGATGCTGGAAGAAGCTGAAATGGCGGTCTTGCGGGGCAATCAGCCACTGTATGAACGCGCTCTGAACAAGGCCATCACCACCATCAACGACTGGTATGACGGCACCAACCCGGCCATTCGCGGGCTCAACGAGACCCTGAACGAACTGGCCGAGCGCAACGTAGACCCGGAACTGCCGGATATCAGCCAGTCCCTGAGCCTGCTGAAGGAGCGGCTGGCGGGGCGCCTGGCCACAGGCGACAACGATGCCGACAGCAAGGCGGCCAACGGGGGCGATGAGTCATGATCCGCGTATTGCTGATCCTGCTGCTTGCCCTTCTGGTGGGCACCGGGCTTTCCCTGGGGTTGACCTACGACCTGGGCTATATCCGCATCAGCCTGGGCAACTACCTGATTGAAACCAATTTCTGGGTCGGGTTGGGGCTGATTCTGGTGATCATCCTGCTGACCGTCACCCTCATCAACACGGTGCGCCGCTTCCGCCAGGGCACCGGTGTGATGGCGGGTTGGATTGCCCGCGGTAATGAGCGCCGGGCCCGGCGCCGGACCACACGAGGCCTCCTGGCTCTGGCCGAAGGCAACTGGCCCCGCGCCCGTAAGCTACTGTCCAGCTCTGCCAGCCATGCCGACACCCCCCTGATCAACTATCTCGCGGCGGCCCAGGCCGCGTTCGAGTCCGGCGACCATGAAGCGGTCGATGAACTGCTGCGCAAGGCCTTTGAAAGCACACCTGGCTCCAGCATGGCGGTGGGGTTGACCCAGGCCCAGCTGCAACTGGCCGGCAACCGGCCCGAGCAGGCTTTGGCGACCCTGCTGCGCCTACGCAAGGAATCTCCACATCACCCGTTTGTCCTCAAGCTGCTGAAGAACGCCTATCTGCGTCTGGAGGACTGGCGCGAGCTGTCCCGTCTTATTCCGGAACTGCGCAAGCGCAGCGTGGTGCCAGAGAGCGAACTGAACGAGCTGGAACGTCAGGTCTGGCAAAACCTGCTGGAACAGGCCGCCGAGGAATGCCAACGCAGCCGCAAGGAAAACCCCGAAGCCAGCCTGGAACCGCTGACTCGCCTGTGGGACGAGCTGCCGGGCTTTGTGCGCCGGGATGAGTACACCATCCGCGACTACGCCCGACTGCTGGCGGGACTGGGTGATGAGGCCCAGGCAGAAACGCTGCTGAGAAAGGTACTGCGTAACCACTGGAGCGACGAGCTGATCAACCTGTATGGCCGGATTCAGGGTCAGGATCCGGAGGAACAGCTATTGATTGCCGAACAGTGGCTGAAACATCGCACCAACAACCCCGAGCTGTTGCTGGCACTGGGCCGGCTCAGCCTGCGTAATGAGCTGTGGGGAAAAGCACGGGAGTACTTTGAAACCAGTCTGAAATTGCGCCGTAATCGTGAAACCCTCGCGGAGCTGAGCCGGCTGAATGCCCATATGGGCGAGGAAGAAGCCAGCATCAAGCTGCTGATGCAGGGGCTGGAAACCGACCATGGCCTGCCCGACCTGCCCATGCCCCGGGCCTGAGACTTCGCAGTCTTTGATTCAGACAAACAACAAGGGCCGGCAAATTGCCGGCCCTTGTTGATAGCGCCCACTGAAACTGTCAGCTGCGGGGAGCATACTCCAGAACATCCGAGAAAAAGGCCTGCTCCGGAAGGCCAGCCTCCACCAGCGCATCCATCAGGGTATACACCATGGTGGGCGAGCCACTGGCATGAACTTCCACGTCCTGCCAATCGAACCCTGAAGCCAGCACAGCTCTGACCAGTTGGTCGTGGTGACCGCCCCAGTCATTGTCTTCATCGTCTCCCACCACCGGCAAAAAGCTGAACGGCGCCCACTCCTCCTGCCACTGCTGCGCGAGAGAACGCAGGTACATGTCCTCGTGCTTGCGCACGCCCCAGAACAGTTTGACTGGCTTCTGGTAACGGGTTTCCCGCAGGTAATCCACCAGGCTTTTCATCTGGGCAAAACCGGTACCTGCCGCCACCAGCAGCAGAGGTTTGTCCGGCATACTGGCCAGGCAGGCCTTGCCATGGGGCAGTTCCACCGTCACATCCTGACCGGAAGTCAGCGCATCGATGACTTTCTGGGCCGAGACCCAGTCGGGCGAAGCCTGGATGTGCAGTTCGATCTGCTCTGCTGAGGGGCTGCTGGCAATCGAGAAATAGCAGGGGTCAGCTCCGGGCAGAATCACCGACAGATACTGCCCGGCATGGAAAGCCACATCCCTCCGCCGGGGTAGCTGCAAGGCCACCCGGTACACATCGTGACTGATGGAACGTACGTCGATTACCTTCGCCTGGTACTGGCGGGGCTGGTAATTTCCTGATGCCATAACGGCGGGTATCTCCAGTTCAAGGTCGGCGAGCGGCCGTGTCCGACACATCATCAGTGGCTCGTCAACCGCGATAGAATGTTGATTTCGGGTATTCAGCGCCCGACCTTTCAGCAACCGGGCCTCACAGATTTCGCACACGCCGTTTCGGCAGGCTGCCGGCACCCGTATTCCGGCTGCGGCCGCTGCAGACAACAGGTCTTCAGCCTGATCCGCACCGTAACCAAGCCCCGATGGCTGCAGGCGTATCCGAAACACTCTTTGCCCCCTGTCAGTCGGGGCGGGCACCGGGAATTTCAATCCCCAGGCTGTCCCAGATGTCATCCACCCGCTGTTTAACCTCGTCGGTCATGGCGATGGCAGTGCCCCACTCCCGGTCGGTCTCTCCGGGCCACTTGTTGGTGGCATCCATCCCCATCTTTGAGCCGAGCCCAGACACCGGCGAGGCAAAGTCCAGATAATCAATCGGGGTGTTTTCCACCAGGGTGGTGTCCCGGGCCGGATCCATCCGCGTAGTAATGGCCCAGATCACGTCTTCCCAGTTACGGGCATTGACGTCGTCATCGGTGACAATCACAAACTTGGTGTACATGAATTGCCGCAGGAATGACCATACCCCCATCATCACCCGCTTGGCATGGCCGGGATACTGCTTCTTCATGGTGACTACGGCAAGCCGGTAGGAACAGCCTTCCGGAGGCAGATAGAAATCGACAATTTCCGGAAACTGCTTCTGCAGGATTGGAATGAACACCTCGTTCAGCGCCACTCCGAGAATAGCCGGCTCGTCCGGTGGCCGGCCAGTGTAGGTGCTGTGATAGATCGGATCCCGGCGGTGGGTAATGCGCTCCACGGTAAACACCGGGAACTGATCCACTTCGTTGTAATACCCGGTGTGATCACCAAACGGCCCTTCCGGCGCCATATCGTCCGGGTAGATAAAGCCTTCCAGTACAATCTCGGCACTGGCCGGTACCTGAAGATCGCTCAGGCCCGCACTCACCAGTTCCGTTCGACTCCCTCGCAGCAATCCTGCAAAAGCATATTCAGACAGCGTATCCGGCACCGGGGTAACGGCACCCAGAATGGTGGCCGGATCAGCACCCAGTGCGACCGCAACCGGATAGGGCTTGTCCGGGTTGGCCTTACGAAACTCCTGGTAATCCAGGGCGCCCCCCCGATGGCTGAGCCAGCGCATAATCAGACGGTTACGACCAATCACCTGCTGCCGGTAGATACCCAGGTTCTGACGTTCCTTGTTGGGGCCACGGGTAATCACCAGCGGCCAGGTCACCAGAGGACCGGCGTCACCCGGCCAGCAGTGCTGGACCGGTATCTGGTACAGATCCACCTTGTCTTTTTCAATCACTACATCCTGGCAGGGTGCCGAGCGCAACACCTTGGGGCTCATGCGCATGACCTGCCGGAATAATGGCAGTTTTTCAATGGCGTCCTTGAAGCCCTTGGGGGGGTCCGGCTCTTTCAGAAACGCCAGCAGCTTGCCAATCTCCCGCAACGCTGCCACATCGTCCTGCCCCATGCCCAGTGCCACCCGTTTCGGTGTTCCGAACAGGTTGGCCAACACCGGCATATCGTAGCCTTTCGGATTCTCGAACAACAACGCCGGACCACCGGCACGCAGGGTGCGGTCGCAGATTTCGGTCATTTCCAGGTGGGGGTCAACTTCGGCAGTAATGCGCTTGAGCTCACCCAGCTTTTCCAGCTGGCTGACAAAGTCCCGAAGGTCGTTGTATTTCATGGTGTGCTCCGTTTCTGGTCTACGGTACTACGGAGTTTTTTCTGGTCTGGATTCAGACCTGAGTTCAGGTATTGGCCTGAGCAGCTTGAATGCTGGGGAGGGAATCCGCCCCGACCACCCGGACATTCCATAAGAACGCCCGCCGGTCGGGAATCGGAGTCAGTATCACCGACGCTTCATGGACTGGAAGAACTCGTCGTTAGTCTTGGTGTCCTTGAGCTTGTCCAGCAGGAACTCGATGGCGGCGGTATCGTCGTCCATGGAGTGCAGCAATTTGCGCAGGATCCACACACGCTGGATGTCGGCTTCGGACATCAACAGGTCTTCGCGGCGAGTGCCGGAGCTACGAATGTTGATGGCCGGGTACACCCGTTTCTCCGCAATCCGTCGGTCCAGATGCACCTCCATGTTACCGGTGCCCTTGAACTCCTCGTAGATCACTTCGTCCATTTTGGAACCGGTGTTCACAAGCGCCGTGGCGAGAATGGTCAGACTTCCGCCTTCTTCCACGTTACGGGCAGCACCAAAGAAACGCTTGGGCTTTTCCAGCGCGTGGGCATCAACACCGCCGGTCAGTACCTTGCCGGAGGACGGAATCACCGTGTTGTAGGCCCGGGCCAGACGGGTGATGGAGTCCAGCAGAATGACCACATCTTTCTTGTGCTCGACCAGGCGCTTGGCCTTTTCGATCACCATCTCGGCCACCTGCACGTGACGGGCCGGCGGCTCATCAAAGGTGGAGGCCACCACTTCGCCGCGCACGGTACGCTGCATTTCAGTCACTTCTTCCGGGCGCTCATCAATCAGCAGCACCATCAGGTGGCATTCCGGGTTATTGCGGGTAATCGACTGGGCGATACCCTGCATCAGCAGCGTTTTACCAGCCTTGGGCGGGGATACGATCAGCCCCCGCTGGCCTTTACCTATCGGCGCTACCAGATCCAGAACCCGGGATGAGAGATCCTCGGTGCTGCCGTTACCGGCTTCCAGCATCAACCGTTCCTGAGGGAACAGCGGTGTCAGGTTCTCGAACAGAATCTTGTTGCGGGCGTTGTCCGGCTTGTCAAAGTTGATCTCGTTGACTTTCAGCAGGGCAAAATAACGTTCGCCGTCTTTCGGAGGACGGATCTTGCCCGCGATGGTGTCGCCGGTACGCAGGTTGAACCGACGAATCTGGCTGGGGGAAACGTAAATATCGTCCGGCCCGGCCAGGTATGAGGCATCGGCGGAGCGGAGGAAGCCGAAACCATCCTGCAGAATCTCCAGTACACCGTCACCGTAAATGTCTTCGCCGCTTTTGGCGTGTTTTTTCAGGATGGTGAAGATCACATCCTGTTTGCGCGAACGAGCCAGGTTGTCGAGGCCCATTTCTTGCGCGATATCGAGCAATTCGGGCACGGATTTCTGCTTGAGTTCAGTAAGATTCATAGTTTGTTGGATTTTCAGGAATGGAAGTAAACGACTGTTGGAATGACAGGGGCGCCCCTGAACGTGTTGATCGAATCAAAAATGAAACAAAGGTGCTGGCAGATGGAGCAACCGGTGTAGATGGAAGCCGGATATTAAATGCCGAAGCCAGAGAGTGGGAACAACTGTTCGCCGGGCAACGGCATCATCGGCCACCTTTAGCGCGAATGTCAAGCCCCTGAATAAAATTAAGCCAGTTTTTGGCATGGGGTTCACTGGTTCTGGAGCTCCCTCTGATGGGTTACTCCCTTCCCAACCACGCAGCAGATCAGGATACTGAGCCTATGATTGATGACAGACTTCCGGAGCCTACCCCATGAGCAGTGATCGCACCAGCGAACTGAAGCCCCTGAACATCGCCCTTCTGACCGTCTCGGACACCCGAGGCCCGGATGAAGACACGTCTGGCCAGTTTCTCGAGGACAGCGTTGTCGAGGCCGGTCACCGGCTTGTGGCCCGCCGCATCCTGCCGGATGACATCTACCTGGTCCGGGCCCTGATGTCACAATGGATTGCCGATCCGGAGATTCACGCCGTCATCATTACCGGCGGCACCGGCTTCCACGAACGTGACAGTACGCCGGAGGCGGTAGCGCCCCTGCTGGATAAAACCATCGACGGATTTGGTGAGGAGTTCCGGCGACTGTCCGCGTCTGAAATCGGCACCTCCACCATCCAGTCCCGGGCCTTTGGCGGCCTGGCCAACCATACGGTTATTTTCTGCCTGCCCGGCTCAACCGGGGCTTGCCGAACCGGCTGGAACGGCATTCTGGCAACCCAGCTGGACAGTCGCCATGGCCCCTGTAATTTCTCTGCTCTGGCCCTGCGCAAGCCGGACCGCCCCTACCAGCGGGTTCAGGAAGTGATTGGCCAGCGTGCCGAGCGATAAACAGGAGGACACATGGTGGCTAACGATCTGACATCGGTTGACGATGCACTGCAACATATTCTTGACCGGGCGCCGGCCATCACCCGAACCGAAGCCGTTGCCTTAACGGACAGCCTCGGCCGGGTTCTGGCGGAGAACCAGTATGTTCCCGCGGATGTGCCGCCAGCGGATAACAGCGCCGTGGACGGCTATGCGGTATGTCTGGCCGATGTCGCCGCCGGCAAACCGATGTCCGTATCCGCCAGAATCCCGGCCGGCGTTGCCCCCGGAACACTGGCACCCGGCACAGCGGCACGGATTTTTACCGGCTCCGAGATTCCCGAAGGGGCCGATGCGGTCGTGATGCAGGAACGGGTGGAACGCACCGACGACATGATTCTGATCCAGGCCGAGGTTTCAGAGGGCCAGAACATTCGCAGGCAGGGCCAGGATCTTGCCCGGGGCGATCTGGCGCTGGCGAAGGGCAAGCGCATTCGCCCCCAGGAAATGGGCCTGCTGGCCTCCATGGGAATCAGCCAGGTTCCGGTCATGGGCCGGCTAAGAGTCGCGGTATTGACCACCGGTGATGAACTGGTGGAGCCGGGCCAGCCACTTGATTCTGGCCAGATATACAACACCAACCGATTTACCCTCATGGGCCTGTTGGCCGAGGCTGGCTGCGAGCTGGTTCTGTGCGAAACCCTTGAAGATACCCGGGAAGCCACCCGCAGCACGCTCGAGTCTGCTGCTGCCAAGGCCGACCTGATCATCACCAGCGGCGGCGTATCGGTCGGTGAGGAGGACCACGTTCGCGCGGTACTGGAGAAATCCGGCAAGCTGTCACTTTGGCGCATGGCAATCAAGCCCGGCAAACCACTGGCGTTTGGCGAAGTGGCAGGCATACCGGTACTCGGTTTGCCGGGCAATCCGGCAGCGGTCCTGGTCACTTTTCTGGTGGTGGCGATGCCTTACATTCGCAAACGCCAGGGCCGGCAGGACCTCCTTCCCGTGGGCGAATCTCTGCCCGCTGGGTTTGACGTAACCTCCACATCTGTCCGCCGCGAGTTTGTACGGGCCCGGAAGCAGGGTTCAGCAGCGGGTCTGGAGGTTGTCGCCTACCCCAACCAGAGCTCCGGCGTCCTGAGTTCCGCCTGCTGGGGCGACGGCCTGGCTGTGGTGCCGGAACACACGGCCATCCGCGCCGGCGATTTGATTACATACTATCCGTTCACCGAATTACTGAGTTAACGATGACAGAACCAACACTGACCGTGCGTTTTTTCGCCCGACTAAGAGAAGAGCTGGGTACCGAAAGCCTGACCCTGCCGGCATCAGAGCACCAGACGGTCGCGGACCTGCTTACCCACCTGGCCAGCCGGGGCGGTGCCTGGGCCCAGCTGACCGGTGGCCAACCGGTGATGGTGGCCATCAATCAGTCCATGGCAAAGCCGTCCAGCCCGGTACAGCCAGGGGATGAGGTAGCCTTTTTTCCACCGGTCACCGGAGGTTGAGATGATTTCAATCCAGACCGACGATTTCGATGCGGGTGCAGAATATGAGGCGCTTCGCGGGACCGGGCCGGGCACCGGGGCCATTGTGACCTTCTCAGGTCTGGTGAGGGATTCCGGGGATCTGTCCGGGGTAACGGGACTGTTTCTGGAGCATTATCCGGGGATGACCGAGCAGGTGATTCAGGGGCTGATTGATGAGGCGGGCCGGCGCTGGGATGTGCAGCGGGCCCGGGTGATTCACCGGGTCGGGCAGTTGGCGCTGGCGGACCAGATTGTGTTTGTGGGGGTGTGCAGTGCCCACCGGGGCGATGCGTTTGCGGCCTGCGAGTTCATTATGGATGCTTTGAAGACGTCGGCGCCGTTCTGGAAGAAGGAGATTACCCGCGAGGGTGAACATTGGGTGGAGCAGAAAGAGGCTGATGTTGCCCGGAGTCGGAACTGGGAGTGAGACGCTTATTGGAGTTTGCCGCCCGGCCGCTGGCCTAGTGGGACCTCCGAAAACCGCTGTGAATACGTCCCTGTACGCTTGCTCTCCGCCATCCATGGCTCCGAGCATTTTCGGAGATCCCACCAGACCAGCACCCTACATATGCAGTCAGCTGATCCAGCCGAGATCATATTAGCGTTCCAACCCCCTAAAATCATTGCGATTCCTGAACACTTCGTCGGTTTCAGGACAATTAACCGCAACCGCCCCCACCGATTCGGCAAATCCCATCACCCGGCGGTTGTCCGAGGCCAGCCAGCGATCCAGTTCCACCATTACATTTACCGGATACACACCGTGCAACGGGTGCAGGCGGCCGTTATGTTCGGCAATAGCCGGGCGGTCGGGTTGGGTTTGCCAGGCGGTGACCAGGGCGCTAAGGGTTCCCGGGGTGATTCCCGGGGTATCACAGGGGCAGACCAGCACAGCTTCGGCACCCTGAGTTTCCGCGGCTTTCAGGCCCGTGAGCAGGCCCGCCAGAGGGCCCTGGTCGCGTAGTTCAGGAGGATCCTCAAGGATACGGCCGGGAGCCAGGCGTTCGTAGTCCGGCAGCGAGCGGTTGGCGCTGACGAAGACGGCCGGGGTGATGGTCCTAAGGGCCTTCAGCACCCATTCGGCCATGGCTCTGCCTTGCCAGGATACGAGGCCTTTGTCCTGGCCGCCCATGCGGGTGCCTTTGCCGCCTGCCAGGAGCAGGCCGATGATTCTGTCGGGTCGGGTCATGGCATAAAAAAACCGCCCGTGAAGCGTTGTTCAGGGGCGGTTTCCTTCAACAGCGGATCAGAGGTTGCTGTCGAGGAAGGCAGCCAGCTGCGATTTGGACAGCGCGCCTACTTTGGTGGCATCCACGTTGCCGTTCTTGAACAGCATCAGGGTCGGGATACCACGGATGTTGAACTTGGGCGGGGTCTGCTCGTTTTCGTCGATGTTGAGTTTGCAGACCTTCAGCTTGCCGTCGTATTCGTCAGCGATTTCTTCCAGAACCGGAGCAATCATTTTGCACGGGCCACACCACTCGGCCCAGTAGTCTACCAGTACCGGAACGTCAGACTTCAGTACATCCTGCTCGAAGGAAGCGTCGGTGACATTAACGATATTTCCGCTCATTACCTTTTCCTGATTCAGGCGCTCCGGGGCTTGGTTTCCGGCCCTGCTGGAGTCGCTATTGACTGTAGTGGACGGTGTTCTCTTTACGGACCGGCCGCCCACCCGGATTAAGACAGACCATTACTTTACGCGATTGCCGGCCCCGATGTGAAGCCGGTTGTATCCACCCCCGGGTTGATCCGTGTCAGTAATGTCCGCAGCCAATTACTGACACACCAGGGAAGTTTCACTTATAGTACGGCCAAGTTCATACCACACAGGACGCCTATCAACGTGACGGCCGCATCCACTGCCGAGAAGCCTGAAACCTCCCCGGACATGCTGGCAGCCATCGATATGGGCTCCAACAGTTTTCATATGGTCGTCGCCCGCCTGGTGCACGGCGAAATCCGCACGGTTGAGAAGATGGGCGAGAAAGTCCAGCTCGGCGCCGGGCTGGATCAGTGCAATCGGCTGACTGAGGAAACCCAGCAGCGGGCCCTCGAATGCCTGAGCCGGTTTGCCCAGCGCCTTCAGGGCATGCCCCCGGAAGCAGTCCAGATCGTCGGCACCAACGCGCTCCGGGTCGCCCGCAATGCCCACGATTTCATTGCCCGAGCCGAGGAGGTACTGGGCTATCCGGTAGAGATCATCGCCGGGCGGGAGGAAGCGCGACTGATCTATCTCGGTGTTTCCCACACCCTGTCAGACGATTCCGGCCGCCGGCTGGTGATTGATATTGGCGGTGGCAGCACCGAGTTCATCATCGGACAGCGTTTCGAACCCCAGGAACTTGAAAGCCTGCACATGGGGTGCGTTTCGTTCCGCAACCGCTACTTTCCGGATGGCAAGATTACCCGGCGCCAGATGGACAAGGCCATTACCCATGCCGAGCAGGAACTGCTGAATATCCGCCAGCATTATCGCTCGGTGGGCTGGCAGAGCGCGGTGGGCTCTTCCGGCTCCATCAAAGCGATTGCCAACGTACTGGCAACCCTGAAGATTACCGACGGTTCCATTAATCGCGAGGGCATGGAGGAACTGCGCAAGCGCCTGGTGAGCATGGGCAAGGTGGAGAAACTGGCCGAACTGGGGGTAAGGGAGGATCGCCAGAGCATTTTCCCGGCCGGCTTTGCCATCCTGATGGCGGCGTTCCGATCACTCGACATCCAGACCATGACCTTTGCCGACGGCGCCCTGCGTGAAGGCCTGTTGTACGACATTGTCGGGCGCATTCAGCACGAGGACGTTCGTGAACGCACCATTGCGGCGCTGCAGGAGCGTTACCACGTAGACCAGGCTCACGGCGCGGCTGTCGAGAACACCGCGATTGCCGCCTGGGAACAGGTGGCAGGGCAATGGGGCCTGCGCACCGCCGCCGACGAAGACGTGCTGCGCTGGGCCTGCCGGCTGCACGAGATCGGCCTGACCATTTCCCACAGCCAGTACCACAAGCACGGCGCCTACCTGTTGCGCTATTCCGATTTGCCCGGCTTCAGTCAGCCGTTCCAGAAGGACCTGGCTACACTGGTCCGGGGCCATCGCCGGAAGTTCTCGGCGGCGGTTTTCGAGGGTATCGAGCCCGAGGACAAACCTCGCCTGACCTATCTGTGCGTACTGGTGCGACTGGCGGTATTGATCCAACACCCGCGCAACCTGGAAGAACCCCCGGCCTTCACCCTTCACGGCCACGACAACCGGCTGGTGATTGAATTTCCCGAGGGCTGGCTGGACAACCGCCCGCTCACTCTGGCGGATCTGGAGAACGAACGGGATTACCTGGCCCGCCAGGACTTTACCCTGGAGATCTCGAGCCGGTAACACCGGCTTGGGTCAGCCGGCCAATTCCGCCTCCAGGTTCTCCACCGTTTCGCTGACTTCCAGCCACTCGGCTTCAACGTCGTCCAGCTCGCGCTTCAGCTCTGTCTGTTCGGCCAACAGTTCCTTGAGTCGAAGCTTTTGCTGGTCATCGTAAAGTCCGGGATCGGCCAGGTTATGCTCCACCGTGGCGAGCTTTTGCTGAAGCTGCTCCATACGGGCCTCAAGCGCTCCCTGTTTTTTCCGCCACGGGCTGAGTTTCTGGCGCAACTCGGCTTCCTGGCGCTTGCGGGCCTTGCGTTCGTCCGCCGTCAGGGTCGCGGGTCCGGCGGTATTAACCGACTTTTCCTGCCCCCCGACCACTTCACGCCGGGGTGGCGATTCCTCATCTTTCCGACGTTCCGCCAGCCAGCGTTCGTAATCCTCCAGGTCGCCCTCGTACTCGCCAACAGCGCCGTCGCATACCAACCAGAATTCATCCACCGTGTTGCGCAGCAAGTGGCGGTCGTGGGATACCACCACGATGGCGCCATCGAAGTTCTGGAGCGCCATGGTCAGGGCCTGTCGCATTTCCAGGTCCAGATGGTTCGTGGGCTCATCCAGCAGCAGCAGATTGGGTTTCTGCCAGGCGATAACGGCAAGCGCAACCCGGGCCTTCTCACCGCCCGAAAACGAGCGAATGGGCGCAAGTGCTTCGTCGCCGTGAAAATCGAAGCCGCCCAGGAAGTCCCGGACTTTCTGCTCCGATGCGGTTGGCGCCAGACGCTGCAGATGCAGGAACGGGCTGGCGTCGAGATCCAGGGACTCCAGCTGATGCTGGGCGAAATAGCCGATGGCCAGATGTTCGCCACAGGTGCGCTCACCACTGAGCAGGGTTCCGGTGCCGCGAAGGGCATCCATAAAGGTGGACTTACCGGCCCCGTTCGGCCCCAGCAAACCAACCCGGGTGCCGGGCAACAGGGTGACATTGATGTTCTTCAGAATGGGCACATCCCCATGGCCCGCGACCCCGTGGCGAATGGACAGCAATGGATTGGAGACCTTGTCCGCGACCGGGAACTCGAAACTGAAGGGTGAGTCCACGTGCGCCGGCGCAATCTTTTCCATCCGTTCCAGTGCCTTGACGCGGCTCTGGGCCTGCCGGGCTTTGGTGGCTTTGGCCTTGAAGCGATCAATAAAGCGCTGGATTTCGGCAATTCTGGCTTGCTGGCGTTCGAAACTGGCCTGCTGCTGGGCCAGTCGCTCGGCGCGCTGACGCTCGAAGGCTGAGTAATTTCCCGTATACAGCACCAATTGCTTCTGATCGAAATGCACCAGATGAGTAGCCACCCGGTCCATGAAGTCCCGGTCGTGAGAAATAAACAGCAAGGTACCCGGATACTTTCTGAGCCAGTTCTCCAGCCACAGACAAGCATCCAGGTCCAGGTGGTTGGTGGGCTCATCCAGCAACAGCAGATCGGATGGACGCATCAGTGCCTGGGCCAGGTTCAGTCGAATACGCCAGCCACCGGAAAATGCGGAAACCGGGCGCCCGGCATCGCTGTCGGCGAAGCCCAGGCCCCTGAGCAGTGTCTCTGCCCGGCGCGGTGCGGACCAGGCTTCGTGAATATCCAGCTCCCCGTGCAGACGGGCAATGGCATGGTCATCACCACCCGCTTCCGCCTCGGCCAGCGCCCGCTCCATTCGCCGCAACTCGGTGTCGCCATCCAGCACAAAATCCCGGGCGGATCTGGACGAAGCCGCGACTTCCTGAGCCATATGGGCAATCCGGCAGCCACCGGGCAACGCCACGCTGCCTTGCTCGGGTGCAAGCTGCCCCAGCAAGAGCTGGAAAAGACTGGATTTGCCGGCACCATTGGCACCAACAATGGCAACGCGCTGCCCCGGTTGCACGGTCAGGTTCACGTTTTCTAGCAACCAGACGCCGCCCCGTTGTAAACTGAGATCGGTTATCGTTAACATAGATTTAATCTATCCATGGATTACTGCCAGGGAAGCGCCAACATGACCGTTCAACAAGCGGAGCCGCTGGAACTTCCAGAACACATGGAACCAGACAATCCGTTATGGCGTTATGCCCTAGCCCAATGGCAGGATCCACAGGTGGCTGAGGCCTGTCTTGAGCTGCAATCCGAGGGATGGAGCGTAAGCCGCATCCTCTGTGCCGGCTGGCTGGCCACGCAGGGTCAGTCGTTCTCTGGCGTTGAGGACGCTAAGGTAACAGAGTGGCGAAGCCGTGTAACCGGTTGCCTTCGCTCCGCCCGCAAGTCTGTTCCCCGAGCCAATGATCATGGCGTGGAGTTGCGGGATACTCTGGCGAGGGCAGAACTGCTGGCCGAACAGCTGGAGCTGGCTCTGGCCTGGCAAACGTTGAAAGAATCCGAAGCGGAGCGCGGAATCATGCAGGAATCAGGCACCATCATCGGGCAGAATCTTGTCGCTGCCGCGCCGTCCGACAACATACCCACGCGGGTAAAACCTCATCTTGAACTTCTGGCCAGCCGGCTTGCAGGCCAGACCACCAGAGGCGGCCCATCATGTTCATGAAATGGCTGATCCGGCTTTCGTTTCCGGCGCTCGGCCTTCTGCTGCTGCTGATTTTCTTCGGCCTCGGCGATCCCGACCAGGTCTCGGAACCGGTGAAAACCGAGCAGGCGACGACGATTCCCTCCTTTGAGGGGTTGCTGCCATCGCCGATTCCCACCGAAGGCCCGGATATCGTTTTCAAGTGGCAGGACACCGATGGCAACTGGCACTATGCCGATCAGCCCCCGGCCCAGGGCCCCTGGAATGCCTTGGCCATTGAGCGCCCAGACCCCGTGCCCCGGAAGCCGCAGACCATCAGCCCGGAAGATGACTGGAAGTCCCCCTACCAGGCCCCCTATTCGCTCAATGGCTCACCCGCCAGCGGTTCCTGACGCGGGTTGCGCATTGCCGCGAAATGAGTCTCTGATTAACACATGTTCAGTGGCATCCGGCTGCTGAACCCGTTACCTTGTTCACTTTCAGAATCCAGGGTCAGAGAGCCCAGAAACACGTGAAAAGGATGAAATGATGAAGAAAACGCTTTTGGCTATCGCCGTTACCGGCCTGATTGCCGGTTGCTCAACAGCCCAGGAGCCGGCAAACGACCCGGCCCTTGAAACCACGCCCGAGAAAGTCAGCTATGGCATGGGATTGGTGCTGGGTGAGCGCATGAGCAACGACTTGCCGGATCTCCAGATGGACCAGTTCCTTCAGGGCATCCAGCATGGCCATGCCGGTGATGAAGACAGCAAGCGACTGACCCGCGAGCAGATCCAGGAAGCGCTGATGGCCTACCAGCAGGAGCTCCAGCAAAAGCAGGAGCAGCAACTGGAAGAACTGGCTCAGAAGAACAAGGATGCCGGCGAGGCTTTCCTGGCTGAAAACGCCGAGCGTGAAGGCGTTGAGACCACAGAGTCCGGTCTCCAGTACGAAGTGATTGAAGAAGGTAACGGTGAGCGCCCAACCGCCGAGGATCAGGTGGAAGTCCACTACACCGGCGAACTGATCAACGGTGAGGTGTTCGACAGCTCCCGTGAGCGCGGGCAAACCGTGACCTTTGGCCTGAACCAGGTGATTCCTGGGTGGACAGAAGGTCTGCAGCTGATGAGCGAAGGTGCTCGGTACAAGCTTTATATCCCGTCTGACCTGGCCTACGGCCCGGGCGGAAACCAGGCTATTGGCCCTAACGAGACCCTGGTATTCGATGTCGAGCTGATCGCCGTGAATCCGGGGCAGGACGACGCCGGTTCAGACGAATAAGCTCTGGCCAGCACTCCGGCAGGCAATAAAAAACCGGCACCATTTCTGGGGCCGGTTTTTTATTGCGGGTAATGCGGTTCCGGGTAGAGGCAATCAGGCCGAAGCCACCTTGCCCGCATGGGCGTTATGCAGATTCTCAATCAGGAAATCTTCCATCTCGAAGCGTGACTCCAGCACTTCTCCAAGCCGTGACAACTCGTTGAACAATTCCTTGACGTCGACCTCGGACAGCTCCCGGCCATCCAGACGATCATTGAAGTTCAATGCCACTTCCGTGGTCTGCTCGATCCGGGGATAGAGCTTTGCTGCCAGTTCGAGACCGCCATCGTTGAACTCACGGGCCTCCTGAATCAGCTGTTCGTAGACTTCAAAGTGGCCGGCCGAAACATAATCCACCAGCACTTCGCACAGGCGGACGAATTTTTCGCGGAGGGCATCGGTCTGGGAAAAATCACTTTCTCCAGACAACTCGCAATACTGAACCAGAAGCTCCTGGCGCTCCTTCAGCCAGCGATCAATCAGCTCGCTGACACCACCCCAACGCTCCCTGGCATTCCGGCAATTCTCCAACATGACGCCTGTCTCCCCTCGGTCAATCCGCCCGTTCTCTGGATCTAGTCTTGATAATTATTATGTGGCATTCAAGTTACCCCATGGTCATGGTCAGCCGCAACTGTTTCAGCTCTGCAACCAGTCCCGGGGAGAATAGCGTCGCAGCATCACAAACAGCCCCAGTACAATCAGCAGGCTAAAAAAGACCGCGGTCCATCCGGGGATACTCAAACCGAGAAAACGCCAGACCACTTCGGCGCAATCACCCGTGCCTTTCAAAGCGGTTTGCAGCACTTCAAACCAGGGTAGTACCTCGAGCATGTAATCAACCGAGGGACCACAGGCAGGCACCTGGTCCGCAGGCAGACTCTGTAACCATAGCTGACGCCCCGCCACCGCCAGACCAGCGCCGGCGGCAACAATCAGTAACAGCCCGTAGACCCGGTTGCCGAACCCGCGGGGTCCGTGCAGAAACGCCAACAGACTCACCAGCCCTGCACCCATAAATCCGAAACGCTGCAACCAGCACAACGGGCATGGCTCCAGACCCATCACGTGCTCCATGTAAAAGGCCACCGCCAGCAACCCGGCGCACACCAGAAATACCAACCCGAATATCCATCTGCTTGTCAAAACGCTACCCCGGAATCATGATGTGGACTGCACAAGCTTCCATGGCCTGATATTCTCAGAGAAAAACCAGCGTGCCATGAAACACTGAACCAATCCTAACCCATGACTAACGCCAAGCCTATGACCATTCTCAGAAAACTGACGCCGGCCCTGTTACTGACCCTGTGCGCACTGATGCCACCCCTGCCCGCCATGGCCGAGGAAGCTGATGAAGAAACCGAAGTGAAGGGGGTAACCGACTATATCGCCATGGAACCGGCATTCGTCACCCATGTCGGCAAACCGGATGCGAAAGTGGCCTATCTCAAAGCCTCCGTAACCATTCGGGCCTCCCGCGAAACCACCCGGCCGGCGGTAGAAGCGCACATGCCCAGGTTACGGCACGAACTGGTGATGCTGTTTGGTGAGCAGACGGATCTTGACCAATTGTCTTCCATGGACGGCCAGCAGGCGCTGCGGGAAGAAGCAACCAAACGGATAAACGGAGTGCTGGAGGAGCAGCAAACCGGTGAGACCATTACCGGAGTGCTGTTTACCGAGTTTGTGGTTCAGCGCTAGTTGCGGCATCCACCGGGCGGTGGCACCGGATCAGGCGATGCGTGAGAACAGATCATCATCCTGTTGCGGGCGCTGTTTCCGGGCCTGACCGGCATCATCCCAACCGGCTTCCCAGGCGGCAATAATGACCTCACCACGGTATGGACAGCGGGTTTTGTCCATGCCCATCTCTCCGGCCATGTATCCCTGCCGGTAGGCCTTGTTCAATGCTTCTACATCCCAGCCGAGCTTGATATCCGTTGCCATGGGCCACCTCCTTACCTGATGTAATAGAAAGTAACAGCAGGTAACAGATCCAGCAAACCGGACAGCCGGTTCTGTGCGTCACGTCCCTTTCCGGACGTGACGCAAGCGGCGTCAGGATTTCAGGTAGGCCTCCAGAAACTCCGGAAATGGCTGACTGTCCGCAGCTTCCTGCTCTTTCTGCTCGACCAGGGACTGCGCACTCATGGCACGGAAGTCCGCCAGCACCTCCGGTGCCAGTGGCTCCGAATTCAGGGTTTGCTGGTGTTCACGGGATATCGCCTGCACCCAGTCGCGATGGCCCAGGCCTGACTGCCCCATGGCCTCAAGCACTCGAGCGGAAGGCACCGCCCAATCATTGCCCTCGAGTTTCGACCGTTGAGCCGCCAGCGCCGACCTGTAGGTATCGCTATGATTCCAGCCATCCAGCAGCTCTGCCAGGGGCTGCAAGCGCTCCAGCCATTCAACGGCGGCCTCGCCCACAGGCACACGCTGTCCACCCCGGCACAGACTGAGTGAATGCAGGCGACCGCTGGCGACGACGTCCTTGTAATTGTCATCAAGCCGTTCGCACTCATCGTCTTCAATACGGGGAGAATCGGTGAGCAGGCAATCCAGCAGGAACAGGTCGAGGAAATCGATCTGCTCGCGGTTCACGCCCACCGGCGAGAACGGATCCAGGTCCAGACAACGCACCTCAATGTATTCCACACCCCGGGCATCCAGAGCCTGGATCGGCTTTTCACCCCGCTCGGTGGTGCGCTTGGGACGTACCGCGCTGTAGTACTCGTTCTCAATCTGAAGCACATTGGTATTGATCTGGACAAACTCGCCATTGCGCCGGGTGCCAATGGCTTCATACGCTGGCCAGTTGGTGTGGATGGCGCGATCCAGTGTCCGGGTATAAGTGCTCAGCTCATTGAAGCAGATATTCAGCGAGGCCTGGGCATTGTTGTGGTAACCCAGATCCCCCATGCGCAAAGACGTGGCGTGCTGGCCAAACCAGGTGCGATCATCGAACCGTGCCAGGTCGTGCCGGACGCCGGCCACAAAACTGGCATCCAGTGCCGGCGAGGCGCCAAACAGCAGCATCAGCAACCAGCTGCGGCGGCGGAAATTCCGGATCAGCCAGAAGTACTGGTCTGATTTGAAATCCCTGAGGCTATCCTTGTTGCCCACCAGTTCCTGCCATTTGCGCCAGAAACTGTCCGGCAGGGAAAGATTGTAATGGGCGCCGGCAATACTCTGCATAATCCGGCCATAACGCACCGCCAGACCCTGACGATACACATGCTTGAGCCGGCCAGTGTTGGAGCTGCCGTACTCGGCAATGGGAATGCTGGCATCGCCGTCAATCTCGCAGGGCATGCTCGCGGCCCAGAACACTTCGTTATCCAGGTTCTGCTGGACGAACCGATGTATATCCCGCAACGAGGCCAGCATAGCTTCAGTATTGTCGAAGACCGGCGTGATCAGTTCCAGCAGGGCTTCCGAGTAGTCGGTCGTGATACGGGGGTGGGTCAGTGCGGAGCCCAGGGCTTCCGGATGTGGTGTCTGGGCAATGAAGCCATTGGCATCGACGCGCAGGCCTTCCTTTTCGACCCCTTTGAGGAAACCGTCCCAGTCACTGGCGGCAAACTGTTGGAACAGGGAGTGGCGGGATTGTGCCATGTTGAGCTCCTGTTGCAGCCGTTACGCCCTTGTGAGACGTAACGGCTGTGAATCAGTGGAAGGGGTTAACGGCCGTTCTTACGGGCAGAGGCCATAGCCTGGGCCAGAGCGCCAGCCATGGCACCTTGAGGTGCGCCCTGGCCGGCCTGAGGTTTGCGCCCTGCACTGCGGCCAGAGTTCCGGTCTGCGCCCCGGGCTGGCTTGTTGTCCGCCCCCGGCTGGTCATCCATACGCATGGACAGGCCAATCCGCTTACGGGGAATGTCCACTTCCATCACTTTGACCTTGACGATGTCACCGGCCTTGACCACTTCTCTCGGATCTTTCACGAAAGTATGGGACAAGGCCGAGATGTGCACCAGGCCATCCTGGTGAACGCCGATATCCACAAAGGCACCGAAGTTGGTGACGTTGGTTACCGAGCCCTCCAGCACCATACCGGGTTTGAGGTCGTTGAGGGTTTCCACCCCTTCCTCGAAATGGGCAAAGCGGAATTCCGGTCGCGGGTCCCGGCCCGGTTTTTCCAGCTCGGAGATAATGTCCTTGATGGTCGGCAGGCCGAACTGCTCGGTTACGTAGTCCTGTGGGTTAAGACTGCGCAGGAACGCGGAATCGCCAAGGATATCCTCCACCCTCTTGCCATTTCGCTCAGCAATGGCCTCAACCACACCGTAGGCTTCCGGATGCACGGATGACCGGTCCAGAGGGTTTTCGCCCCCGGCGATACGCAGGAAGCCCGCAGCCTGTTCAAAGGTGCGATCACCCAATCGAGACACCTTCAGCAGCTGTTTGCGACTGGTGAACTTGCCGTTCTGGTTCCGGAAATCCACGATGTTCTGGGCAATGCTCGGATTCAGGCCAGACACCCGGGTGAGCAGCGGTACCGACGCGGTATTCAGATCCACGCCCACGCCGTTTACACAGTCCTCAACGACCGCATCCAGGCTACGGGACAGCTGTACCTGGGACACATCGTGCTGGTACTGCCCCACGCCGATAGACTTGGGCTCGATTTTCACCAGCTCGGCCAGCGGATCCTGCAAACGGCGGGCAATGGACACCGCACCACGGATGGTGACATCCAGATCCGGCAGTTCCCGGGAGGCAAATTCCGAGGCGGAATAGATTGATGCCCCGGACTCATTCACCACAATGCGGGCCAGCTTCAGTTCGGGGTAACGTTTGCAGAGGTCGCCCACCAGTTTCTCGGTTTCCCGGGAGGCGGTACCGTTGCCGATAGCCACCAGTTCAATTTTGTACTTCTGACACCAGGCTGCCATCTGGGCAATGGACTGATCCCATTTGTTCTGGGGCGCATGGGGAAAAATGGCGCCGTGATCCACTACCTGGCCGGTACCGTCGATTACCGCCACCTTGACCCCGGTACGCAGGCCGGGATCAAGCCCCAGCGTTGGCCGCGGACCTGCCGGAGCGAGCAGGAGCAGATCTTTCAGGTTGGCAGCAAAAACGTTGATGGCTTCGGTTTCAGCCGCTTCACGCACCTGGGCGATCAGATCGGTTTCAATCTGTGTCGACAACTTCACGCGCCAGGTCCAGCGCACCACATCCGACAACCATTTGTCGGCGGCCCGGCCGTTATCCCGAATGCGCCAGTGGGCGGCAATTCGCTGCTCGGCGGGATGGGGCTGACGGCGATCCTCCTCAGCATCGCCCATAACAATCGAATAGGCCAGAATGCCCTCATTGCGGCCCCGAAGAATGGCCAGCGCCCGGTGCGACGGAACTTTTCTCAGCGGTTCAACGTGGTCGAAGTAATCCCGGAACTTGGCGCCTTCGTTTTCCTTGCCTTCCACCACAGTGACTTTCAGCTGGCCCTCCTGCCAGACGAAATCGCGCAGGGCGCCAAGCAGCTCGGCATCTTCGGCAAAACGCTCCATCAGAATGTAGCGGGCACCGTCCAGAGCGGCTTTGACATCCTCAACGCCGGCTTCCGGATTGAGGTAACCGGCAGCGACGGTTTCCGGATCCTGGGTGGGATCGTCGTAGAGGGTATCGGCCAGCGGCTCCAGGCCTGCTTCCCGGGCAATCTGCGCCTTGGTGCGGCGCTTGGGTTTGTAGGGCAGGTAAAGGTCTTCCAGGCGGTTCTTGGTGTCGGCAGCTTCGATGGAGGCCCGCAGCTCGTCGGTCAGCTTGCCCTGTTCCTCAATGCTGTTGAGGATGGTGCCCCGGCGGTCTTCCAGCTCACGCAGATAGCGCAACCGCTCTTCCAGAGTCCGCAGCTGGCTGTCGTCCAGGGAACCCGTTACTTCTTTTCGGTAGCGTGCAATAAAGGGAACGGTAGCGCCTTCATCAAGAAGGGTAACGGTGGCATTAACCTGCTGTTCACGTACGCCGAGCTCTTCGGCAATGCGCCGGGAAATACTGTTCATGCTGCCTCGATCTGGTATCGCATTCGGAATTAATGCGCAAAGGTACAGCGGCTTACTTCTGCAGGCAAGCGGACTGGTTCTGGCGGTTCATGAATTGCACCAGATCGTTCCAGGGCATCGGGCGGGCGTAATAGTAGCCCTGGATTTCGTCGCAGTGTTGCTGGCGCAGGAATTCCAGCTGGCCTTCGGTTTCCACCCCTTCGGCCACCACGCTGATCTGCAGGCTGTGAGCCAGACTGATAATGGCCCGGATAATATGCTCGGCATCGGCAGACTGGCCCAGTTCCTGGACAAAGGACTTGTCGATCTTCACCAGCGAGATTGGCAGGTGCTGCAGATTGCTCAGGGAGGAAAAGCCAGTACCGAAATCGTCCAGCGCAAAACTGATGCCCAACTGATTGAGCTCCCGCAGGCAGCGCTGGGCGTATTCCGGGTCGTGCATCATGGCGCTTTCGGTCAGCTCCAGTTCCAGCAGGCTGGTATCGACGTTGGCATTGAAGATGATACGAAAGATGGTTTCGGTCATCTTGCGATCGTGGAACTGCCGGAACGACAGGTTGACCGCAAACACCAGTCCGGGAAAGCCCAGCTCGGTGGATTCCTGCAAGCGCTTGCAGGCCTGCTCGATAACCCAGTAGCCGATGGGCACAATCAGACCACTGCGCTCGGCCACCGGGATAAACTCATCGGGACCCACCAGGCCGCGCTCCGGGTGATTCCAGCGCAACAGGCACTCGACCCCTCGCACCTCCTCGGTCGCGAGGTCAATCCGTGGCTGATAATACAGCTCCAGTTCCTTGCCCCGCAGGGCATTGCGAAGGTCGGCTTCGAGCCGGAGCTGATAGCCTGCGGAAATGTGCAGCTGCCGGTCGTAAAACCGGTAACTGGTACCCGGATCGCGTTTGGCTTCGAACATCGCACGGTTAGCCCGCCGGAGCAGTTCTTCCGGGCTGTCACCGGCCTCCGGATAGGTGGCCACGCCCAGGCTGGCGCTGACCACCACATTCTGGCCATCCACCATCACCGGCTCATCCAGCGCCGAAACCACCTTGCGAATGATCTGGGTGATATCCAGCGAGTCTTCCACCTTCTCGACAATGATGGCCAGTTCGTCACCACCGATGCGCATCAACGAGTCCACCCGTCGCAACGTCTGCCGGAGCCGCTCCGCCAGCCGAAGCATGAGCTGATCACTCTTCTGGTAACCAAAGGATTCGTTGATGTTACGGAAATCATCGATATTCAGGTGCAACAGAGCCAGGCGATGATTCGCCCGCTCGGCCCTCAGCACCGCCTGCTGTAGCCGATCGAAGAACAGGTCCCGATTGATGAAGCCGGTGGCCACTTCACGGCCAAGCTGGCCATTTGTCGACTGCGTGAGCTGGGAGCGGTACCACAGGCATTTGATGGAGCGTCGGAAATTCCAGGGATCTAACTCACGGCGGCTCAGATAGTCCGATGCACCGTTTTCAACCAGGTACCGGGCTTTTTCTCCGCAGGATTCGGCGCTCATGGCCAGAATGGGCTTGTCCTCACTGGATACCGACAGGTATTGCAGAAACGACGCTTCCGAGCCGCCATGGAACACGCAGTCCCACACGATCACATCAAAGCTGGCGTTGGAAATCAGATCATCACAGTCCACCAGATCCGGACACCAGGTGGCGTCGCTGCAGATTTCGGAATCATCCGCGAGCATGGCGCTGAACCAGAGATAGTCGGCGTATTCCGGTGTCAGCACCAGAAGGCGCAAACAATCAGGCCTGGTGTCGGTGGGCAGTGTCATCTGGCGAGATCCATATGTCGGTACAGAACAGCGTAGTCCATTACATAAAGAATAGCTGATAGATCGGCAAGGTACAGCATGCCGGCCTGGTGTAGAATAGCCAGACGCTAAAAATCCATGCCCCGTTCCCCTTTGGCATCAACACTGTGAACAAGCTCAATCCCAGACAACATGAAGCGGTACGCTACGCTGACGGCCCCCTGCTGGTGCTGGCCGGTGCCGGTAGCGGCAAAACCAGCGTGATTACCCGCAAGATTGCCTATCTGATTGAGGAACTGGGCATTCCGGGGCGCCACATTGCCGCCGTCACCTTTACCAACAAAGCCGCCCGGGAGATGAAAGAGCGTGTGGGCCGCATTGTTGACCGGGGCAAAACCCGGGGCCTGATCGTATCAACATTTCACAATCTTGGCCTGAACATGATCCGGGAGGAGCACACCCACCTGGGCTACCACCCAGGCTTCTCCATTTTCGACGCCGAAGATGCCAAGGCGCTGCTGCAGGATCTGATGATGCGCGAAGCCAGCGCCGAGGCCGGCGACGAGCTGAACGATGTGCAGATGACCATCTCGTCCTGGAAGAACGCCATGCGCAGCCCTGCGGAGGCCTACAGCAAAGCGGCAGACGAGCGTGAGCAGCGCATTGCCATCGTTTACAAGCACTACAACGAATACCTGAAAGCCTACAACGCGGTGGATTTCGACGACCTGATTCTGCTGCCGGTGCAGCTGTTCCGGGACAACCCGGAAGTGCTTGCCAAGTGGCGCCGGAAAATCCGCTACATGCTGGTGGATGAGTACCAGGACACCAACGTGTGCCAGTACGAGCTCGTAAAACAGCTGGTGGCCGAGCGGGCGGCGTTTACCGTGGTGGGCGATGACGACCAGTCCATCTACGCCTGGCGCGGCGCCCGGCCGGAGAACCTGGCCCAGTTGAAAGATGACTTCCCGAGCCTGAAGATCGTCAAACTGGAGCAGAACTACCGCTCCACCAGCCGGATCCTGCGCTGCGCCAACACGGTGATCGCCAACAACCCCCACGTGTTCGAGAAGGCGCTGTGGAGTGACCACACCATTGGCGAGGAAATCCGCATCATCCGCTGCCGCAACGAAGATGCCGAAACCGAGCGGGTGGCCACCGAGATCCTCGATCAGAAGCTGAAAAACGGCCTCGACTTCAGGGATTTCGCAGTCCTTTACCGGGGCAACCATCAGGCACGGCTGCTGGAAATGAAACTGCAGGCCTACCAGATTCCCTACCGCATCTCCGGCGGCCAGTCGTTTTTCTCCAAGAACGAGATCAAGGATGCGATGTCGTACCTGCGGCTGATGATCAACCCGGACGACGATGCGGCCTTCCTGCGGGTGGTGAACGTGCCGCGCCGGGAGATTGGCCCGCGCACCCTGGAACAGTTAAGTCACTATGCCCGGTCACGCAATGTCAGCCTGTTCAAGGCCCTGGGGGATATGGGGGCGGAAACCCACGTCACCGAGAAGGGGCTGGACCGACTAAGACGGTTCGCCCACTGGGTCGACAAAACCTGCGAGCGCCTGTTCTCGGAAGACCCGATCCCGGTCATCAAACAGTTGTTCACTGACATCGAGTACGAAGAGTGGCTGCACCAGCATTCCGGTAGCCCGAAACAGGCCGAACGCCGGATGGAGAACATCTGGTACCTGGTGGAGTCGATCCAGCGCATGCTGGACGACGGCAAGGGCACGGCCGATGAAATCGGCATTGAGGACGCCATCGCCAAGCTGGTACTGCGGGACATGATGGAGCAGCGGGAAGAGGAAGACGACAGCGACAAGGTTCAGTTGCTGACCCTGCACGCTTCCAAGGGGCTGGAGTTTCCCCATGTGTTCATTATGGGCCTGGAGGAGGAGATTCTGCCGCACCGCAGCAGCATCGAGGAAGGCAACATTGAGGAAGAGCGCCGCCTGATGTACGTGGGCATTACCCGGGCCAGGGAAACCCTGGCGCTGACTTACGCGGCCTCCCGAAAACAGTACGGGGAAAAACTGGAGACCATTCCCAGCCGCTTTCTGGATGAGTTGCCGGAAGAGGATGTGAAATGGGAGGGACTGGGCGACCAGGACAAAGAAGCGAACCAGAAAAAGGGCAAGGCGACTCTCAGCGCCCTGATTGGCGATCTGGGCCTGTAGAAACAACAAACCCCGCTCGGGGCGGGGTTTGTCCGGTCGTTACAGATTGCTTACTTGCTCTGCTCAACCATATGCTCAACGGCAGCGGTGATTTCCTCATCCGGGCAGTTGGCACAGCCACCTTTGGCCGGCATGGCGTTGAAGCCATTGATGGCGTGATCAATCAGGGTATCGATACCTTTCTCAATGCGCGGAGCCCAGGCAGCGGTATCACCGATCTTGGGAGCGCCGGCTGCGCCGGTGGTATGACACGCCATGCACACGGCGTCGTAGACTTCACTGCCAGAACGCGGGCCGGAGCTGGCTGTCTCAGCAGGTGCAGCAGCCTCGCCACACTCTTCACCCTGCAGACACACTTCGCCCACCGGCTTGATGCGCTCGCGGATTTCGTCTTCAACACTTGCCACTGCGGCGCCGGCGGCCAGGCCAAAACCAAGCAGAACAACAGCCAGGACTCTCTTCATCTTCACAATGCACCTCGCATTTGAGCGTTATAATCTTTCGGTCGCCGCATTATAGCGATTGAGCCTCCGCAAAAAAACCAGAGAGCAAAATCAGAATTTGATTTCAACCATTTTAATGACAGTTTCGTAGGTTGTAGCTCCTTTGCCATGGATTCCGGTTACCATAGCGTTCATTCACTCAAACCCAGAGTCGCCGCATGAACCAACAGCAACAGACGACCCCGGACAAGCGCCGAAAAACCTTACTGATCCTGGAGTTTTCCAGCCTGGCGGTACTGCTGATCTCGATGGCCTGGTTCAGCAACCAGTCAAGCGATGGCACCCCGCTTTCTGCCGGCTGGCTGCTGATTCCGGCGTTTGCCAGCCTGGGCGTTTTTCTGAGTTTTATCGGGTTGATGTATCTACGCTGGGTCGCCTCGGCGAACGACCAGCGCCGCCCCCGCCATCGCGCGATCTTCGCCCTGCTGACCCTCACCCTGCTTGGGGTCTGGATTTACGGCATTGCCAACACCTGGATAAGCCTGAGTACCGCCCAATAAGGAGCCCCCATGACCCCCAGCCTCAAGCTGCTACCCCTGATTCTGTTGGGCACGGCCAATCTGGTTGTTGCCCAGGATCGGCCAGAGGAACCCGATGTTAACTGCGCGCTGATCAAGGAAGGTGTGCAACGGCTGGCCTGCTATGACGCCAAGTACAACCCTCAGGCCGAGCGTGACCAGGCCAGCGAGGAACAGCTGGAAGAAGCCGAGGCGGATGCAGAGGAACTGGTGGCCGACAAGAAAACCCGGGAGAAGATCGTGGGTAATGCCCTGGAAGACGATCCTGATGACGGGGTGATGGCCGCGCTGGTGGACAACTATCTTTCTGCCGAGCGGGCGATCTTCTCGTTTACCGGCAGTTTCGTGACTCATCAGCCCAATTACATTCTGCCGATCACCTGGGTGGACGACCCCAATGCCTTGCCCGCAAGCCCGCGACTGGGAGCTATCGATTATGACTACAACCTGGAAAACGAGGAAGCCAAGTACCAGATCAGCTTCAAGGTTCCGTTGCTGACGGGCATTTTCGACGACCGCACAACCTTCTGGTTTGGCTACACCCAGAAATCCTTCTGGCAGGTCTACAACCAGGATGAATCGGCGCCTTTCCGGGAGACCAACTATGAGCCGGAGCTGTTTTTCAGGCACGCCCTGAACTGGGATCTCGGTCCCGGTACGCTCAGTGCGGTGTCGGTGGGCTTTAATCACCAGTCAAACGGACAGCCTGACCCCCGGTCCCGGAGCTGGAACCGGATTATGGGTTCCGTTGCCTATAGTGTGGATCGCTGGCTGTTTATGGTTCAGCCCTGGTATCGCTTGCCGGAAAACAGCAGCAGCGACGACAACGAAGACATAGAGAGCTATCTGGGCCACGCCAGTTATCACGCGGTTTACAAGCTGACGGAAGATCGGACGTTTTCTTTGAAGCTGCTGAATAATCTGAGGTCGGATAACCGGACGTCGGTGGAGTTCGGGTACAGCTTTCCCATGGGGGATACGCTGAAGGGGTTCTTCCAGTATTACAACGGTTATGGGGAGAGCCTGATTGACTATAACGAGCGGATTGAGCGGGTCGGGTTTGGCATTATGCTGAATGACTGGCTCTAGGCGCTGGTGCAAGACCAGGATGGCGGTACCCCCTTCTGAAACACGCTCCTTCGGCACATCCTTGTGACGCTTGAGCTCCGCCATCCCTGGCTCCGCACAGTTCCATAAGGGGGTACCGCCACCCTGGCCCCACAAACTTCAGGGGCCTTCTAACACTGCCAGCCTTTTAAACGTTCAGCCTTTTCATTTCTTCCAGCAGTTCTTCAGTTTTCGCTTCCATCAACGCTTTATCTCCACGGGCCTCAACATTCAGGCGAACCACCGGTTCAGTGTTGGACATGCGCAGGTTGAAGCGCCAGTTGTCGAATTCCACGCTCAGGCCGTCTACATGGCTGACGGATTTCGCGCCCACGCCGTACCTGGCTTCGATGGCGGCGATAACTTTCGGGGGGTCGCTGATGGTGCGGTTGATTTCACCGCTGGCCGGGTAGGCTTCGATGCGGGCGTCGATCAGGGATGACAGGGTCTGGCCGCTCTGGCACAGGCGTTCGGCCACGAGCAGCCAGGGAATCATGCCGCTGTCGCAGTAGGCGAAGTCGCGGAAGTAGTGGTGGGCGCTCATTTCGCCACCATAAACGGCGTCTTCGTCGCGCATTCTCTGTTTGATGAAGGCGTGGCCAGTCTTGCTTTCGATGGCTTCGCCGCCAGCAGCTTCAACCAGATCCAGAGTGTTCCAGGTCAGGCGGGGATCGTGAATGACTTTGCCGCCACCGGTCTTGCGCAGGAACTGGTCCGCCAGCAGGCCGACGATGTAGTAGCCTTCGATGAAGCGGCCGGTTTCGTCGAAGAAGAAGCAGCGGTCGTAGTCGCCGTCCCAGGCAATGCCCATGGCGGCGCCATTCTGGAGTACGGCATCGGCAGTCGCGGAGCGGTTTTCCGGCAGGATCGGGTTGGGCACACCATTCGGGAAGTGACCATCGGCTTCGTGATGAACCTTGATGAAGTCGAACGGCAGATGCTGTTCCAGTTCGTCGATCACCAGGCCAGCACCACCGTTGCCGGCATTACAGACGATGGTCATGGGTTTCAGTGAGCCAGCATCAATATAGCCCAGCAGATGGTCGACGTACGCGCTCATTACTTCCAGGGTTTCGTATTTGCCCTGCTCTGCGGCGTCAAAGAACGGTTCCAGCACCCGGTCCCGGATGTCGTTCAGGCCGTTGTCCGAACTGATCGGCCGGGATTCCGGGCCCACCATTTTCATGCCGTTGTGGTCTTTGGGGTTGTGGCTGGCGGTGACCATGATGCCGCCGTCCATCTGGTAGTGACTGGTGGCAAAGTACACCTGTTCGGTGCCGCACAGGCCAATATCAAACACATCGGCGCCGGCCGCCATCAGGCCGGAGCTCAACGCGTCGGCGATTTCGGGGCTGGACAGCCGGATGTCGTAACCGACGATGACTTTTTTGGCGCCGGTGATTTCAACGTAGGCACGGCCGATTTTCTCAGCCAGGATTGGGTTTAGCTGGTCAGGTACTCGGCCACGCAGGTCGTAGGCTTTGAAGCAGGACAGGTCCATTTCAGTCTCCGGAGTGGTTTATTAACCGCGTTGGGCCAGCATATCTGGCCAATCTGGGCGACCATTCTACCTGTTTCGACAGACAATCGGGGAAGCACCCGGAAAAAGGCAGGGGGAACAGAGTGGAGAGAAAGCGCCACCGGCCCGCAGAGTGAGCCGGTGTCCGGAACGCCGGGGAGTTTACTCAGCAGCTGCCGACTGCAGCTGGATATAGTTCTGGATGCCCATCTGGGAAATCATTTCGAGCTGGGTTTCGAGCCAGTCGATGTGCTCTTCCTCGCTGTCGAGGATGCTCCGGAACAGTTCACGGCTGGCAAAGTCCTGAACCTGCTCGCAGTAGATGATGGCTTCTTTCAGGTCTGTGTGCGCGGTGTGCTCAAGCTTGAGATCGCACTCGATCATTTCCTGAACATTCTCGCCAATCAGCAATTTGTTCAGATCCTGCAGATTTGGCAGGCCCTCAAGGAAGAGAATTCGCTCGATCAGCTGATCGGCGTGTTTCATTTCATCGATGGATTCTTCGTATTCTTTCGCCGCGAGCTTGGTGATACCCCAGTCTTTGTACATTCTCGAATGCAGGAAGTACTGGTTGATGGCCGTCAGCTCGTTGGCGAGGACCTTGTTCAGATGCTGGATGACTTTTTTGTCGCCTTTCATAACCGGATTCCTTGTGTCGCGAAAGCGTTAATTCACAAGGATAGTCGGTTTAACGGCAATAAAAAATCACGGATGGGAAAGAGGTGCAATTGCAATATGTGGACAGGCCCGCCCGCTCAGGCGGGTTGCGCCAGCATATTGGCGAGCGCCATATAATCCGGTGACCGGGACTCTTTCAGAATTTCCCGGGCAGTGCAGGCGCAACGACCGCACTGGCGACCGACGCCAAGTTCCTTGCCGAGCTGGCGCATGGAACTGACACCGCTTTCAGCGGCTTCGCGGATTTCTCTGTCTGTTACCCCGTAACACAGGCAAACGTACATAGGGCGCTCTCACTAACAGCAATAAAGTTAGTGATAATTATTGTTATTAACAAACAGGATTGCAACCCTTTTGCAGTCAGTTTTTGTAGTAAAAAGTGACTATTCGCATTCTCGCGTTAAGTTCCGGGCCCCGGCCGCTGTGACCACCACATTATCTTCAATCCGGATTCCACCACAGCTCTTCAGTTCATCAATCAGCGCCCGGTTCAGATACTGGGCTTCAGGCCCGTTCAGCAAAGGCTCCAGCAGCGATGGAATAAAATAGAGCCCCGGCTCGATGGTGACCACCATGCCGGCTTCCAGGGTGCGGGTCAGGCGCAGGAACGGCGCATCTTCCGGGGACGGCGTCGGTTTGCCGGCGACATCGTGCACCTGAATGCCCAGAAAATGCCCTATGCCATGGGGAAAGAACGCCCGGGTAATGCCCTGCTCCACCATGGCTTCATCCGCTAAACCGGACACCAGCCCCGAAGCTGATAGCAGGGTCGCAATGCCCAGGTGAGCCTTGCGGTGAATGTCCACGTAGTCCACGCCGGGCGACACCATCTCGCATAGCCGCAGCTGCAGTTTCTCCAGCCCGTGAACCAGCGCGGTGAATCTCGGCTCATCCGGCCCGGCGGTGGTGCGGGTTATATCTGAACAGTAGCCACGGTAGCGCACCCCGGCATCAATCAGCAGACTGCGGGGCCGGCGGGGAGGCTTCAGGTCGTAGTACTGGTAGTGCAGTGTGCCGGCATGTTCGTTCAATCCGATGATGCTGTGATAAGGCGCCTCCACTTCCCGCTGGCCGGTGGCCTGCTGGTAGGCGAGATTGATACCGAATTCGCTGTCGCCGGCCAGAAACGCCTCTCTGGCCGCCCTGTGACCAGCCAGGGCGATCCGGTTAGCGTGTGCCAGGCATTCAATTTCGTAAGGAGTTTTGCGCACGCGGGCTTCTTCCACGGCTGCCACCAGTGCCGCCGGGTTATGATCTCCCGGCACGCCATCCAGCACCAGCGGATCACCGATTACCACCAGCCGCCCCGGGCTATCGAGCTCCGGGGCGCCAGATTGCTGCCGGCTGCGCACGTCTACAACCTCTAGCCAGGGTTCTTCAGCCATCACCGGGTTGGCGTGCCAGAAGTCCACCGGCTGGTATAGCCAGAGCACCGGTTTCTGGCCGGGCCGAACCAACAGCCAGCTGTGCTCCTGGCCAGCCAGCCCGGTCCAGTGCAAAAACGGGCCGAAGCCCTGAAATACATAGGCCTGATCATCCCGATACCGGTAGGGCGCCGCGCCCGAGGCAATCAGCAGGCTGTCATAACCGTGATCAGCCATGGCCCGTTCGTACCGGTTCTGCAGCTCACGGATGTGGGCAGGCTGCAGGTCGAGGATGTCTTGATTTGGCATATCAGGTTTCCAGTTGTTTCCAGAGATTCAGTATGTCGTCTGAGCGGGCGTCACTCAGGCGGATCAAACGTATTTCCAGCGGTACGTCCCAGCGCTCATCACCAGCCCGTACCAGGCGCCCAAACTGTTCGCTTTTTTCCGTTATCCGCTTGGGCAACCAGCCCATGCCGAAGCCCTGTTTGACCAGGGCCTTGATGCTCGCGGACTGGGTATTCTCGTTCAGTGGTAAAAGATTCGCCGGCAGCTTGCCGCGTTGCAGATGCCCGTCGATAGCCGACTGCAAAAAACCACGGCTGTGGTAGGCAATCAGAGGCACAGGCTGTTCATTGGTGCCCGGCAACCGGTAACGGGGCTCGCCCTGCTCATTGGCGATACTGACCGGCACCAGTGCTTCCCTGCCGATGGTCTGCCACTGAAACTTGTCACTGGCCAGGCGATCCCCCCAGGGCAAATCCGGGTGCCAGTAACACAACACCAGGTCACATTCGCCGCTTTCCAGGGCATCCAGAAACTGCTCCCCCACCCAGTTGGTGGCGGTCAGGTTCAGTTGAAGGCGCTCGGCAATGCCCATCTCCGTCGCCCAACCCTGATAGAAATGCGAAAACAGCCCCTGGGTAGAACCAACGCTGATGCGGGCAGACGCTTCCGCATCCAGAGCGGCTATCCGGTCCCGGGTGATGCGTTCACACAGTTCCTGAAACACTTCTCCGGCCGGGGTCAGGGACAATGGCAGAGTCTGCCGATTGATCAGGGTGGTGCCCATGGATTCCTCCAGCAGCTTGATGCGCCGGCTGAACGTAGGCTGGCTCACGTGCTGCTGTTCGGCAGCCCGTGAGAAGTGGCGCGTGCGGGCAAGCGCCAGAAAGTCTTCCAGCCAGCGTATTTCCATGGGAACCCCTGAGGTTTGGCAATGATCACAACCGGTACGTTGCTGCAGGCATGATAGCCTATGCGCGCCCGGCCGTTACAAACGCCCTTCCTCAACGGCGTGACAGGCCACCTGCGCCCCGCCGTCGGTGGCGATCAGCTGTGGAACTTCCTGCCGGCAACGCTCATTGGCGTAGGGGCAGCGGCCGTGGAACACGCACCCCGAGGGCAGATTCACCGGCGTGGGCACCTCGCCCTGAAGGCGAATGTGATTGGGCCGGTCATCCTCGAGTTTCGGGATGGCCGACAGCAACGCCTGGGTATAGGGATGCCGGGGCATGGCGAACAGGGTTTTGGTGTCTGCCAGCTCACACACCCGGCCCAGGTACATGACGGCCACCCGGGTACCGAAGTGTTCTACCACCGCGAGATCGTGGGTAATGAACAGGTAGGTCAGACCACGGCTTTCCTGGGCATCCATCAACAGATTCAGCACCTGGGCCTGGATAGACACATCCAGGGCCGAGATGGGCTCATCGGCAACGATAAATTCCGGGTCCACCGCCAGGGCGCGGGCAATGGCAATCCGCTGGCGCTGGCCGCCGGAGAACTCGTGGCCGAAGCGACTGCCCCAGTCCGGATCGATGCCCACCGAGTGCATCACCTCGTGGATCTTGTCCCGCACCTGGGTTGGAGACCAGTCCTGATGGTGAAAACGGATCGGTTCTTCCAGGGTCTGCTGAATCGTCATCCGCGGGTTCAGGGACGCATAGGGGTTCTGGAAAATCATCTGCATCTTGCGCCGGTATGGCAATGCCGCCTTGCCGCCCAGGTTGTCGATGCGTTGACCGTCGTAGTGAATCTCGCCGGCACTGGGGGAAATCAGCCCCATCACCGTGCGGGCCACGGTGGATTTTCCGCAGCCGGACTCCCCCACCACGCACAGGGCCTCGCCCTTGTTCACATCCAGGTTCACGCCGTTGATGGCATGCACGGCTTCCTGCTTGCGGCGAAAGCGACCGCCTTCAAACTGAATCTGTTCCAGAAAGCCGCCGGAAAGGTCAAAACGCTTTTCCAGGTTCCGGATACTAACCAACGGGGAGGTCATGATTCCGCCTCCTGCATGCGTTTCTCCTGCTCAATCAGGTTGGCAACTTCGTAACAGGCGACATCGACATTGCCCGAGCGCACATACTCCGGCATGGCGCGCTTGCACTGCTCGGTGGCGAAGTTGCAACGGGGGTGGAACGGGCAACCGGACGGCACATTTTTCAGGGACGGCATGGAGCCGGGAATCTGGAACAGCCGCGCACCCGGCTCCCCCATCTGGGGCAGCGCGTTGATCAGCCCCTGGGTGTAGGGATGCTGGGCGTCGTTGATGATTTCCCGGGTCGGGCCCTGCTCGATGATCCGGCCGGAGTACATCACCAGCATGCGCTGGGTCACCTGCGAGACCACACCGAGATCGTGGGTAATCAGCATCAGCGCCACGTTCTCCTGCTCGCACAGGTTCAGCAGCAAATCCATGATCTCCGCCTGAATGGTCACATCCAGGGCGGTGGTGGGTTCATCCGCAATGATGATTTCCGGGTCCAGCAGCAGGGCAATGGCAATGATCACCCGCTGGCGCATACCGCCGGACAGTTCATGGGGATACTGATCCAGTCGTTTTTCCGGCGACGGAATCTGCACCTTCTGCAGACGATCCAGGGCAATGGCCCTCGCCTCTTTCTTGCTGATCTTCCGGTGCGCCAGGATAGCCTCCACCATCTGGGTACCGATGGTGAGCACCGGATTCAGGGTCATCATCGGGTCCTGGAAGATCATGGCGATGCGGTTGCCACGAATCTTCCGCAACTCGCGCTCGCTCATGGCTGCCAGGTCTTTCCCTTCAAACAGGATCTGCCCGCCGGCAATGTAGCCCGGCCGGGCGATCAGGTTGAGGATGGAGAAAGCCGCCACCGACTTGCCGGCGCCGGATTCGCCCACCAGGCCCAGCCGCTCGCCTTTGTCCAGGCTGAAGCTGATACCGCGCAGGGCCGTCAGGTCTCCGCCACGCACCGCGAAGCGCACATCCAGATCTTTTACTTCCAACAGTGCCATGGTGTTACCCCTTGTACAGCCGTGGGTTCATTACATCCCGCAACCAGTCACCCAACAGGTTGATGACCAGCACGAGCACCACCAGCACCAGGCCCGGGATCAGGGTGATCCACCAGGAACCGCTCTGAATGTAGTCAAAACCGGATTTGATCAACGAACCCAGTGACGGCTGGGTTTCCGGCATGCCAAGGCCGAGGAACGACAGCGCCGCTTCGGAGATAATGGCATTGGCAATCTGTACCGTGGCAATCACAAAAATCGGCGACAGGGTATTGGGCAGGATGTGCCGGAACATGATGCGCGGCGTACCGAAACCCATCACCTTGGCGGCATCCACATACTCCTTTTTCTTCTCCGCCAGCACTGAGGCCCGGACAGTACGGGCGATCTGCGGCCATTCCGCCACACCGATGATGAAGATCAGCATGTAGATGGCAATCTCGCCGAACATCAGGTTGCCAAAACTGGCCTTGAACACAGCACCCACAATAATGGCGACCATCAGGGTGGAGAACGACAGCTGCACGTCGGCAATGCGCATCAGGATGGCATCGACCTTACCGCCCAGATAGCCGGCCAGAAGACCAAACAAGATACCCAACGCCGCCTGCAGCACCACGGCCCCAAAGCCGATCATCAGCGACACCCGGGTGCCGTACAGAATGGTGGAGAGCAGATCCCGCCCCTGGGCATCGGTGCCCAGCGGGAAGGCAGGATCAGCCCCGTCCAGGCCCACCGGTGGAAGCTCGGAGTTCATGATGTTGATCTGCGCCAGATCATATGGATCGGCGGGCGCCAGCCAAGGCGCAAACACCGCCGCCAGCACCATGGCCAGCAGCACCAGAAAGCTCGCAATCGCTACCTTGTCGCGTTTGAAGCTGTACCAGAAAAAGGACTCGCGGAAGCGGTCCCAGCGGGAAACCGTTGCCGTTGTCATGCTTTCTTACCTGTCAGTTTGACGGTGGGATTGACCAGTCCGTAGATCAGGTCCACCAGGGTGTTGGTCACCACAAAGATCAGGCCAACCACCATCAGGTAAGCCACAATCAGGGGAATATCGCTGCGAGTGATGGCCTCCAGGAACATCAGACCCAGCCCCGGCCACTGAAACACCGTCTCGGTCAGGATGGTGTAGGCCACCATAATGCCGATCTGTACGCCACCCACAGTAATCACCGGCAGCATGGTGTTCTTCAGGGCATGCAGGAAATTGATACGGCCCGCACTCAAACCCTTGGCCCGGGCATAGCGGATGTAATCGCTTTGCAGAACTTCCATCATCTCCGCCCGGATCAGGCGGATAAACAGCGGCAGCATAATGGACGCCAGCGACACGCAGGGCAGCACCAGATGGGCCAGGCCTTCGCTGGTAAACAGGCCGGATTCCCAGGTGCCGAACAGGTGCACCAGGTCATCACCACGGCCATAGGACGGCAGCCCACCTTCGGTGGTAAAGAAATCGTTGAGCCACTGGCCCCAACCGGTATCGGCCGGAAACCAGTTGACCGTTACACCAATGGAGAACAACTGAATCAGAACAATGGCCGTGAGAAACACCGGTATGGAAATACCGACCGTACTCACGCCCATGAAGAATTTGGACAGCCAGGCCTGGGGTCGGATGGCGGCATACACGCCAATGGGTACCGACAGGAAGATGATGATCAGGCTCGCGCCGATCACCAGCTCCAGGGTCGCTGGCAGATGTTCGGCAATCACTTCCAGCGCCGGCTTGCTGTAAAAATAGGAATTGCCCAGGTCGCCCTGTATGGCATTACCCGCAAACCGCAGGTACTGGACCAGGAAGGGGTCGTTCAGCCCCAGCTCCTCGCGAATGGCTTCCCGCTCTTCGGCAGAGACGGACATGCCCACCATTTCCTGAAGCGGGTCCCCTAGGCCATCCTGAATGGCAAAGGCGATGATGCTGATCACAAACATGACCAGCAGCGCCTGGGATATCCGCTGAACCAAAAACGCTAGCATGAAGGATTTACCGTTGATGAATACGTGAAAGCCTCTCTCCCGCACCGGGAGAGAGGTTGGGTCTCAGGGAGCACGCTCCCCTTATTCGATAACCAGATCGCCCAGGTAGGGGAAGTTCATGACATTGAGCACCGGCTCGATGTTCACGCCCTTGCGAGAGGCCCAGGCCAGGTCCTGCCAGTGCAGCGGTACGAAGGCTGCGTCGTCGTACAGACGCTGTTCCACTTCCTGCAGCATGGCCGCACGCTTGTCCAGGTCGGTCTCCACGTTGGCTTTTTCCACCAGGGCATCGATTTCCGGGTTGCAGTAGTTGCCGGCGTTGTACTGGCCATCACCGCTGTCAGCATCCGGGCAGAAGGTGAGGAATTCGTAGAAGTTGGCCGAATCCTCGGTGTCTGCGTGCCAGCCAATCAGCATCATATCGGCGGCACGGTTGTCATACTCCGGCCAGTACTGGGCTTTCGGCAGGGTTTTCAGATCCACCTTGATGTTGATGCGCGCCAGCATGGCCGCCGCTGCCTGTGCGATCTTGTCGTCGTTCACGTAGCGGTTGTTGGGGGCCATCATGGTGATGGTAAAGCCGTCCTCATAGCGGGCTTCTTTCATCAGCTGCTTGGCTTTCTCAACATCGAAGCGAGGCTTCAGGTTTTCGTTATGGCCCTGGTAACCCGCTGGCGACATCTGTGCTGCCGGCGTGGCAAAGCCTTTCATGATCTTGGCAGCAATGCCTTCCTGGTTGATGGCGTAGGCGATCGCCTGGCGAACTTTCGGATTCTTGAAGGCTTCAACCCGCTCCTGATTCATATGGAACAGGATGATACGGGTGCCGCTCATGGTCACCAGTTCGCTGTTGCGGTCGCGCTTGATGCGGTCCAGATCATTGGGCGGAACCGGAGCGATGAAATCGACACCACCGGAGAGCAGAGCGGATACCCGGGTAGCGTTTTCCTTGATCGGAGTCAGCACGATCTTGCCCACGTTGCCCGGAGACTCAGTATCCCAGTAATCATCGAAACGCTCGAACTCGACACGCACGCCCTGTTTACGCTCGGTTACCGTGTAAGGACCGGTGCCGGACAGGTTCTCGGAAGCAAAGGAGTTGCCGTGCTTGAGGATGGCGTCCTTGTCTTTGCCATCTTCGGTCTGGCCGGAATAGAACTCACTGTCCAGCGGGAAAATGTAGGTGGCGGTGTTCAGCAGCAGAGGGTAAGGCTCGCTGGTGACCAGCTCGAAGGTGTAATCGTCGATCACATTGATGGCGCTGAAGGGTTTGAAAATCGCCTTGAAGTCCTGGCTTTCCTTCAGTCGCTCAAAGGTGAACTTCACATCGGCCGTGGTCAGTTCGTTACCGGAATGGAACTTCACACCCTCGCGCAGCTTGAAGCGCATGGTCTTGTCGTCCACACGCTCCCAGCTTTCTGCCAGGCGCGGCTCGAAACCCAGATCTTTGGTCCAGCGCAACAGCGGATCAAAGCTCATGTGGGACAACTGCAGAATGCCGCCAGACAACTGCTCATGAATATCGAGGGTTACGGGATCGGCGTCGTACGCCATTTTCAGTTCTTTGGTCGCATCGGCTGCCAGGGCCAGAGGCGCAGACGCCAGGGCCATGGAGCCAACAAAAGCTGCCAGTATCTTTTTCATCGCGTTTTCCGTCGCTGTTTTAGGAATTTTCACGGAACATCGGTGCAGGACGGCACCGATTGCCTGGCAAACAAGCTAGTCTCGGAAAACCCTTACGGCAATCGAAATTGCGACATGGGCCTATTCGTATGGTGAATGACCCAAAAAGCAGCAACCTCAGAACGGAAAAACAAAAGGCAAAAACAGCGCCGTAAACACGCCCGTCAATCCCATCCCCAGGGAAGCAAAAGCGCCCGCCGTGGGGCTGATCTCAAACGCCCGGGCAGTGCCAATGGCATGACCGTTGAGCCCCAGGGCAAAACCCACCATCCGGTCATCGGAAATCTTCATCCATTTGGCTCCCCAGTCCACAAATACCGAGGCCAGTACGCCGGTAATCAGCAGGCCGCCGAGGGTGAGTGCGACCGAGCCACCCAGCTGTTCGGCAATACCCATGGCAATGGGCGCGGTAACCGACTTCGGCGCCAGCGACGCCAGTATGGAAAGCGGAGCGTCCATCAGCCAGGCAATACCCACCGCATAGACGGCTGCCAGACTGGCCGCCAGTGGCAAGGTGCACAGAATTGGCCGCCAGAGCGCGCGAATATGGTGCATCTGCTGATACAAAGGCACACCCAGGGCCACCGTCGCCGGGCCCAACAATACCGTTAACCAGCGCGCCCCCTGCTGATAGGTTTCATAGCCAATACCACTGGCCGCCACCGCCGCCGCCAGAATCACCGCCGCCATCAATACCGGCGGCATCCACAGGGGGCGTCCCACCTTCGCGAACAACCAGTTTGCCGCCATAAACGCCGCCAGCGTCAGGGCAATGGAAAGCATCGGGCCTGTGGTCCAGACCAGCAGCAATTCCTGCATTCGTCCGTTGAACTCAGTCATGACTGTGCCCCCGGGTGCGATCTCCCGCTGTTTTCTTCATCAGCCACAGCGTGGTCACGGAACTCAGCAAGGTACCCGCAACCAAAGCCACTGCAACGGAAGACCAGTGGCCCGCAAAGCGATCGGCAATAAAGAACACCCCGACAACACCCGGTGAAATCAGCAGCACCAGCACCGAGATCAGCCCGCGACTGGCTTCCGCCAACTGATCACTGACCCGCCCCCTCAACATCAGAGTGGCCGTGACCATCACCATCCCCAGCACGCCACCACTGATGGGCAGGCCGACCAGTACCCGCAATGCCTCACCCAGCAGAAAAAACACCACCAGAACCAGAAAACCCCGCAACAACACCATGCTGCTATGCCCCGCCACGCTCAATATGCTCTACACTAACGCCCTGACCCGCCCAAAGACCACAGGACTATTCATTCAATGGCACTGAAAGCCACCATCTTCAAAGCCACCCTCCATATCGCCGATATGGACCGGCACTACTACGCCGACCACCATCTGACCGTTGCCCGCCATCCCTCTGAAACCGACGAGCGGATGATGATCCGGCTGCTGGCCTTCGCCCTCAACGCCAACGATAACCTGGAATTTACCAAAGGCCTGAGCACAGACGACGAGCCGGAACTCTGGCAAAAATCCCTGACCGGAGACATCGAACTCTGGGTGGAACTGGGCCTGCCCGAGGAAGACCGCCTGCGCAAGGCCTGCAACAAGGCCAACCAGGTCATTCTCTATACCTACGGCGGGC
This sequence comes from Marinobacter sp. C1S70, assembly GCF_000475355.1. NCBI lineage: Bacteria > Pseudomonadati > Pseudomonadota > Gammaproteobacteria > Pseudomonadales > Marinobacteraceae > Marinobacter > Marinobacter sp. C1S70. Next base: position 31,544 of record NZ_AXBW01000029.1, on the reverse strand, counting down.
GTGCGGTGCCGGTGTGGTGGGACAAGCACCATAACAAGCTGGAAAGATTTAGCAACCTTACTATTGTCGACCTTCCGGCAGAGGAAACAGCGGCATTGGCCGCCTTGGCAGAACGGTCTATGACCTTGCAGGTAAGCATTCAGGATGGCGAAGTGACCATCAGCAACGAGCATAACCTGGTCAACCTGACGCCAGACCAGCGGCTACCCCGAATCTGAACGAAACGGTTAATGGCCGGGGCTGGACAGAAGCCGCCGGCACACGTAAGATTGCGCACTCGAAATTGACGAGCACTCGTTGTTTCGAATGCGCCCGTAGCTCAGCTGGATAGAGCGTTGCCCTCCGGAGGCAAGGGTCAGAGAAAAAATCCGGAACCGAAGGCAACGGTCAAACATGCCAAATTTGTTGAAATCCGCCCGTAGCTCAGCTGGATAGAGCGTCGCCCTCCGGAGGCGAAGGTCTCAGGTTCGAATCCTGACGGGCGGGCCATTAATTTGGCAAATCAATGAGTTATCACCAAGGCAACACCCTCACCTGTCTCGCTCGCACCTGAGCAGGCCAAACACCTCCGATTCGATCAGTGACCTTTGCACGGTAAGATTAAAAGCGGGAATTTTTCTCGATTGTTGCGCCTGTGCCCAAATGGTGCCTTGGCAGTGCCCAGTTAATTCGGGCGAATGCATCACGACCTACTAGTGTGACCTTTGCACAGTTTGCACCTAACTATCTTCATGGCACAGCCACGCTGCGCCATCCAAGCAGACATTTTCAGCTTTTGGTCCCTAGGCGGACATTCGGGTTGGACAGTAACGCCCGGTTCACGCGCCGGTTTGGAGCCGCTGACCTGACCCAGCATTTACTCCACCCAGAATATTCAAACCCGAATACAGTGCTCGTTGTTTTTCTCGGAGAAAGCTTGCGGTTCCTGGTGTTTCGTTCTGACTTAGTACACTTTAATAATCTTTCCTACTAAATTAGTAAACTTCACTACTAAACAGAACTAAAGAGCTCGCATGGAGGTCTCAGCCTTTTGATTATTCATGTAAACGCCTCAATACAAGGCCCATTAACATGTCGGTGACTCCAGCGCCCCAGTGCTCGGTTTAATTTAGCTCGGATCCGTGAGTAGCATTGGTCGCAAAGCGGACACCCAGGTTGATCGATAAATGCCGATGAAATGGCCTCCGTTTGAGGCCAAGAGATTTCCCGTGTTGCGGAGCAAGTCCAGTTTGAATGTTTGATTCTTGGGCTGACGCGTTAACTTCCTTGGGGATGCGTACGACGGTGCCTTTGGCGATTGTATTTTCCCCTTGCGGAGGGGAAGTGAGCGGTTTCCCTTTGCGGCCAGCTCCGGGACCTCGGCCTCTTATCCGCCCACCACGAGATAGTCGATATTTTTTACTGACGGCAGTGGCTCTCCCGAACAGCCAATGCCAGTCGGAGTAGCCGAAAGCGTTGCGTTGCATAAAAACATCTAGTTGACGTAGATAAATCGACGCCCTAAGATTTGGCTGGCGTTAATTTGCAGTCGGCTAACGAGCCTGATGCTCACCCTCCGCTCCTGTCTGATGCACGGGAGGTTTCAGCTGCAAACCAGATCTTTTTCTGGCGCGTGACCTAATTAGTGAGACCTAGTCCTAGTCTTAATCAGCAGGAGACACCCGTGCTCAAAATTGATGCGCCTTTAGGCGACCTCTCTATTAATGAAAAAACCGAACTGACCGAACGTTTCATTCAAGCGCTCGATGAATCTGGCATCGATGGCCCGTTCCGCACACTGCTCACCGAACATTTTTCCGAAAACTGGAAGCGCGTCTTCTGGACGGCATGTGATCTCGAAGATGCCCTGAAGCGGACTCTGCCGCATACCATGGATTCGGAGAAATGCGCAGCGTTTCTGTCAGCCCCCCGGTTGATGGATAAGCTTAGCTTCGAACTGCAGACCCGGCACGTGGCGCCTCGCCAGAAGTCTGTGCTTTTTCGTTTCGCTGAGGACGTTGCGCTGAGTTGCTTTCCGGCATCGCCCTACGCGTTCTACCACTCCGTTTTCGAATCGCAGTCAGGTGCCTTCGCCCCGGTCTCTTTCTGGCAGTTTGTCTTTGGGCTCTACGGCCGGGACTTCTGCTATTCCCCCGCTCTCTTCGGTGACGAAGTGCTCCAAGCAATGGGGCCGGACGAAAGGAGCGACCGGCTCTGGAACTTTTTCCGTGTGATGGCTTCCCAGGTGGATCACCAGCCAGACGGGGCCATCGCGGATGAGTTTGAATACCGGATGAAAAACCTGATTGCGGTGGCTTCGCTGGAGCTTCAGCCCTTGGACGACCTTCAGGGCCCGCCGACCCGCAGCAACCATGAATTCCTGAAGGGCATGAAGTTCCTCAGAACGTGGGTTGCGCGTGATGCAGAATCCGGCCTCCTCGCCAATGAGTTCGAGGGAGTGTTCCGGGCAGTGGAGGACGAGTGGGCAGCGCTCAGCAGAGCTCTGGAACGGGAAATCGCCTCGGCCAACCACCACAAGGTGCTGGCCGCGGCCCAAGAATGGTTGAACATCCACCGGACTCAGTTGCACGAGACCTTGTATATTCATATGAACCTGTCCTCTGCGTCGGACGAGGAAAAGGAGCTTTGGGCGAAGCAACTGAACGCCATCTTTACACGGCGCACCAGCCCCCCCGACATTTTTTCGCAATCTGCGGAGGAGCGAGTCGCTGCTGAAGGAGAATATCTCAAACAACTCTGCGACCGGCTTACAGCCGGGCATATCGAAGCCTGGCTCCGGTGGTCGGTCCGGCGAGACCTTTCTGTCACCCTGCAAAGTTATAAGCGAACAGGGTACGGCGGCTTCTCTATCGGTGGTGAGAGTGGAAAATGGTGGGCGGCGGGTTTATTTGACGCCTGGAAGTCGTGCTGGCTGGACGAGCTTAGCCGTCTGGACCCCAAGAGCAAGGTGGCGGCCCTGTCGGGTCGGTTGCGTCTAGAAACTGAAGCAGCTTTCCAAGAGCTCCAGGATTGGTGGAAGGCGCTGCTCCAGGACCTGATCCAAGAACACGAATTCCCAACCCAGCTGATCCCGGAGTGGACCGTCGCTGCGATCGACCGGCTGGATGATGAATTTTTGGCCCCACACATCGACAAAAGCCTCGGATTGCTTCGACGCACGCTTGCCGAGAATGGCCAGCCAGAGCACCAGAAGCAGCTGAAGCAGTTGTTGAGCCGCCTGGAGTTTTTAAATTCATCCAAAGCGCTTCGCCACCGCCTGATGCTCATGCGCTCCTCGCCCCGACCGCTTGCAGACGAATCGGTTTGCCGGTTCAGTCTGAAGAACGATGACAATGCCACTGACTGGTATGGATCGATGGAACATCAGGCCAGGGTCCGTTGGGCGAATATTGTGAATTCAAAACCGGGCGTTCGCTCCGAGGAATACGAAGACGCTGAAATCGCATGCTACGAAGCGTTTTCGCGCGACCTGATGGATTTCTGCCTCAGCCGCCTTAGGCTCCGGAAGGGGGAAAAGCTCATTGGCGATACCTACGAGGCGGGCCAGGTGACCGAACAATCCCCCATCTGGCGCCAGGGGTATCTGAAAGCACTTATGGAGCTTGGCTTTGATCCGTCAGGAAAGGTGCATAAGGCCGTTTTCTTCACCAGACAGTCCGATCCGGATGAGAGTGTGCGGGAGGTCGCCAGAGAGTGTTACCGGGCGGTTCGCAGGGACTCGAAAAAGAACCCTGGCCTGAGGGATCTGAAGCGCGGCCTGATCGCGGCCGAATGGTGGCTGCTCATGACACAGCGGCTCGATCTCGGTTCCGACGTCAACTATGAGAAGGCACTCAGGCATCGCCGCGCCCTCCTGCGCAACCCATGATAACCGGCCGAAAGGCCAATCCTGAACAAAATGGTGTACTGGAGCCCGATGCTCCTACTCTGACGCCGTGCGTCCGCCATGTAGCCACTTTACGGGCCGTGCAGACGGTTACCGTCAAGGAGTATACGCATGTACACGAAATCGAAGACCTCTCTTAATCCCGCGAACCCAACTGCGGCGTTGTCTGCCAACGTTCCTGTGTTAGAGGAACTGACACTTAACTGGCACATCACCGAAGCGTGTAACTACCGGTGCCGGTATTGCTACGCCAAGTGGACAGACGGGCCGGACCCGCGTGAGCTATTTCATGATCCGGAGCTTGCTGACCGAGCTTTTCCGCTTCTTTCGCCCTGGGAACCACAGCAATCCCTTGCGAAAAAAGCTTTCCTGGAAAGCGCTGCGCCTGAACTTAGCCGGCGGCGAACCGTCCATTCTCGGCGAACGTCTGGTCGAAATCGTGCAGGCGGCGAGAGAGGTCGGTTTTCGGGTGTCGCTCATCAGCAATGCCTCGCGTCTGACCCCTCTGATGATACGACAGCTCGCGCCGGATCTGACCTGTCTGGGTATCAGCCTCGATTCGGCTGTAGCCGCCACCAATCGAGAGATCGGCCGTTTTGACGGAAAAGGTAGACTCCTCCATCTAAGTCAGCTGGTCGAAAATTTACGGCTGGCGCGCCAGCTCAATCCTGAGCTGGCCTTGAAACTCAATACGGTGGTGAACCGGCGTAATGTTCGCGAGGATCTGAGTCACCTGGCTGACGAACTTCGACCGGATCGCTGGAAAATCCTTCGCATGCTCCCAATCACCGACCGCTCCTTGGCCGTCAGTGATGAAGAGTTTTACACATTCGTTGAGAGACATCGCAGGTTCGAACCGATCCAGTGTGTCGAGGATAACGAGGACATGTGTGAGTCGTATCTCATGGTCGACCCCTATGGCCGGTTCTTCCAGAATCACACTTCGCTAGCACAGGGGTATATTTACAGCCAGCCCGTTTTGCTGGCGGGCGCTGGGTCTGCGTTCTCCGACCTGCCATTCGATGCAGACAGATTTCAGTCTCGCTACACGGTCGGAGCAGCTGGAGGGATTCAGCGGTGAAAAGGTACAGTTCGGACAAGGACTGGAATGTCCTGATTAGACGCCTGGTCAGACACGGTTGGACCTACAGGCGCGGTGGCAAGCACGGCCGCTTAACCCATCCGGAGTGGTCCCGAACACTAACCGTACCGATTTCTCCAAGCGACCGGCGGAGCCTAAAAAACTTCCTGCAGTTTCTGAGGTCGGCCCGAATTCTGGGCAGGAAAGATTGGCATCCCAATTAATTTTGGGTACGCGTTGTCAGGAATGCCCTTCGTCTGATTCGGGGGGCATTCTGGTCCAACTTAGAGTTTTTTTCGCCTACCGCTCGCTGTTCTGGCAATCAAGGGGAAAACCTGGTCGGATTATTTGTAAGCAACCCGAGGGGCATCCATTGATGGAGCTAAATAGACGTGCGTGTCATTCTGCCCCCGTTATCACCATCCTCGTTCTAGTCCTACAGGCGAGTAGAGTTTTTCGTTCTTTGCTTTTTCGCCAGATTTTTTGAGGGTCAAGGTCTTCAGGTGAATCTTGGGTACGCAAGCGTCCGCTTTTGTTTAGCTGGGCCCGGAGTCAGCCCTGGTCGCAAAGCGAACGTTCATAAGTACTGTTCACTACAAGCCCGAGCCGAGAAGCGGAGCTTGGACAGTGCTCAGTAAATGACACCGCTCGATTTATTGACAGCCAGCTAGTGGCCATCAGCAGTACCTATCGACCTAACAGCTCGATAAATCGGCACGACAATCTGTGAGAACAGCGCCAGCCCCCAAAGAGCGTTGCCGAAAATCGACGGCACGAAAGGGTGAACGGCCAATAGGACCAAGGCCATGAAAATACCGAACACCCTCAAACCAGTGCTGTGGTAGTGGCAGTTGGCATCGTCATTGGCCACCATCCGCTGCAGCGTCCAGAGCGCCGCAAGAAAAACGGCGAGGCCGACCGAACCGAGCGCACCATAGCCTTCAGGATAAGGCTCCTGCAGACCGACATAAACTTCACCGGCTAGCGCGACGCTAATCGCCACCGCGCTCCAAAGGATCGCGATGTGTCCCAGCCAGTATCCCACCAGTACATCGACATGGCGGCTCTTCGGCTTCGCATTGCCGACGCTGTCGAAATAGATCCAGGCCAGCGCGAAGAGAGACAAACCGCCCATGGTCACATTGAAAAGCGTCCCCGCGCCAACCTTATAGATGCCCTTATCCGCCAGCGTTAGCACCAGCTTGAAGAAGCCCTCTCCCAGCAGAATCAACATCAGCAGGCCGAAACGCTTCGAGATATGGCCAAGACTCGGCACGAAGCGCTCGAAACGCAGAGTACCGACGCGCGGCAGCATGTACTGCAGCTGAATGGCTACCACGCCGGCACCGAAAACCCAGTAAGCATGTGGTTTTGGTAGAAAAGCCGACACCGCGAACAACCCGGCCAATACGAAGAAATTCCGCCCCTGCTCCTGCGCCAACTCGTTACCCGCGCTGTCGACACAACGCGCACGCCAATACAAATAGGCCGTCAGTGCCCGATTCAGCGCGTAGCCCAGCGCGAAATACACCCAGCCTTTACCGCCCACGTCTGTAATCGCCGCCGCAATCACCATCATCGTCACGATCTGCAGTGCCATCGCCACGCGATGCGGCATGTCCGTGGAGATATACAGCGAGTTGTAGACCGAACTGTCTGCCCAGGCGTAGAAAATCGCCAGGAACAGACCGGTGAAAATCCAGAAGCCCGGCCAGTCCAGATGGTGGGAAAGTTAGTTCCCCAGAATGAAGATCGTGACAACATGGATCAGATCGAAGAACAGTTCGACCCAGTGAACATGGTCGTGTGCATCATCCACATCCATGTAATGGCGCGGTCGCCGCCAGAGAAGATCGTTCAGTGCCATACGCTCATCCTGTTTTGCATTGCCGTGGCGGCAAGTATCAATGCAGTCACCGCCAACCCCAAAAACGCAAACGCTCCAAGCGCCTTGATCTCTCACCACTTTGGTCAGCAAGTTATCCGTTGAGCTTTTCACAGGTAATTTTATGACCTGATCAAGCCTGCTCACCTGCCTTTCAGAAACCCTCTAAAACGATCTTGCCCTTCGCTTTTCCGCTTTCAATCAGGGCATGGGCGCGCTTGAGGTTTTCGGCATTGATCGTCCCGAAACTCTCGGTCGCGGTCGAACGAATCTTCGCGGCGTCGATCAAAGCAGCGACGGCATCCAGGATTTCACCCTGACGCGCGATGTCGTCGGTGGTGAACAGCGAACGCGTGAACATCAGCTCCCAATGAATCGACACGGCCTTAGCCTTGAATGGCATGATGTCAAACACTTCAGGATCGTCAATCAGGCCAAACCGACCCTGAGGCGCAATGAATTCGACGATCTGCGGCACGTAGGTTTCGGAATAGTTGGTCGAAAATACGAACCCTGGCGCGCCGATGTTCAGGGCTGCAATCTGTTCCGACAAGGATTTGGAATGGTCCACGACATAATGCGCGCCCAGCTCCTTGACCCATTCTTGCGTTTCGGGGCGCGAGGCCGTTGCAATGATGGTCAGATCGGTCTGCTCGCGCAGAAGCTGTATCGCAATAGAGCCAACGCCGCCCGCGCCGCCAATGATCACGATGGCATTCGCGGCACCCGGCACGGAATCGGTGACCTTCAGGCGGTCAAAGATCATCTCCTGGGCTGTCAGTGTCGTCAGGGGCAAGGCGGCAGCTGCGGACGTTTCGATGCTTTTCGGCGCGTGGCCGACGATGCGGGCATCAACGAGGTGGTATTCGGCATTGGTGCCGGGGCGGTTGATCGCACCCGCATACCAGACCTTGTCGCCGGTTTTGAACTGGCTAACCTTGTCGCCAATTTCTACAACCTCGCCCACGGCGTCCCAACCGAGGATCACTGGCGTACCGCCCTCGGCAGCGCGGCTTTGGCGGATTTTCGTGTCGATCGGGTTAACCGACACGGCCTCGACCTTGACGAGGATGTCATGGCCGGTCGCGGTGGGTTTTTCGATCTCAAGGTCGATCAAGGCGTTGGCGCGGTCAATTGCGCCATTAATGGTATAGCCGATAGCTTTCATTTTCGTTCTCCAGAAGTGGCTTGGGATGCACGGCACGCCACTGTTTGTGACGACGGTTTCGATGGACCAAATGTACAAGCCTTCCATTGCCGGATAAACGATCGAAACACGAAATAATAATCCGGAAAATCCGGACATTATTTTTTACGGAGATACCCTGTTCCAGTAACCCGATCGCCTTCGGTTTTCGGAATTTCCTGACAGAGGCCGAGTCATTTAACTGTTTGCCATGGTCGGATAAATCGATAAGATCAAAAGAGATAATTCGGAACTTCCTTTTAATGTTGATTGATAACATCCGCCTTTTTCTAACCATCGCCGAGAAAGGCAGTCTTGTCGCTGCCGGCCGTGAGGTGGGCCTTTCTGCAAGCACGGTTTCCGAGCGGCTTGCCGCTCTGGAAGCACATTACGGCGTTGTTCTTTTCAACCGCACCACACGGTCGCTAAGCCTGACCGAAGAAGGCCGGACGTTGCTGAGTGGTGCCAAAGAGGTGCTGGCCGAGATCGATGACCTCGACACTCGAATCCGCCACGGGGCCGAGACACTGTCGGGGCCGATCCGCATCAGTGCACCGATCGGTCTGGGCCGCAGTTTCGTTTCGGATGTGATCTCGACCTTCACAACTGAGCATCCCGCGATCTCAGTCGACTTGCACCTGTCCGACGGATATGTGGACATCGTTGGCCAAGGTTTCGATCTTGCGTTGCGCTTTGGCACGTTGACAGACAGCACCTTGAGGGCCCGAAACCTTGGACACCATCGCCGGATTGTCTGCGCATCTCCTGCATACATTGCTGCACATGGCGCACCGCAAGAGCCTGCCGACCTGATTCGACATAACTGCTTGGTCATGCGGTTCGGAGCGATCCCTGACAATGTGTGGCGCTTTGGTACCGAGAAAAGCCCAATGAGTGTGACGGTGCGCGGCAATAAGACAGTTAATGATGGCTCTTTAGTGCGACGATGGGCGCTTGATGGCCTTGGCATTGCCCTCAAGTCAGAACTGGAAGTTGGGCCCGACATTGAATCCGGGAGGCTGGTGCCTCTGTTGCAGGAGTACAGCCCGCTGCCGACCCCTCTTCAGATGATGTTTCCTCCGGGGCGATCACAGTCTCGGCGCGTGCGCGCTCTGGCGGAAACATTGACTGACGCCGTTGCGAAAAAGATAAAGGTGTAATCGGTTTCAAATGTTTACTTTTGTTTGCGACTGGAGGAGCCCAATCGAAACGCGAGGGTGGTCATTTCAAATCCTACGAAGGGATGAGTCACACATTTCAGGCGGAGCGGGAGTGGCCGGTCGTCGCCAGGGATCTTCTTCGTTTCTTTGCGGGAACTTAGCACCAGATAACTTATGACCGGTGCCCGCTAGGGTCGCATACCGGGCGTTGAACACGACGCTCTGGGCGTCGCATTCACCATAACGCATACGGAAGCGAAAGCGGAACATCAGAAGTGAATCACCGAACGGATGCTTTTGCCTTCGTGCATCAGGTCAAAGGCGTCATTGATCTGTTCAAGCTTCATGTCATGAGTGATAAAGACATCCAGCGGAATCTCTCCGGTCTTGGCCTTTTCCACGTAGCCCGGCAGCTCGGTGCGGCCTTTCACCCCGCCGAACGCAGAGCCTTTCCAGACTCGGCCCGTGACCAGCTGGAACGGACGGGTGCTGATTTCCTCACCGGCACCGGCCACCCCGATAATGATGGATTCGCCCCAGCCCTTGTGACAGCACTCCAGGGCCGAGCGCATCAGCTGGACGTTGCCGACGCACTCGAAGGAATAATCCACCCCGCCGTCGGTCATTTCCACAATGACTTCCTGGATCGGCTTGTCGTAATCCTTGGGGTTGACCACATCGGTGGCGCCCAGGTCCTTGGCGATGTCGAATTTACCCGGGTTGATGTCAATGGCGATGATGCGGCTGGCCTTGGCCATTTTGGCGCCAATAATCGCCGCCAGGCCGATACCGCCCAGGCCGAAGATGGCTACAGTGGCGCCTTCTTCCACCTTGGCAGTATTGAGCACGGCACCGATACCGGTGGTGACGCCACAGCCCAGCAAGCAGACTTTTTCCAGCGGCGCTTCCTTGGGAATTTTTGCCAGCGAGACTTCCGGCAGCACCGTATACTCGGAGAAGGTGGAGCAGCCCATATAGTGATATACCGGCTCACCCTTGTAGCTGAAGCGGGAGGTGCCGTCGGGCATCACACCTTTACCCTGGGTCTCACGCACGGAGCCACAGAGGTTGGTTTTCCCGGACGTGCAGAACTTGCACTGCCCACACTCGGCCGTATACAGCGGAATAACATGATCACCGACTTCTACAGACGTCACGCCCTCGCCAACCGCTTCGACAATACCGCCGCCCTCATGGCCCAGAATGGCTGGGAAAATGCCCTCCGAATCGGCGCCGGACAAGGTATAGGCATCGGTGTGGCAAACACCGGTCGCAACGATGCGAACCAGGACTTCGCCTTTTTTTGGCGCTTCAACGTCAACTTCTACGATTTCCAGCGGCTTGTTAGGCGCGAATGCCACGGCGGCACGGGATTTGATCACTGGCAGACTCCTTCAATACAGTTCAGGGGTAATTCGGCTATTCCGGACAACATGTCTCGGGTTATACGAATTTGACTCATTGTAGACGACCGGTCTATATATAGCAACCATGACATCCACTGACACGCGTTACCACATCATCCAGACCGGCGCCGACCTGATCGGCCAGAAAGGGTTTGGCGCGACAGGCATCAACGGCGTACTAACATCGGCCGGCGTGCCCAAAGGGTCGTTCTACCATTATTTCAAGAGTAAAAACGATTTCGGACTCGCCATCATTGATTTCTTCGCCGAGGAATATGACGCAAAGTTGGATCGGATTTTCAACGACACCAGTCGTTCCTGCCTTGATTGTCTTCGCGCCTACTTCGACACCGGCCAGGAAACCATGACCAGTTGCGAGTTCACCCGCGGTTGCCTCATTGGCAATCTTGGCCAGGAACTGGCCGGCCAAGATGAAGTTTTCCGCAAACGTCTGGATACTGTATTTCAAGGCTGGGAAAAGCGTTTCGAGCGCTGCATTGAAGAAGCCAGACTGGCTGGAGAAGTGGATGAATCCATCGTTCCCGCCGATGTAGCCAGCTTTCTGCTTTCAGGCTGGGAGGGCGCCATCCTGAGAGCCAAAGTCCTGAAGAGCACCGAGCCGATGGAGCGTTTTGTTTCCGTCTTTTTCCGTCAGTGTCTTGGCATTGCCTGACACTTCCTTTTTTTTCGCCATTCGACTAGTAGACTGGTCTAATTAAAATCATTTCATCCTCAGGAAGGATACTTAATGAGCAATCCAAACGATCCACTGTTTCAGCCATATCTTCTGGGCGATCTTGCCCTTCCCAACCGGGTACTGATGTCGCCCCTCACCCGGGCCCGTTCCACTCAGCCCGGCGATATCCCGAATGAGATGAATGCCCGGTACTACCAGCAGCGCGCCGATGCGGGCCTGATTTTGAGCGAGGCCACTCAGGTATCGCCCCAGGGCAAAGGCTATGCGTTTACCCCAGGCATTCATTCCCCGGAACAGGTTGTGGGCTGGAAGAAGGTAACAACTGCCGTGCACATGGCCGGTGGACGCATACACGCTCAGCTATGGCACGTAGGCCGGATTTCCCACACCGCCCTGCAGCCAGATGGCAATAAGCCAGTGGCTCCGTCTGCCATCCAGCCTGAGGGTGCGAAAACCTTCATCAGTGCCGATTCAGGAATGGTGGATGTGCCGGAACCAAAAGCTCTGGACGCAGGTGAGATGTCGGCTATCGTAGAGCAGTTTCGTCAGGGCGCCATCAACGCCAAGTCCGCAGGGTTCGACGGTGTTCAGGTACACGCTGCCAATGGCTACCTGCTGGACCAGTTCCTCAAAAGCGGCAGCAATCAGCGCACCGACGAATTTGGCGGTGCGGTGGAAAACCGCATGCGCCTGCCGCTGATGGTGGTGAAAGCGGTCATCGACGTCTGGGGTAAAGAAAACGTCGGTGTGCGTATCAGCCCGACCGGCAGCTTCAATGCCATGTATGACGAAGATCCAGTGGAAACCTTCGGTGCTTTTGCCAGTCGCCTCAATGATCTGGGCATTGCCTATCTGGAAGTGGTTGAAGATTCCTTCCAGGGCAACCATGCCAATGGCCGCCCGGAAGAAGTGATCGACGTTATCAAGGCCGGATTCAAGGGCACTTATATTGCCAACGGTGCCTATACCGCAGAGGAAGCGCGCAAGCGCATCAGCGCTGGCCGTTGTGACCTGGTCACCTTTGGCCGTCCGTTTATTGCCAATCCCGACCTGCCGGCGCGTTTCCGCGAGCACGCCGAGTTGAACAAGTGGGACGACAGCACATTTTATGGCGGCGATGAGCGCGGCTATACCGATTACCCAACGCTGGAAGAACTCGAAGTCAGCGCCTGAAGAAAACTTTTATCACCAAAAGGAAACAAACCATGAGCAACACCAACGATCTGATCAATAGCAAAGTTGTGATTATCACCGGCGCCAGCAGTGGCCTCGGTGAAGCTACGGCCCGCCGCCTGGCCGACCGCGGCGCAAAACTGGTGCTAGCAGCACGCCGAGAAGACCGCCTGAAAGCCCTGTCTGAGGACCTGAGTGCCAAGGGCGCCGAAGTCATCTGGCAGGTCACCGATGTAACCGACCGCAAACAGGTGGAAGCCCTGGCCGCCTCGGCAAAAGAAGCTTTTGGCAGGATCGATGTGCTGGTCAATAATGCCGGCTTGATGCCATTGGCACCGCTGGATGCGCTCAAGGTAGACGAGTGGGACCAGATGGTGGATGTAAACATCAAAGGTGTGATGTACGGCATTGCGGCGGTGTTGCCCACCATGCGGGAACAGCACAGCGGCCACGTGATAAACCTGTCCTCTGTCGCCGGTCACAAGCTCTTCCCCGGTGCCGCTGTTTACTGCGCAACGAAATTCGCAGTCAAAGCCCTCTCGGAAGGCTTGCGGATGGAAGCCGGTGATGAGATTCGCAGCACCAACATCTCACCGGGTGCCGTAGCGACCGAACTCACCAGCACCATTACCGATCCAAATGCCAAGAAAGCGGCAGAAGATCTGTACAGCGTTGCGATTGATGCCGATGCCGTGGCGCGGGCCATCGTTTATGCCATCGAGCAACCGGCCGATGTCGATATTAACGAGATTATCTTGCGGCCCACCGCCCAAGAACTGTAAAAGTCGAGTTCGTCGTGACGTCGCCCTCCTGGGGCGGCGTCACGACAGTATCACCGGCCAATTTCATCGATCGCATTCTGCACATCGCTGGCGCCACCCTGGATTTCAGCAACGATCGACTCAGCATCTGTTACCTGCTTTCTGCCTTCAACGGCCTTGCCAAGCAACTCACGTACCTGACGCTCGACGCCCCTTGAAAGCTCCAGAATGGCATGAATTACGTCCGCAATTTCTTTGATAGAGACGCCTGTATTTGACGCCAGCGTGCGAACTTTATCAGCAACCACGTCCAATCCTCGCCCATGCTCACCAGCCCGGGCTGCTTCTACGGCTGCATTCAACGACATAAGATTGGTCTGGTCAGCCACGCCGGCGATGGTGCCGACCATTTTTTCGATACTCTGAAAGCGTTCGTTCAGATCCGCAATGATCGCCGTTGCCTCGTCGACACTCGCTTTTTCAATACTGCTTCAGATCCAGCAACAACGACCATCCCATTTGGAGTGAGGTAGCCTGTCGCGGTGACATGTTTCATAGAGAAGTTAAGGATTTCAGTGTCTACTCCTGGCTCTTCGTTACACCCGGGTTCTACCCCGTTTCCACGGATGACTTACTAGAGGCAAATGTTCGCTTTTGTTTAGCAGAGTTCAGAGGATGCCTTGGTCGCAAAGCGAACGTTTAGATTTGGCGTAGGCTCGGGGATAAGCGGCGACGTATGATGCCGACCGGATCGGCCCCCTTGCTGGTTGCCATAACCGACCCCGGCAGAGAAGTTGGCTCTCGTAGATAAGCTCACGACGTGTTTTCCTCTACGCCCTTATAAAGAGACGTAATGAGCGGGCACTTCACGTCACCCTGCTCAGTGCAACATGCCTGCACCAGCCCCTCCAGCGTTCGCTCGATACGCCGCAGACTTGAAATTTTCTCACGCACCTTGGCGAGCTTCTGTCCGCCCAGTACCCGTGCTTCATCGCAATGGGTGCCGTCTTGCAGTGTTAGCAGTCCTCCGATTTCATCCAGGCTGAAGCCCAACCATTGGGCCGTTCGAATGAACTGAAGACGCGCCAACGCCTGATCGTCGTAATGGCGGATGCTTCCATAGGGTTTGTCAGGCTCTGCCACCAGTCCCCGGCGCTGGTAATAGCGGATGGTTTCCACTCCGATATTGGCGGCCTTGGCCAGGGCGCCAATGGTCATTGAACGTGGTTTCTTGGACATAGGGGGTTGATTCCGTAGCTGACTACGGGAGTAACCTTATCTCAGTCATCCATCTCATGAAAGGAGCCAACGTAATGTCTGAGCCCAAATCCGGTCGCGGTTCGCTGATCGCAGGGGGCGTTGCCGCCGTCCTGGCATCCGCCTGCTGTCTTGGTCCCCTGGTTTTAATCGCGTTAGGAGTTTCAGGCGCCTGGATCGGCAATCTGGCCGCCCTGGAACCCTATCGGCCCTGGTTCATCGGTGCGGCACTGGTGGCCATGGTGTTTGCCTGGCGCCGGATATACCGGCCTGCACAGGATTGCCAGCCGGGCGATGTTTGCGCGGTGCCGCAAGTACGCACAACCTACAAGGTTGTTTTCTGGATTGTCGCGCTGCTCATTCTGACTGCGCTGGCGTTCCCTTATGTTTTACCCCTATTTTACTGAGAGGCATAGCACCATGAAAAAATCACTGATCGCCACAGCGTTATTCCTGTTCGTTAGCCTGCCGGCCCTGGCAGCACCACAAACCGTCACCCTGTCAGTCCCTGGCATGACCTGTTCGGCCTGCCCGATCACCGTCAAGGCCGCTCTCAACCGGGTGGAGGGCGTGACCTCTGTGGATGTTCGTTATGAAGAACGCGATGCGACGGTCACCTTCGACGACGAGAAAACGACCGTTGAGGCACTGACGCAAGCCACCACCAACGCCGGCTATCCGTCCACGCTGAAACAATCTCAGGCAAAACAGGAGTAACCATGGCAAACCCCAAAACCCTGTTGCGGGTGAGCGTCATCGGCACGGTGCTGGTCGCCCTGTGCTGCTTTACCCCAATACTGGTGGTTTTGCTGGGAACCTTAGGCCTGGCAGCCCTCACCGGCTATCTCGACTACGTGCTTTTGCCCGCACTGGTCTTTTTTATTGGCCTGACCTGCTATGCCGTCTGGCGTAAAAAGAAACACGACGCCTGCTGCGATAGCCCTTCAACCAAGGAGTAACGTTTATGAGTGACAACAACCTGCACATTGCGGTGATTGGCAGCGGTGGCAGTGCCATGGCTGCGGCCCTGAAAGCGACGGAGCGCGGTGCCCGGGTGACGCTGATTGAGCGCGGCACCATCGGCGGAACCTGCGTCAACATTGGTTGCGTACCGTCCAAAATCATGATCCGGTCGGCGCATATCGCCCACCTTCGCCGGGAAAGCCCGTTTGACGACGGACTGAGTGCCCAGGCACCGGTGGTGGATCGTTCAGCCCTTCTGGCTCAGCAACAGGCCCGGGTGGAGGAGCTGCGCGAGTCCAAGTACCAGAGCATTCTCAATGACAATGCCGCGATTACCGTCCTCAAGGGCGAGGCGCGGTTCGTGGACGAGCGCACACTGACGGTTACGCTCAACGACGGCGGCGAGCAGACGGTGCACTTCGACCGGGCCTTTATCGGCACCGGTGCCCGGCCCGCCGAACCGCCTGTTCCGGGGCTATCCGAGACGCCCTATCTCACGTCCACCAGTGCGCTGGAGCTGGATCACATTCCCGAGCGCCTCGTTGTGATTGGTGCCTCGGTGGTGGCCATCGAGCTGGCTCAGGCCTTTGCCCGCCTTGGCAGTCGGGTCACCATTCTGGCCCGCAGCCGGGTGCTGTCTCAGGAAGACCCGGCGGTGGGTGAAGCCGTGGAAGCGGCCTTCCGTCGCGAGGGCATCGAGGTGCTCAAGCAGACCCAGGCCAGTGAGATTACCCACAATGGCCGGGTGTTCACCCTCCAAACCAACGCCGGCACCCTGGAGGCGGAGCAACTGCTGGTGGCCAGTGGCCGCACACCCAATACCGAGAACCTGAACCTGGAGGCCGTCGGCGTGGCTACCGAGCGCGGCGCGATCCGGATCGACAACCACCTGCAAACGACCGCGTCCGGCATTTATGCAGCCGGGGACTGCACCGATCAACCCCAGTTCGTCTACGTGGCTGCCGCCGGTGGTAGTCGGGCCGCCATTAACATGACCGGCGGTGACGCCAGCCTCGACCTCAGCGCCATGCCCGAGGTGATCTTTACCGATCCACAAGTGGCCACCGTCGGTCTGTCCGAGGCGGAGGCCCAGGCTCAGGGATACGACACCGACAGCCGCACCCTGACCCTCGATAACGTGCCCCGGGCCCTGGTTAACTTCGATACCGGGGGCTTCATCAAGATGGTCGCTGAGCGTGGCAGCGGACGATTGCTGGGTGTCCAGTCCGTCGCGGGCGAAGCCGGTGAGCTGATCCAGACGGCCGTCATGGCGCTGCGTGCGCGTATGACCGTGAACGACATTGCCGATGAGCTGTTCCCGTACCTGACCATGGTGGAGGGGCTCAAGCTCTGTGCCCAAACCTTCACCAAGGACGTGAAGCAATTGTCGTGCTGTGCGGGATAAGACGGTGCCGCCAATGTATAACATGGATGAGATCGTGGAACGGCTGGGTCTGACCGGCGAAAGGGAAGCCGCGCTTCATGTGACGCTGTTGCGCGAGCTTGCCCTGGGACAACCGGTCACTGTTGAGCGGCTCGCGAAGTCGCTCAACTGGACGACTGATGAGGCAGAGTTGGTGCTGGAAAAACTGCCCTGCGGGACCATCGAGTACGACGGCCAGGGACGGCTGATCGGCTCCGGCATCACACTGCGAGAAACCCCGCATGCATTTGTCATCAACGATCGGCCCCTTTACACCTGGTGTGCACTGGATGCCTTGATGTTTCCAACCGTTATTGGCGAACGGGCGCAGGTGCAATCGCGTTGCCCGCAGACGAACAACCCGATCAACATGACGATTACGCCACAGAGAGTGGTTTCGCTTGAGCCGGAGGACGCGGTCGTCTCTTTAGTGTCGGTGGCCGCATCGGGAGACATTCGAAGTGCGTTTTGTTGCGATGTCCTTTTCTTTGCCTCTCGACAGGCCGGGGAGGCCTGGGGGCGAGATAAACCAAGCGCGCAGCTGGTGACTGTGCAGGAAGGTTTCGAACTGGGACAGCGGATTGCGCACCTTATGCTCGACAGAGCAAGGCGTTACCAACATGACCTTTAATACCTGAATGTTCGATACCAATCTTGAACGTAGGTCAGCACCCAGGAGCTAGGCCATGTCATTTCCAAAGCGTTCCGTCGCTGCACCCTGTCTGTGCATCAAATCAGGAATTATCTGGACATGCGATTGGTGTATTCCTGTGGTGCCTCACCCGAACAACCGGACATGCACCCATTACACTGGCGATCGACGTGCCAGAACCGTGTGTCCGCCCGTTCCATTGCCGGGGTCTTGAAAGGCGATTTTTGCCCGTTTCGGGGAGTGAGAAGACCGGTAATTGGGGATGCATCGAATGTTCGCTTCTGTTTAGTTTCGAATCTTCAAAAGTTTCGCAGCCAGGCGATTTCTGCCCAAAGATAAGTTCATTGATCCATTCATTGAACAGCAAGTGAATGCTCTCAGGGTGCACCGAGATAGAAGCAACAAGTCCTGGGAACAGACTATACAGCCATACGTCGAAGGCCTGACCTTGACCGAAGAGGAGGTTGGAACTCCGGAAATCGTGGGGCTTGCTCTTTCGAACAAAATCAAGCCTCTAATATCACTGGCTCGGACGATGGAGTACTAATGACATAATTCATCACCCGGACCAATACCAGCAATTCTTCCGACCGACTTGGCTCCAGATTCATCACCCTCTGGTGTACGCTAGTCCATTAATAGAATAGGTGTCGGCACATTCGGTTCAGCCCCCGTGGAAAAATCAAACAGGTTTATTGGCAAGAAGATCGCTGATTACAGGTATCTACATACCTCCGCGCTTTCTGAACTTGACGACGAAAGCCGCAGAGCTGTGCGCAAAGCCGAGGCCAGGATTACTCCAGGAGCCCAGTACAACGTCATTAAGATCCGAGAAAGTGCTCCCGAAATATCTTTCCTGAACTATCCAACTTTTTTTGAGGAAGCTTTCCCGATTCTCGAACAATCATGGAAGGTTAACCTCAATACAGGGCAGTGCCGATACAGAGTTTATTCAGAGTCAAATAATCCCCCCATCCTTCACCGCAAAGAACTTCTGCTGCCATCCTCTCACCCAGATTCTCAACGGTTTTTGGAGCTGACCAAAGAGGCTGAGAGTATCGGTTTATTCGACGATACAACCAGAATAGGTTTTCTACAGGATTGGAACCGCCTCTTGGAGCTAAAAGGCTATGAGGTTTCCGAGCACGCCCTGGTGCCTCTAGCCAATGAAACTACAGAGAACCTGTCAGCCATCGAAAGCGGGTCAGAAATTCACCGACATTTAACTGCCCTCACTCGAACGCAACTATCGGCACCGATGCAAAGCCTTGCGCGATATGGGTACCTTGATCAGACGAGGTCAGTCTTTGACTACGGGTGCGGCAAGGGCAACGATGTTCAGCTCCTAAAAGATAGCAATATTAACGTAGCCGGATGGGATCCTTATTATTCTCCCAATGCAGAAAAGAAAACAGCAGACATCGTCAATCTAGGGTTCGTAATTAATGTCATCGAGGTGCCGGAGGAACGTCACCTCGTCCTGACCAGTGCCTATGAACTTGCGTCAGAGATCTTAATCGTATCTGCGATGCTAGAGAACGCAAATGCTCGGGGTGGCCTGCCTTTCAGGGATGGTGTGCGCACCTCACGAAACACCTTCCAAAAGTATTTTTCACAAGGCGAGCTGGCAACTTACATTGAATCAGTGCTCAGAACAGAGCCTGTTCCAATAGCTCCGGGGATTTTTTACGCTTTCAAGACGGATGCAGCGAAGGCTGACTTCCTGGCTAGAAAAAGCGTTAAACGAAGCCGCCCTCGACTACTTCGAGCGAAGAGACCGCTAAACAGCCAGAAACCTGAGCCCCGGGCACCGGCTAGTCTACGGAAGTATGAAAACAACAAGGATATTTTCGAAAAGTTGTGGAGCACCTGGCTAGATTTTGGCAGAAAACCCAGGCCGAGCGAGATCGAAAACCTCAATGACATTCGGAGATTTCTGGACTCCTATCCCGCCGCATTGAGAATTCTTGAGACCGTCAAGAATGAGGAGGGAGCGGTAGCATTAGCGAGGGCTGAACAGGCTCGCAAACACGATCTGATTGTTCAGTTTGCCGAACTACGATTCTTCCGGAGCGCTCCCCCACGCCCTATGCCTGACAAGCTCAAGGAAGATGTCAGACATTTTTTTGGGACCCTAGCGAATGCCCAAACAATCGGAGAAGATCATCTCGTTCAAGTATTAGATAAGAGTGCGATCCTGTCTGCTTGTATCGAAGCCTCTGAACAGGGCTTGGGGTGGCTGCATGACGATCACTCACTGCAACTACACACTGAGTTAATACCAAGATTGCCCCCAGTCCTCCGAATTTACATCACATGTGCATCTAGCCTATTCGGAGACCCAAGTTCTGCCGATCTAGTCAAAATCCACATCCGTTCCGGGAAGCTTTCCCTCATGAGTTACGACGACTTCTTCGGAAAGGCCATTCCGAAAATGCTCGTTCGCACCAAGATTAATTTGAGAAATCAGCGGATCGATGTTTACCAATACGGTGATGAGTTTGCCCCTCCCAACCTCTACCTGAAGAGCAGGTATATGCATGAGGATCAGGAAAACTATGCCGAACAATTGCGTTTTGATGAAGCGCTTGAACAACTGGGAGTTGGCGATTTTAGCGGCTTCGGACCTCCTGACAGAGATTTCCAGAACGCGCTGCGCGACAAGAGATGGGCAATAGAAGGACACAGCCTGACAAGGAGTACTGAAATTCCGAGCCTCGATCATCCCTGCGGCCAATACTTCAAATATCGCGACCTGATTGAATGCGGCGAGACGCAGAAGTCGCTTAAAATCGAGAATCACCCGCTCCAACCAGAGACTTACACCGCCCTCCTCGACCTAGCCAATAATCTTATCGATCCTATCGTGGACTATTTCGGCATGATCAAGCTCACTTATGGCTTTTGCTCGTCAGAACTGAGCAAAAATATACGGCGTAGGATCGCTCCGAAACTAGATCAGCACGCATCCCATGAACTGAACAGGTTAGGCAACCCCATCTGCATGCGCGGGGGCGCCGCAGTGGACTTTATCGTCGAAGATGAGGACATGTTCGAGGTCAGTCAATGGATCGCGGAAAACCTCGAATTCGATAGGATGTATTTCTATGGCCAAGACCGGCCAATTCACGTAAGTTTCAGCGAGACACCGGCCAAGCAGGTAACGGTGATGAAGCGAAGCTCTGCTAACGAACGACTAATCCCAAGATCTTACTCTCTCAACGATTTCATTAACTTAGACAACTCTCCAATCTGAAACCTCGCCCTGGCCACGTTGACCCGGAAGTTTGTTTTAGGTAAATTAACTTCCACTCCAACTTTTAACTTCCATTCCCGGAGACCCTCATGGCCGAGTTCTCCCACACCTTCCCGGCAGCGAGAGGCGTTCAGTCCGGACGGCCTTGCTACGTGGCCATGTGCCCGTTACGACTAATACCAAAAATTTTCATCTTCGATGGGCAGGAGGTTCCTCCAGAACTGAGAGCTCAACGAGTATTGAATCGAACCCGAATACCAGACATTGTCAGCTATTTGGTCGACAACCCAACGGACTATACGCTTTCGGGAATCACAGCGTCTGTAGATGGTCAGGTCTCGTTTGAACCCAGTACCGACACAGGTATCGCTCAAAACCTGGGGCTACTGTCGATCCCCATGGATGCAAAAATCCTGATCAACGACGGCCAACACCGCCGTGAGGCCATCGTTCAGGCAATTGAACAAAATCCAGAACTCGGTTACGACAACGTCCCTGTGTTGTTCTTTATTGACGAAGGTCTGAAGCGCAGCCAGCAAATGTTCGCGGATCTCAACAAGCACGCTGTCCGGCCAAGCGACTCTATCAGCACGCTCTATGACCACCGGGATCACTTATCCGAACTAGCCCGAGTTGTTGCTCGTGAGGTGAAGGTATTCTCCCGGCTGACGGAAATGGAGAGGTCCAGCATATCCAACCGAAGCAGCAAACTTTTTACGTTGTCGGCTATCAAGAACGCCTCAAAGGCTCTGCTGATGAAAGGGAAGAGTGACCTGGTTAGCGAGGACGAGCAGCAGTTGGCAATTGAATACTGGAATGAAGTCGCGGCTAACATGAGAGACTGGCAACTCGCTCTGGAAAAGAAAGTAGCGACCTGCGAGCTCCGTGAGCAATACGTTCATGCCCATGGCGTCATGCTGCAGGCCATGGGCCAAATAGGCGCCGACCTTTTGTTCAAGCCAAAATCTCAGTGGAGCCGGATACTGCAAGGTCTTCAAGACATTGATTGGGCACGAGCTAACAATGAGTGGGAAGGTCGAGCAATGCATCACGGTCGCATTAGCAAGGCTCGCAGTAGCGTCGTCCTCACGGGCAACTACATCAAACAGCAATTAAGTGTTCCTCTCACCCCTTCCGAGCAGGAATACGAGGAGTCGCTTAAGACATGACTGCGCAGGAACAGTTCGTTTTCCCGGATCATCTATCCATGATTCAGGAGTTTTCTCTTGGCAATCGCCCTCTAGTGGACCTAGTGCGCGAAATTCAGAACATATATTGCTCTGACGACCGGCCCTGGATTATTGGCTTCAGTGGAGGAAAAGACTCTACTTGCGTTCTTTCCTTGATCTACATGGCACTACTGCAGCTTCCTGCCGAAAAGCGAACCAAACATGTTTATGTGGTCTCGTCTGACACCTTGGTTGAGACCCCTGTCGTGGTCGACATGATCAAGAGAGTAATAAAGCTGATTAATGAGGCAGCGCCGAAAGAGGGCCTACCTATCAGTGCACACAGTGTTGTGCCAAAGACAGATCAAACCTTTTGGGTGAATTTGCTCGGTCGTGGTTATCCTGCGCCAAATCAGACGTTCCGCTGGTGTACAGAGCGAATGAAAATAGACCCTGTGAGTGAGTTTATTCTCGATAAGGTCGCCAAATTTGGTGAGGCCGTTGTAGTGTTGGGCTCTCGCAGCCAAGAGAGTGCGTCTCGCGCCCAGGTTATCGCGAAACATAAAATCGATGGTTCTGCCCTTAGCCGCCACAGCTCTCTTCCAAACGCCTACACGTATATGCCCATCGAAAGCTGGTCCGCAGACGAAGTGTGGATGTACCTAATGAGTGCCCCATGCCCATGGGGAGGATCAAACCAAGAGTTGCTCGAATTGTACAAAGGGTCGAACCAAGGCGAGTGCCCGCTGGTAATCGATAAAAGTACGCCCTCGTGTGGGAACAGCCGTTTCGGGTGCTGGACGTGCACCGTTGTGACTGACGATAAAGCGCTGCATGGCCTTATCGAGTCGGGTGCCAATTGGATGAAGCCTTTGTTGGCGTTCAGAAACAAACTATACATGTCCCGCCAACCAGAAAACTCTGAGGAGTATCGCAACTTTCGGCGAAGAACAGGAAGGGTCTCTTACAACTCGGGCGACATCAGTGATGACAGTGTGCGAGAAGTACGCCATATTCCGGGCCCCTATTGGCTGTCCAAGCGCCAAGAATTCCTCCGTGAATTGCTCACTATTGAGAAGGGGATTAACGAGAGTGGTGAGTCTATCGAACTGATTACTCGCCCCGAGTTACACATGATAAGAAGAGAATGGCTACGCGACCCAAATGAACCGGACTGGGAAGACTCCCTGCCGCGGATTTATCGCGAGGTCTATGGAGAGGACCTTGACTGGGTAGAGGACGATGCTGGCGCATTTACACGAGCAGATTCCGAAACACTTGAGAGGCTCGCAGAAAAATACGGTGTTCCATCAGCGCTTGTTCGCAAGATGCTGGAAGCAGAACTTCAAGTATCGGGTCTAGGCAATCGAAGGGGCATACTGAACAGCCTGGAGAGTATCCTCCAAAGAGATTGGGAGGATCTCGACGCAATCAATGAGCGCAACCATTCCTTTCGTAAGCGTGGCAAATCGTACGTTGAGGAAGTGAAAGACGAATTTTCAGAGTTTTTGAACTAATGCTGATTAAAGAGCTTACGCTTACCGACTTTCGAGTCTACGAAGGGAAAAACTCCTTCAACCTCACGCCCGAAAAGCGTGCGGCCAAAACACGGCCCATCATTCTTTTTGGCGGTTTAAATGGCGCGGGTAAAACAAGCATCCTTTTGGGCGTAAGGTTGGCGCTCTATGGACGTTTGTGTCTGGGCAGTGCAGTTTCCCAAAAGCGCTATGATGAGTTTCTGCTCGACGCCATCCATCACTCAAGAGAGACTGGTCGCTCTGCCAACTCTTCGTCTGTTGAGCTCAAATTCACTTACGCAAAGCTCGGAACGGAAAGCCAGTACCACGTTAAGCGTGAATGGGAACGAAAGGGCAAAGGCGTTAAGGAAACACTCACTGTCTTGGAGAATGATACGCCTATTAAAGGTCTGAGCTACGAGCAAGCTCAGAATTTTCTGAATGAACTGATACCTGCAGGTGTATCCGACTTATTCTTTTTTGATGGTGAGAAAATCGCCCAACTAGCTGATGATTCCGGAGGAATAGCCCTCGAACAGTCTATCAAGAAATTACTCGGGCTTGACGTCGTGGAACGGCTCTCCGGCGATCTCACTGTTCTTAATCGAAACCTGGCTAAACGATCGTCAGCTCAGGAAATGCAGTCACAAATCGATGCTGAACAGTCCAAACTGACGCACTGTCGGAAGCAAGTTGAGATCGTCCGTCAAGAGATCTCAACCATCCTCGCTCAGCGCGCTGAGTTACAAGACCGCGCAAACAGACTCCAAAAAGACATCGATGATCGGGGGGGACATTTCTCCACATCTCGGGCTCAGCTAGAAGCCAGGTTGAGTCAGCTCCAAAGCGAGCGAGATAACTTAATATCCGACATCAATGGCCTTATATCCGACGCCGCACCCATTGCCTTGGCAGAGGACTTTTGCCGAAGAACTAAAGAGCAGATTGAGCAAGACCTCCAGCTTCAGGGGCTTTTGCAGGAACACAGAATCCACAACGAATACCGAACACACCTGGAAGACGCTCTCGATTCAAAGCTGGCACCCGATTCTTTGGCTATCGTGCTCGCTGAGATGGATAAACTGGGCAACTCCCATCAAGACCTCGAATCCCAGACTTTGGTTCACGACTTAACGCCCTCTCAAGCAGGGAAAATATACTCAGCATTCGAGGACGCCAGTAAACAACGGCAGGACGTGATTAAGTTGTTTGATGCTCTGGAGTGCATCGAAGCGGAACTCGATGAAATTGGCGCATCTCTGGCCCGCGCTCCGGACGATTCTTTGATTGCCTCTGATTTCGAAAACTTGCAGCAGCTACAGCAAAAACTTGGCAGGTTAGATGCTGAAATCGAGTCAGCGCGGGCGAAAGGAAAAGACGCAGCTAATGAAGCCGTCGAAATAGCCCGCCGGCTTGACCGACTGTACGAAACTGCTGCGAAGCTGAGCGACCAAAAGAGAGTTATCGACTACGTCAACAACGCCAATGGCTTGCTCACGGACTATGTCGATCAGACAGCGACCGCCAAGGTTCGAGACCTTGAAGTCCAGTTCACCGAGTGCTTTGCCAAACTTGCTCGGAAAGAGGACATGGATCTACAAATTCGGATCAACCCAAAGACCTTCCACGTAGAACTATTGACCGGTAACGGGCGGACGATAGCGAAAGACGAGCTTTCAGCTGGTGAAAAACAGATATTTGCAATTGCTGTTCTTGAGGCGCTTGCAAAAACCTCCGGACGTCAGCTGCCTATGATCGTCGATACTCCATTAGGGAGGCTAGACTCCGAGCACAGAACCAAGCTGATAGAAGGCTATTTCCCTATCGCAAGCCACCAGATGATTGTGCTCTCTACAGACACTGAGGTGGATGAATCATTCTATGCTGATCTCGCACCCGACATATCCCGGGCCTATAAGCTCGAATATAATTCAAAAGCCGGAGCGACTCGCGTCCGTGAAGGTTATTTTTGGCACCAAAAGGAGGCGAGCTGAAATGTTTCCCACCCGCATTCAGTTGAGTAAAAAGACCTGGGACAGGCTGCAGTTCTTGCAAACAAAAACACGGATCACTCCGAACGTCCTCGCTCGAATCGCCATTGTTCTCGCGCTACGCGATACCCAAACGGCATCAATCAACACATCTAAACCTGAATCAACGCACGTCATTAACAGAGATGTCCTTTTCGGCAACCATGAAAAAACTTATGAAGCTTTACTCAAACAATTCTGCGCCGAACAGGAACTTAATAATGACATCCAAGACATTATACGATCTCTCATTGAAAGCGGACTACACAAAATTGGCCACACTAAAACTTTATTAGACCTTAAGAGATTATTCCAGGAAACTCCTTGAATTAAGATTTACAAAGCTCTACATCGAAAACCCATTCAGGGTCTAGACATTTTGCATTAAGGCCATACTGCCTGGCCTTAATCTCTAGCATATCGCCTAACAACGGTCACCATAAATAGGCGAGTTATTGTCAAATCTGGTGTACGGGCTCAGGCGGCGTTCCTGCCTGACTGATCCTGTACTTGTTCCCCATCCTTGAATTTCACGTTGTTGACCACGAGGGCCAGCAGATCAAATCCCTTGATCCGTTTCCAGCGCTTCTGCGCGGTTTCCAGTAGCTTGTAGACCATCGCCAGCGTGGTCTCTCGGGAGCCGCAGTTCCGCGCTCTCTTGCTTCTCAGGCGCACCGTCGAAAACGTCGATTCGATCGGATTGGTCGTCCGGATATGGACCCAGTGTTCTGCCGGGAAGTCGTAGAACGCCAGCAGCTCCTCACGATCCTTGCGCAGCCGTTCCATGGCGCCGGGATACTTCGACTCAAAGCGTACCAGCGCCCGGTCAAATGCCTTGTGCGCCTCGTCCTGCGTCTCCGCCATCCAGATCTCATGCAGCGCCGCCTTGACTTTCGGTTGCACCGACTTTGGCAGCGCGGACAGGATGTTCGCGCTCTTGTGCACCCAGCAGCGCTGATGGCGGGTGTCCGGATAGCACTTGGCCAGTGCTTTCCAGAAGCCCAAAGCGCCGTCGCCGATGGCCAGCTTCGGGCTGGTCGTCAGGCCTCGGGCCCGCAGTCCCGACAGCAGTTCTGACCAACTGGCCTCCGACTCGCGGTAGCCGTCCTCAACCGCAACCAGCTCCTTGCGCCCATGCTCCGTCACGCCGATGATCACCAGCAGGCAGAGGCGGTCATCCATGCGCACGTTGCTGTATACGCCGTCGGCCCACCAGTACACGTAGCGGCTTTGGCTCAGATCTCGCTGACACCACTCCCGGTGATCGTCAATCCAATGCTGCTTCAACCGGCTGATGGTGTTGGCGGACAGCCCCTTGGCCTGATCGCCCAGCAATGCAGCCAGTGCATCCTGGTAATCGCCGGTACTCACACCCTTCAGATACAGCCAGGGCAGCAGCTCCTCGACACTTCGAGCTCGCTTCAGGTATGGCGGCAACAAAGCACTGTTGAAGCGGACTCCGGAGCCGCTGCGATCCCTGACCTTGGGGACCTTGATCTCGACATTGCCGATGCCGGTCTGGACGGTACGCTCGGGCAAATAGCCATTGCGCACCACGGCCTTGCGACCATCCGGCAGCCGATGCTCAGCATGCTGCTCCAGTAGCACTTGGAGCTCGGCCTCAACGGCTTGTGCGATCAACTCGCGGGCACCGCTGCGTAACAACTCGGTCAGCGGATCTGTTACCTGTTCTTCTGGTTGTGAAAGCGCTCTCAGGGTAGACTGGGTCATGGCGTATCATTCTCTGTGGGTTGTGATTCTTGCCGGAATCAATCAACAGGATACGCCATCCTTCTATCTCCCCGTACACCAGAAATCACCATAACTCACACTTAAGTAAAATCATGCAAATCATTCATCGTGCTATTTCTTGCGATATTGTGCATCGGGCTGGGTATCTTAAGAAGCAAGCAAACACAGGAGCGGTGACTTACATTCAGCGATTTGGTAGTGCACTGAATCTCAATATTCACTTTCACATGCTCTTTTTGGAAGGCGTTATCACTCAGGAGTGTGGACAGTCCAAATTCAAGTGCGTTAAAGCACCAAACCACAATGATATGGAAACCCTCGTGAATGTCATTAGCCATCGCATCGCGACCTACTTGGAGAAGGCCGGGCTCGTTCAACGGGATATGGACAACACATTTCTCGATTTACCCATGGATGACGAAGATAGTTTACTGCCCTTGCAAGCAGCCTCTGTCAATTACCGCATTGCTGTAGGACCAGATACAGGCAAAAAAGTCTTTGCCTTGCAAACCTTACCTGCCAAAGACGAACAACATTACGGTCAATTAGCTCAAATAAACGGTTTTAGCTTACACGCTGGGGTGTTTGCAGACAGCCATCAAACTGACAAACTGGAAAGGCTATGCAGATATATCTCAAGGCCAGCGTTAAGCGAGCAACGATTGAGTCTAACCGATTCAGGAAAAGTAAGATATCAACTGAAAACTCCCTATCAAGACGGTACCACACATGTCTTTTTTACTCCCTTGGATTTCATAGGCAAGCTCGCGGCACTGGTGCCAGTGCCGAGGCTAAACCTTACGAGGTTTTATGGCGTGTTTGCTCCCAATGCTAAGGTGCGTGCCGAGGTAACGGCTTCACAACGCGGTAAGAATAGCCCTCGCTTAGCAGAGCATCTGAAAGATTCAGATAAACCATACCATGCGCGAAGCATGTCGTGGGCACAAAGGTTAAAAAGAGTATTCAATATTGACATCACAGTCTGTGAGGCTTGTGAAAAAACCAACGTCAAAATTATTACTTGTATTACGGATCCGGCTGTTATCCATAAGATTTTGGCGCACCTTGACAAGCAGACTCTTCTTGAAGCAAAAAACGATTCTCTAATGCCGCCACTTCGAGCTCCACCAGCCACAGCCTCATTCAGTGACTACATCATTCAACGCGACTTCGATTTTGGCGCATGAAGCACAAAAAACAGACCATCACTTGAACATGCAACATGTTGAGGTAAGGGCTTTCACATATCTCATTGCGGATTTCAGTACCCAAGACCAGTTATATTGCGTCTATCTTGATGACAACTACTTCACTGATTCCTGAAAAGTACCCATTTGACACACGTGCAACTGGCCTTAAATACAGCTGACACAGTGGGTAGTACATAGCGTTAATATTTCTTATACTCGGTACCCAGATATTATTGTCGTCAGCACGATTTATCCCAAGGGTGCCGGCGAATGTGTAAACCACGTTGAATTTTATTATCCAAAAGCGCTTTATAAAGATATGCCAGACTACTTTGCAGCGGAAAAAGCGGCCTATATGGAAACAGCCGTAGAAGATGAAGAAGCCTGCCTATTGTTAGAGAAAGGTCGACGTGCACTTTATTTAT
Source organism: Marinobacter sp. C1S70 (assembly GCF_000475355.1). Lineage (NCBI taxonomy): Bacteria > Pseudomonadati > Pseudomonadota > Gammaproteobacteria > Pseudomonadales > Marinobacteraceae > Marinobacter > Marinobacter sp. C1S70. The sequence continues at coordinate 2,675 of NZ_AXBW01000029.1, read as the reverse complement.
CAGGCGAAGAAGAACACGGCCCCATAGAACCGTTTTTAGAAGCGGGCGTGGCGCATTTTTACGACTGGCTTGCTAAACAATAGAACTTCAGAGGTTAGGCTTCTAATGATAAAAATTGTTCACATCCCCTAGCCTATAACATAAAGCTACCAACACTTGATGAAAAAATAGAAAATTAGGGCAGTAAATGACATAATTTTTTCATATTTACCTGTTAAGGCCCCCAAATGCTTAAGATAAACACAATTGAAAAATTGAAAAAGATATATTCGATTAACGAGGAGTTGTCATTTATTGATACGCATATATCAGGTATCAAACTGTTCTACATTGAGAAATCTATTGCTCTGAATCCTATGCTCTATGGAGCTGGGTTAGCTATAATCTGCCAAGGAGAAAAGCGGGGGCTGTTTGGAGGCAGGCAATTTTACTACAACCGCGACCAGTTCTTAATCGTATCAGTCTCAACCCCACTTACTTGTAAAACTGTGGCTAGTAAGGAAGAGCCTGCATTTGGTTTCTTTGTTGAAAGTGAAATATCCCTCTTACAGGAGGTGTCAAAGAATATGGACTTTCATTCGCGACCGTTAACTTCTCATCTGTCAGGCGTAGAGCCAGCGGAAGTAACCCCTCAAATTAAGTCAGTTATTGGTAGGTTAGCCGAGGTGCTACTTAATCCAACTGAGTGCAATGTTCTTGGCGAAGGGTTGAAGAAAGAGTTACTGTTTAGAGCGCTTCAAAGTGTGCATGGCTACTCATTGTTCTCCCTAACGCAAGATCATTCACCCCAATTTCGGATTTACCGAGTTATCGAGTTTATCAAGAAAAATACACACATGCAGATGACTATTGAGCAGCTTTCTGAGTTGGCTAATATGAGTGCAACATCTCTACATAGAAGCTTCAAACAGATAACGGGGGAGTCGCCGATGCAGTACGCCAAGAAAGTTAAGCTATCAAAAGCGAGGGCTTTAATTGTTCATGAAAGTGCCAGTGTGAGTACAGCAGCTTTGGAGGTTGGTTACAACAACGCTTCGCAATTCACCCGTGAGTTTAAACGATACTACAACGTAACACCAACGGATGCTAAAGATTCAGGCTATTCTGTTATTGATATTTGGCGGCCTTAGTTCAGACCATCATTGGTCATCTGCTCGCGAGAACGGTCTTGCATCGCTTTCGCAATGATTGCAGCCTATCTCGAGCCATACCGTCTTTGTTATGAGTGACTTTTGACTAAATGTAGATTCGTACCATGACTAAGTAATCTGGCTTGTACGTTATATTAATGAACATTATGGCGTCGCCAGCGTCCTTGAACGTCCAATACTAACTTTGAAAACTTTTACTGCGTGAGCGAGCAAACGGGCGATAATCGACATTGACCTCCCTTACTTTTCAAAAAAAATCAAAATCTAAGGGTTTAATTTCCACAACATCAAGATCATTAATCTTTTCATTGAGACTTGCCACTGACATAGATTTTCCCTTAAAGAAAAGGGTTTGATAGATAGTATCAAACCCATGCTTTGACAGGTTAACGTCATAAATTAGCAGATTACTTCATGTACTTATCAAACCAGCCAAGTAATTTTTCTGGATTCTGACCAAAGTAATTGTAGCCAACCCAGCGTCTCGTTGTGCCTTCAATCCAGAACAATTCTTTCTCTTCAGAGCCCAATAGCTCATAGGTTTTCTGACCATCAGAATCTTCAGTCCACTTGTCTCCACGAACTTGCACAACCAGTGTTGGCATTTTGACATCTTTTGCAAATAAGTGTGGTGTCATTTCTGCATTTTTTAAACCGCCAGCTTTGATTTGCTCAAAATCCAGTATTTCTGGGAAGTCACCAGCCCCGTCAAGAACAGAGTTCGCGTAGTTTTTAGTAAAGGCTTCCATTGAGACTACTAGTGGACTCACCATACAAGACACATTTTCAAACAATTCTGGATGGCGTGAAATCGCTTCATACTGAGCGTTACCACCGGTGCAACGGCTTAGTAATCCGACTTTCATTTTTGATAGCTCGGGGTGATTATCAACGTATTGTTTTGCACCTATACAATCTCGCCATTCATAACGACCAACACCACAAGCACCATTGTTGCCGGTACCACTGCGGCCTAGGTTACGTAAATCATACGTTAGGATATTGTATCCGGCATCGTGCAGGTGTTTTATTTCATATAAAAAATTAATTTCTGTTGGATCCATGACTGTCCAAGGATCAAGGTGTCCTGCTAAACCATAGCGATTCATTGGCAGTGGGTGGTTTGCAATAATTAAAAGGTCAGATTTTTTTGCTGCGGGGATGTACCAAGCCTCAAGAGGGACGCCGTCTAAAGATGGAAAGAACAAGTCCTCATAATCCATGCCATATTCATCTGGGTTGCGTAATACAGGGGTTCGCATTGGTTTTGCCGAAAAGTTAGCGACTGCTTTAATAACTTCAAATTGTGCTTCAGTTGGTTGTTTTTCCGTCGTCATTTTCCACTCCAAGTGATACAGATATATGTTTAAACGAACACTTTCCACTATAGACGTGGGAAAAAAATGAACAATAAACAATCCTACCAATGGTTAACATGATTCTTCCAAATCTAACCGTGATGGAATTGAACGTTGCTTGCCTGCATCGATAATAGCATGCCGCCGGTAACTGTCAAGGTATCTG